>JACASW010000004.1 GCA_013390785.1 Marine Group I thaumarchaeote
CCTAAACATGTCAAATCATTGGAATCTATTTTAAATCAAATTTCTGCTGTACAATATACAATAAGATCTGAGGAATAAATTGCAATCAAAAGAGAAAAAATCTGAACGTAAAATATCATTAACTACGGAAGCAAGAGATGGTATTCTATCATTTTGTAAGATGAATCATCCTGATGAATGCATTTTGATTTTACGTGGAAAGGCAAAACGTGGTGATGTGTTCATAGATGGATTAGTTGTACCACCATATATTTGCATGGGATAGCGACGGAAAAAATATTCCATTTGTTGTTGTATAACGTTAGAAGACTACAAATTATGAAAACAACAAAATTCTAACAAAACTTTATAAAGTTTCTTAGCCATTTTTTTTATAATGATGAATTACAAAGGCTATTTGATATTTTTATTTGCATCTTTAGCTGTAAGCATTGGATTGCAATTGGTTTTGCCATTTCCATATGGTTTAGGCGCTGCATTAGCAATTTTTATTGTCTTTCCATTACTTTTACGTAAGAGGTATATGACAAGAATGGGTGGATCTCGCGGCTCAGGATTTGGATTTGGTGGAGGATTATTCGGTAAAGGTCAAGGACAAGGAACTAGTGTACGATATGCCTGTTTAACCTGTAATCATAGATTCAAGGGTGGAGATTGTCCTCGTTGCGGCTCTAAAATGAAGCGTGCTGATTTTTAGTTAGTGTGATTAAATGTCAAATCTTGCATTGGATGATATTCGTAAAATAGTGATTTATCAAAACACGGTTGATATTTGGATTGCTATGTGTCAAGAACAGAATGTTGATTGGAATAACACTGAAACATACAAAAAATTCATTGCCTATTTATTGCAAACAAAATTAACCATGAAGAAATTTCCATTATGCATTAAGGAATCCGGTGGAAATTTTGAGCGAGGACATGATAAGACAGAATTTGGTGAGAAACTTTCAGAATCAAACGATGAAAATAGTGCAGTTTACACCATTAAACTAAATGATACTGCAATGAATATTATCAGGGAATTTAAATCCTAATCAGATAATACACTTCAAAATAAATTAACCAAATAAAATTTATTTTTTTAGTTTAGGATTTACAATCGCATCTAGTGCATTTCCAATAAAAACAAACGCAAGACCAGTAATTGCAATCATCATTCCAGGTGGCACTATCCACCACCATATTCCTCTGGCAGCTGCACCGTATGTGTTTGCATCATGTAAGATTTGTCCCCATGTGGGAAATGTTGGATCACCAAGACCCAAAAAGCTTAGACCAGCTTCAGTAGTGATTGCTGCAGGTACGGAAATTGCTATACTTGCAAAAGCATAGGGCAGCAATTGTGGAATAATATGTTTGAAAACTATTTTAGAATTTTTCTGTCCCATCATTTGCGATGCTTCAACATACTGTCTAGTTTTTATTTGAAGTGCCATACTACGTGAAACCTTTGCAATTCCAACCCAACTAAAGATCATTAAAAAGCCAACAAGCAAAAATATACTATTACTTATGGTTACAGCGAGAATTATCAAAAAAGGTAGTGCAGGAAGTGCATAAATAACATCGTTAAATCTCATCATTGCCTCGTCTGTTTTTTTTCCTTTGAATCCAGCATATACACCATAAATTAGACCAACTATTACAGAACCAACTGCTACAGCAATGCCGATAAACAACGCAAGTGGAGTTCCCCATAAAAGACCAACAGCAAGGTCTCTTCGTAACTCATCTGTACCCATCATTCCGTATGCTTTTCCACCAAGAATTAATTTGGAATCAATAACATTCACATTTTCATTAATACCATAGATATTTACCAAAAACAGATAATTTCCCTTAAGAACATCTCCATTATTGTTTGCAAAAATCATATTTTCACTTGTCGTATTTTGATTATAAAATCCCATTTCAGAAAAATGTATTTGAATATTTTTTTTAATATTACCATCAGTGGAAAATATTCGTTCATGATGTGTGATTTTTGAATCTGACTGCGGTAATGATTTGGATACAAGGAGTATTTGGGAATTATCTGGTCTGATTAGAGAAATCTGAAGAAGTTGTGATCCTGAATATTCAACATTAATTTCATAAATAAAGTCGCTTGGAAAATCATCATAATGATATTGTACATCAAATTGATGTGATGTTAATGATATAATATCATCTTTAGTTACCACTGTTGGGTTATCTAGTATCAAATGCTCTGGAATTTTTTCCATAACGAAATAGTTTACCCATGCTGGCGCTGATGTCTTTGGATATGAAATCCAGTTACCAGGATTATTCCATTGTTTGAATGTGTCAATAGGAATTGTGGTGATAGCCACCACAGATAATATAACAAGGCTTAATAAAATTATGACCCCAATCAAACCAATCTTACTTTTCATAAACTCCCGTTTTATTTCAGTTGGACTTACACTGCTCATTCTGTTTTCACCCTTGGATCAAAATAGCCGTAAAGTAAATCTGCAACAAGAATACTGATCAAAAATAGTACCGTAAGTACATACGTTGCACCAATTATGATTGGTAAGTCCATGACGCTGATTGCCTCAAAATAAAGTCGTCCCATTCCAGGCCAATCAAAAACAGCTTCTGTAATTATTGCACCCCCTAATGAACCTGAAAGACTTAGTGCTAAAATGGTGATAATTGGTGGCGCGGCATTTTTTAAAGCATGTTTATAGATAATCTTTTTTTTATCAATACCAGCAGATTTTTTTGCAATGATAAAATCTTCCTGCATCGTTCCTACCATAAAATTACGTACAAGGTATGCCCATGCACCAAATCCAATCATTACAATTGTAATCAGTGGTAGTGCCATATGATAAAGCAATGCAAGTATGTAACCAGGTTCTGTTGGAAGTATAGATGGTGTTGCTCTGGCGGGAAAAATGTGATATGTAAACGCAAACAAAAAGATCATAAGCATTCCTATCCACCAAACAGGAAAGCTACTGCTAATCACTGCGAACGCTGATGTTATTCGATCAACAGCGGAACCAACCTTACTTCCTGCTAAGGCACCTAAAAATATTCCAATTATGGAAATTATTATAGTTGCGGTAGTGAAAAGCAAAACAGTTCTTGGAATCTTTTCCAATAGAATATCACCAACATTTGATGAACCACTATCACTTGTGAGAAATGTCGCATTTCCAAAATCTAGAATTAATATTTTATACATAGTAAACCCAACTCTTTGTGGTGAATACCATGGCTCATCAAGTCCAAGTGTCTCAATCCGTTGGTCAATTTGATCTTGAATAAATTTATCAAATTCTTCAACAGTTGAAAAGCTCTCAGCAATAGCTGGGTTTTCCGTAATTTCTGCTCTAACTTGATAAACAATCCCCTGTTTTAAAATAACATCCATATTAGATCCAACTAATGCAATTGTTAACAGTAATGTTATCATCAGAACACCAAACATGGTTAGACTTCTAATTGCAATGTATCTTTTTAGACCCAATATCTGGTTTAGGAAAATTTACTTTATAACTTCTAGCAAAAACTTTTCAAAGACCATATAGAAACAATATTCATGATATGTGCTAACTGTGAAAATCATAAGCATTTTGAATGCATTGATTGTTTAAACGATCATAAAACTAATCTTTGTAATTGTGATTGCCATAATACTCAGCACAAACATGATTAGTACGGGAAACTCGTGTAACCAGTTTGTAGCATTTTACCCATATATCACTATTTTGTAATAAAGTCGATCTTGACTAAAAAATCAAGATTCATAAAGAAGTAAAACAATTTTCGAGAATCACGAAGTAACAATGAAAACATTTGGAACACTCAAATATGCAATTGATAAATATTCAGGATCATGGACATGGAAAATTACAGGCGTAAGAGCTGTAATGATGGTATCAAAGCTTATACCAGAATTGTGGTATGGTAATGGTCCTAATGAAGTTATTATTCCAGATACGGCAAAAAATGTTAACCAGATCAAGCTAATTTTGGAAAGATACCCATTGGAAATATTATCAAAATCAGTTTGGCAACGAAAAGTACGTGTTAAAATTACTAAAAAATTACCAAATAGAAAAATTGAAAAACTTTCTAAAGCAATACCAAAAAAACAGTTTCGTGGGAAACTGTTAAACTTTCAGAAAATGGGATTAGATTTTCTTTTGAAATCATCAGGCAATGCATTGCTTGCTGACGATATGGGTCTTGGTAAAACTGTACAAACACTAGCATATATTGCATCAGAAAAACAATCATTACCTGTTGTTGTAGTAGCCCCACTTGTTACACTGACTAATTGGCAGCGTGAAATAGAAAGATTCATGAAAAAAAAGAGTAAGAACGGACGCATTGTAGAGCATGACGTACCAACTATAACATCTATACGCTCCGGTAAACAAAAAGAACTTGGCGATTATGATTTTTATCTTATCAATTACGAGTTGCTTTATAAACGTCAAATTGATCTATCAAAATTAAAAATTCATACACTTGTATGTGATGAGGTACAACATCTTCGTTCTAAAACAACCAAAAAGTATAGAGCTGTTAAAAAACTTGCAGGAATGAAGTCAGTCAAATATAGGGTTGGTCTTTCTGGTACACCGATATATAATCACGGTTCTGAAATATGGCCAATAGTTGATATACTAAAACCAGGTTTGTTGGGTAGTTTTAAAGAATTTTGTGAATATTTCTGTTATCAGGATGAAAAAGGCAAGGCAATTGTTGTTCCTAGTAAGCGTGATGGTTTGCGTCATGTACTACAAAGAGATGTAATGCTTCGTAGAAAAAAATCAGATGTATTAAAGGAATTAAAGGACAAAGTGAGATATAAGGAAACGATTGATGCTGATGAAACTTACTATAAAAATGAATTAAATAAGATTTGGAGCAAACTTGAAGAAGAACAGAAAAATGCAGAAACTGAGTTTAGCAAAGTTGCTTCATATCAGAGAGCAATTCAAAGTGAGAGGCAAGCAGCAGGTGTGGCAAAACTTCACCACGTGATTGATTTTGTGAAAAATATAATGGAAATTGAGGAAAGTGTGGTTGTTTTCTGCCATCATAAATCCATTCATAAATTATTACATGAAAGTTTACAGGAATTTAAGCCTGCAGCAATTATTGGTGGTCAAACTGATAAAATACGACAGGAAAATATTGATAATTTCCAAAATGGAGATACGAAATTAATTATTGTTGGACTGCGTGCTGGCAATCTTGGAATAAATCTAACACGTGCAAAATATGTTATATTTGCTGAACTAGATTGGAGTCCAGCGATACATCGTCAGGCTGAAGATAGATTACATAGAATAGGACAAAAGAATACTGTTTTTGCTTACTATCTAATTGGTAAGAGAACACTTGATGAACATGTGGCTAATATTTTAGTTGATAAAAGTTATGAGATTGATGCAATAATGGATGAAACTCAGGATGCATATGAAAATAAAGAGAAAGCAAAACTAATTCTTGCACAAATTCATGACAGAATTTATTCTAAATAAAACATGATGTTTACTTCGTCTGATAACTTTAGCTTTTTGAAGATTCTTTCTTTTTTAAAGTCGCATAAATCAGAGTTTTTATCTGGGCAGGACATGAGTGATGTTCTGAAAATAAGTAGAGTAGCAGTATGGAAAGATATTAAAAAAATTCGTTCACTTGGATATAAAATTGAATCAAAACAAAATCTTGGATATAGACTTGTGAATACAACAAAACTTCTTTTACCATGGGAGGTTACACAAAATTTGAATACTAAGTTTTTGGGAAAAAAAGTTTATTATTTCAACACAATAGATACAACACAAAATTTTGCAATGGAAATTGCAACTAGAAATAATATGAATGGTACAATTATCATTGCAAAAAAACAAACCGGCGGAAGAGGCAGAATGAAACGAAAATGGAAATCACCAGTAGGCGGGATTTGGATGTCGATAATAATTCATCCAAAATTTAGTGTTTCATCAACAACACTTGTGCCAATTGCTATATCACTTGCATTATGTTTGGCAATTGAGAAAACATTAAAAATTAAACCAGAGTTAAAATGGCCGAATGATGTTACAATTAAGGGAAAAAAAGTCGCAGGCGTATTAGTTGATGCATCAATCATATCAAACGAAATTGAATATATGATCATTGGTGTAGGAATTAATTTTAAAATTAAACCAACTGAGTTAGCAAATATTATAAAGAAAACTCCAAATTTTTATGGTGTTACAACACTAGTAAAAAAAGATGAAAATTCATTACCATTACTTCATCAGTTTTTATATGAATTAGAAAATGTTTTTCAGATGATTGATTCAAAGCATACAGGAAAAATTGTAAATCAATGGACAAAAAGGTCATCTACGATTGGTAGAAATGTTTCAATTATAACAGGAAATGGTAGCATAAATGGTAAGGCTATGAAAATAGATAATGATGGTGCGCTAATAATTTCTAAAGGTAAAAATATTGAAAAAATACTCGCTGGCGATATAATATACTGATCAGTAGATAAATTTTAATTATATTTTTGAAAAAAACAAAGATGAAACAAAACATGTCACAAAATACTATAAAATTATTTACAGTTATTTTATTTACATTCACATTTTTCATTGGTTCAGCATATGCAGAAAATATAGATGAGCGTGATAAGTTGTTTGCTGAAGCATTTGAGCCATTTTTAAAAGGTGAGTATGAAAAATCCATTAAAATTTTTGATGAGATACTAGAAATTTACCCTGAGGATTACAAAATTTTTGAAATGAAGGGTATTGCATTAAGTAATTTGAGATTGGAATCAACTTTAGCAATGCAGCCTCAGCAAAATACAGCGCCACGTGATCCTTCTAATTTAAACAAATCATCCATGCTTGAATTCTACAAAGCATTGGAAATTAATCCAAATAGTGTTTTGGCATTGAATGGTATGGGATTAGGATTTGGAAACTTTGGTGAATATTCGGAAGCGGAAGCATACTTTAAAAAATCCTTAGAGGTGAATCCGGACAATAAAGTAACACAAAATTATCTTATCTCTTTGGAAAATTTGAAGAAGAAATATTCATTAAATGTGTTTGAGAATCCTACAAAAAAACCTGATTTTCTTAAAATGATGGAGGAAAACACCATACCATCATGGATTAAAAACAACGCAGGATGGTGGGCTGATGACAAAATAAATGATGGGGACTTCATTTCTGGAATTGAATATTTGATTGAAAATAAAATTATTAAAGTTAGTACATATGTAAACAAGGAAAATTCTACTGATATTATACCATCATGGATTAAGAGCAACGCAGGATGGTGGTCTAGTGGAAAAATATCAGATAATGATTTTTTGACTGGCATTGAATATCTTATTGAAAATAGTATCATCAGTGTTAATGCTAAAATAAATTCTGAATTATTAGAAAAAGACTTGGAAAGAAAAGCATGGAATTTTGAACGATACTTGATAAATATTCAAAGCGATATAAAAAAACAAAATAGGTATGTAGAAAATATTAATCCCAGCGAGTATGTAATTATAAAATATTGGAAAGATTATCACAAGTGGAATCTTGAATTTTATCTTGATAAACCAGAAGTTTTCCCTGACCGAAAAGTATGGATTGATCCAGAAACTGGTAATTATATAATCGAGTATTTGATTTACATTAATGAGCAACCAGTTGGGCTTCCAATCGATCATGTTAGTACGTTACAAAATTCGTTTAGTGTTTGGGAAACAATTGAATATGATACTAGTGATGGTAAAAAAGCAAGTGTGAAATTTTATACTACTAGTGTAAAGGGAGAAGCTAATGTTTGGGTCACATGGGTTGTAAGAAATATTGGTGAGGGCGTTCTTGGTCATGCCAATTTAGGTAAGGGTGTAGTAGAAGTTGCAATTGGTAGTTATGGTTGTGATGGGGGCTTTCAATTGTTCGATAATAATACAGTTGAATATATTATGACGCACGAGTTAGGTCATTCATTAGGGTTTGGTCATTCAAATGATCCTGATAAGATAATGTATCCTAGTATTCCATATACAAATTATGCATATTGTTTACTGAATTGAAAATGAATATGTAGAATAAAACATATTTCATAAAATACAATAAATTAGCTTTAGCTACACACAAATAAACACGAATGAGTAGCAATCACCATTTATATGGTAATTTTGTAATAATAAATGGAAATGGAAGATATTCCAATTACAAAGCAACATTGTCCATCTTGCACTAAAACAAAAATGGTTTTAGATGATAATACTGGAGAGTTATTTTGTAGTTCATGTGGATTTGTCGTGCCAGAAAAGATTATTCAGGACGGACCAGAATGGCGTTCATTTTCAAACGATGGTTCGGATAGAAGTCGTGTTGGTGCCGGTACATCAATTACAATGCATGATATGGGACTTTCAACTATTATTGGACAGCAAAATAAGGATGCAACTGGCAAACCATTAGATTCATCTATGAAAAAATCTATAGAGAGACTCAGAACATGGGATAGCCGTTCTCAAGCTCATTCATCAACAGAAAGAAACCTACGTCAAGCATTAAGTGAGATGGATAAAATGAAAGCTAAGCTTTCTCTTACAGATCCAGTTATCGAAAAAGCTGCATATATCTATAGAAAGGCAATTGAACGGAAACTTGTTAAGGGTAGATCAATTCATGGATTGGTTGCAGCTTGTATTTATGCGGCATGTAGAAATACCGAGACACCAAGAACATTAGATGATATTGCAGGTGGGATAAATATCAGAAGAAAAGATGTTGCCAGATGTTACAGACTAGTTTTCAGAGAACTCGATCTAAAAATACCAGTAGCCGATCCGGTTAAAGGTGTATCTAGAATTGCAAGTATTGCAGGTCTAGGTGAAAAAACTAAGCGAAAAGCAATCAATATGCTAAACAAAGCAAAGAAGCTTGGTATAGTTGCAGGTAAAGATCCTATGGGAATTGCAGCTGCAGCGTTATATCTTGCGTGTATATCATCAGGCGGAAACAAAACACAAAAGGAAATATCAATTGCTTCTGGTGTTACTGAAGTTACTATCAGAAACAGATGCGCTGGACTAAAAAAACTCCTATAAATTAATTATATTTTTAGTTATTTAATAAATGGAATAATACCAATCATTTAATTTCTGATAGTACATCGTGTTCCTTACGACGTGTTATAAGAAATATACCTATTGTAATTCCAGATTGGTAAAATGCATAAAGCATTATCTGAAATGTCGTTGGAACAAAATCAGTAAATCTACCAAGTAATGACACAATTAAAACAATTGAACTTAAAACAAAAATAAAGATTCTTGCTATATTGTGTATATTTGCAAATCTAAAAAGTATAATTAACGTGATAGAAATGAATATGGCAATAACAGTTCCTACACCAGTATTAACGCCCGCAATATTAAGAATCAATGAAAGCACTTCATCGGTTGTAGCTGGTAAAGCGAAGTTAGATACCGAAAATTTAACTGGTTCAGCAAATTTGAGTATGCTGAATATTGCATTAAAAGAAAAAAGTACTAGCAATACGGATGAAACTAATTGTGCATGTTTTTTTATACTTGGAAAGCGATTACGAATACCTCTACCCATTATCATGCCTTGTAAGAAGCCGATTCCTAGCACTACAGCAAATGTAATTAAAAAATTCTCTGCTGCTAAATCAAGTACATTCAAATCTTATTCACATAGTATAAAATTAGAATGTAATTACAATGTAATTATTGATTAACTCTGTCCTTCAATTCCCATTAGGGTTAATGTAGAACGAATTTTATCTATTTTGCGTATTTTCCATGTTATTGTTTCACGTAAATCTTCAACCTGAGTAGATTCAATCTTAGCAAGTATATCGTATGCACCAAATGTACCATGAACTTCTTTTATCCCTTCAACAGCTTTCAGCGCTGTTATAACATCTTCTTCCGAACCAATCTCACAATTGATTAAAATGTATGCCTCTGCCATAGTTATATTATAACATACAGATATTTAACCTGAGATGTATTCAATAAGATTTTTTTATAATATTACATACTAATTGATTCAAAATGGAACAAGTGGTAAGGTTGTTTCTTTAATTAGTTAGGTATTTCAAACCCCAAAAATATTCATAAAATATGCAAACGAAAGTAGGAGTAGAGTTCGAAATCGATTTTGCTCATACATTAAAGGGTCATCCAAAATGCGGTAAACCACATGGACATACAGCTAAGATAATAGTAGAGGCTGCAGGTGAGTTGAAAAATGGTTCAACATATGAAGATAATATGGTAATCGAGTTTGATGAGATGAAAAGAATATGTTGGGAAACACTTCAGCGCCTAGATCATACAGACCTTGATAACATGTTTGATTTTCCTACCTCAGAAAATATTTCAATGTGGATTTTTGAGGAATTGAAGGATAAAATTCCTATTCATAGTGTAAAATTCTTCGAAGGGAGTAACAAATACTGTGAAATAACAAAAAACACTGTTTGAGTTTTTCTAACTTTTATTATTTTTGATTGATTTTTGAAGTTTAGCAAATGTATCTTGAACATCTTTAACAGCAGCACCATCTTCCAAGGTACTAACATCTCCAACTTTTTCCTTACTTGCAATTGCTTTTAACACACGTCTCATTATTTTACCACTACGAGTTTTTGGTAATTTTGTTACAAAATAGATCTGCTGTGGAGTGGCAATCGGTCCAATTCCATTCCTAATTGTTTGGATAAGCTCTGCTCGTAATACATCTTCGCTCTTTTTTGTATTTTGTTTCAAAACTACAAATGCAATTATCACTTCTCCTTTTATCTCATCAGGAATTCCACATACGGCAGATTCTGCAATACTTTCATGTGAAACTAGGTTACTTTCTAGTTCAGCAGTTCCAATACGATGCCCTGCAACTTTTAAAATATCATCAGCACGGCCAAGAAGCCAAAAATAACCATCAGAGTCTTTTATTGCATAATCACCAGGATAGTAATTGTTCTCAAATTTTGACCAGTAAACATCCTTGTATTTTTTATCATCTTTCCATAATGTCAATAGCATTCCAGGCCATGGTTTTCTTATCACCAAGTATCCCTTTGTATCAGTTGGTAATTCATTACCTTCTTCATCAACTACAGCAACATCTACACCTGGTATTGGTTTTGTTGCAGAGCCAGGTTTTAACGGGATTGTTTCTAGCCCTGGGAGTGGAGAAAGTATCATGCCACCTGTTTCAGTTTGCCACCATGTATCAATAATCGGACACTTTGATTTTCCAATTATATTGAAATACCAGCGCCAAACTTTGGGGTTTATCGGTTCACCAACTGTTCCTAAAAGTCTTAATGAAGAAAGTTTAAACGAGTTTGGAATGGAGTCACCAAACTTCATAAACATTCTCAGCGCAGTCGGTGTGGTATAAAAAATCGTCACTCCGTGTTTTTGTATAATATCCCATATTCTTGATGTGTTAGGATAATCAGGTACACCTTCATACATTATTTCAGTTGCACCATGTAGAAGAGGTCCATATACAACATAGCTGTGACCTGTAACCCACCCAATATCTGCAGTACAAAAAAATATGTCAGAATCCTTAATGTCAAATGCCCATTGGAATGTTGAATTCAAATGTGTGAGATATCCACCTGTTCCATGAAGTACACCTTTTGGTTTTCCAGTTGTTCCGGAAGTATACAAAATGAAAAGTGGATGAGTACTTTCAAGATGTTCAGGCTCACATTCATCTGGAGAATTTGTCATTAATTCATGCCAAATCTTATCTTTTGCGTTAAGTTGTAAACTTTCTTCTGTACGCTTTAAAACTATAACATGTTCTACAAAACTTAGTTCGTTTATTGCATCATCGATGATTTTCTTTAAATTCATTGAGTTACCTCTCCGATATCCTACATCAGCAGTAACTATCACCTTAGATTTTGAATCATCTATTCTGTCTCGTAGGGATGTCGCACTAAATCCTGAGAATACAACAGTATGGATAGCCCCTATTCTAGCACAAGCAAGCATTGCAACTGGAAGTTCTGGTATCATAGGAAGATAAATCGTAACTCGATCTCCTTTTTTTACATCAAGTGATTTTAGTACATTTGCAAACTTACAAACATCATGATAAAGATCTGTATAAGTAATTGTTCTAGTTGCACCGTTCTCCCCTTCCCAGATAATTGCTGGTTTTTTTGCTATGCTAGTTTGGTGCACATCTAGTGTGTTATATGAAGCATTAATCTTACCACCGACAAACCATTTAGCAAATGGAATATTCCATTCAAGAGTTTTCGTCCATTGGTCAAACCATGTAAGTTTTTTTGCTTCTTCATTCCAAAACGAAATTTGATCCAAATTGGATGCTTCTCTAGTCTTTGTATCAAAATTTTCTAAACCAATCTGATACGAGTCAGCATCCATATGTTTTCAATTATAAAATATGTTGGTTATTTCTAAATGTTAATAGATTATATCGTATAATTTCCAAGTTTGCTAACTAGTGATTTTCATTAGGAATTTTTTACACTATTATTATTAGGTATGTGATGTTAATTTTGTTATGAATATGACATTTTTTTATTTAGCAACTGGAGTTATCGCAGGAGTTTTAGGTGGTATTTTTCTTGTATCCCTTTTCTCTAATCCTGAAACTTTATTCATACAGCCATAGTTTTTAATTTAAACTATAATTCTTTAGCAACCAATGGCAAAAATGCGCCAGCATCAGATACAATTCCTAATGCTTGCCAAGTGCCGCGATCCATTAATTTTGTAACAGTTGGTTGGTTTATGTCAACAACAATTACCTTAACATTAGCAGGAAGCATATTTCCAGTTGCAATTGAATGTAACATAGTTGCTACCATTATGACCATGGATGCACCCTTGAGAATTTCCTTGTATTTTTTCTGAGCTAGTGCAACATCAACAATTACATCAGGTAAAGGCCCATCATCACGTAAAGATCCTGCTAAAACAAAAGGTATTTTCTTTTTCACACATTCATACATTATTCCTTTTGTTAATTTTTTTGATTTCACCATTTTTTCGATGGAACCAGCTTTAAAGACAGCATTAATTGCTTCCATGTGATTCCTATGACCTCTCATAGCAAGTGTTCCATCACGAACGTTCATTCCAAGTGATGTACCTAATGTCGCATACTCAATATCGTGAACTGCAAGTGCATTTCCAGCTAGAATAGCATCAATGTATCCATGACGGATAAGAGATGAAACTGATTCAGCAGCACCAGTGTGAACAATTGCGGGACCACCAACAAGAATAATTTTACCGCCATTCTTTTTGGTACGTCGTATATCTTCTGCAACTTTTTTAGCGATATGTTGTGTTGGTCTTTCACTAGAACTTCCACTTCCCATAAACTCAAATACATTCATTCCTTCTCGAGGTCTTTCTGGAGGAATAATTTTAATGCCATTTTCTCCAACAACAATCTTGTCACCTTTTTTTACTTGTCTTATAGTAATACACAAAGCTCGTTTTCCTTTAACTACAATACATTTGTCCATCATCATATTATCAACATCAATCCATTTGTTGTTAAGATAAATTTGTGTTTGATTATTTGTTGTACTGTAAAAATTATTAGGCATTACCATATTTTTTGTTGCTACCTTCAGCGTTGCATTCTTTTGTATTTTCGATGTAGCACCTTGGCGATAAACATAGTTTAAAATTGTATCTAGATTTTTTGTGTTCTTACCAATTACAAGTAATTTTGCATAACTTTCATCATTTTTCTTTTTTCCTACTTGAATATCTAAAACTTCAAATGAACCACCATGGTCCATGATACCATCAAAAACTTTAGTGAGGATTAGTGAATCTATAAGATGTCCTCTTAGTTCTATTTCGGATGAAAATTTCTTCATATCATTACCTCAATTATTGGTAAGTAAAACGTTACGACAATATAATTTGATTATCTGCTATACTGGGAGGCTAACTTCACCGTGGTATTCCTGAATATTATCTGTTTTTAGCATATTTACTATGTTAGATTTTTCT
Source organism: Marine Group I thaumarchaeote (assembly GCA_013390785.1). Classification (GTDB taxonomy): domain Archaea; phylum Thermoproteota; class Nitrososphaeria; order Nitrososphaerales; family Nitrosopumilaceae; genus Nitrosopelagicus. The sequence continues at coordinate 14,051 of JACASW010000004.1, forward strand.
TCATCAGATAATCCTTGGACAATAGTTTTTGCAATGCCATTTTTATCGCATAATACAAGTATGTATCCACCATCATCAGTTACAACAAATCCAGACGCACCATTTACAACTGCATAAAGATTTTCTTCTCCAACAGGTTCCCATACATTTGTCTTAGTGTCTTTTAGTGCTAATGCTGGCATTGCTTTACCATTTGCAAATTTGTTAAGATATTCTCTTGCCTCACCAACACGCTTCTGACCAACTTTTAATGCCATAAAATATTGCATACTAATTCACATTATTTGTATTTTTTATTCTTTGATTTGTTCTTAGGATGACGATTACTTTTTTTTTTCTTTGGTTCAGTGTAATAATCAGCAGCAGCTTTTTTTGGGTTAAAAACTTGCATTACCTGCTTTTTCATACTATCAGTTTTCTTTTTTCGACCATCACTTTTTTTTCCACGAAAATTGAGAAAACCCATCATTAGAAATTATACATCACATGATAAATATTATTCTATAATACTGGAAAGTATACCACGTAAATTTTTATCTCTTATTTCTAATTTTGCAGTATCAAAGAATGTTTTCAGCTTTTCTTTTGATATACCATTTTTTTGGTAAAATTTTGCTTGAAACGCCATTTCTAACTTATCAATATCATGTAACAGAATTGCCTCCTTTGATAATTTTTTTTGATAATCATTCCATATTTCAAAATATGATTCTGTAATACTATCTGGAAGATTTTTTAAAATTTGTTTAATCGCATGATTTTCTTTAGCGATTTTTTCATTTTTTGTGATATGATCTGGAGTTATATCACCAATAATCGATTCAGCTAAGTCATGCAGTAATGCCATTCTGATAATTTTTTCGGTGTTTAGCCCTTTCATATCTGATAAAATCATTGATAGCACTGTTGTTGAATAACTGTGGTCCGCAACAGATTCTGGATTGTCAATTTCAAGTTTTTCTTTCCAACCTTGTCTTGGAACGTTTTTCAATTCTAAAACTTTTTCAAAAAATTTTTCAATCATTTCATTTATACCATCAGTATTTTAAAAGGACAGGCTTAAATTCGTAACAATTTGAATTGGCGTTATGCCAGGGTAGCTCAGCCTGGGAGAGCACTCGGCTGAAGACCGAGCTGTCGCGCGTTCAAGTCCCGCCCCTGGCACCAATTTTCTGTATTATAAAAATGATAATATTTTAATACAAGACATTCCCATGTTTTCTGATTTTCTTATGAAATCTAAAAAAAGTAAGACTGTAAAATCTAAAAAAACTGCAAAAAAATCATTAAAGAAAAAACCAAAAAAATCACTTGATTCAACAGATGATTCAGGTATTGTATTAATAGATGATGATTTGGAAATAGATACAGAAAAGGAATTGGAAGAACGTAAGGCATACTTGGAAGAAGCTCGCTCTCAAGATTCTGGTGATTAGACTAAATCTTTATTCGTTTTGAGTTGTATTATAAAATATGAGAGCATTATGCTTGATTACAATTAAGCCAGGTACGGTTGATAATATTACACAGTTACTTTCAAAAAAACGTAAGATAGCCAAAGAGGTATTGCCAGTAACAGGCAGAGCTGATATCTGTGTATTGATTAATGGTACAATTAATGATATTAACACCACTGTTATGGATTTTAAAAAAATTAAAGATATTGTTGCAACTGAGACACTTATGGAAATGGAGGTTGATCTTGGTTGGTAAAAGCAATAGTACTAGTAAAATCGCCTAAAAAACTCATTGCTGCAAGATTAAAACGAATAAACTTGGTATACGAATCTTTTCCAGTTAGCGGTCAATTTGATGCGGTTGCAGTTATTCAAGTTGAAAACCTTGGACAAATTAAGGATGTTACTACTAGTATTCAAAAAATAAACGGTGTGGAAAGAACAGAGACAATGGTAGAGGTACAATAATAAAGAATTTACACTAGAGAATGTTGGAAGAATTATGAATGTTAAAAAAGTCGGCAATGTCATATTGGCGGTGAGAGATCTGAATAAATCATTAGAGTTTTACAATAAGATTTTAGGGATGCCAATAAAACGTCAGAGAGAAAATTGGGTTGATCTTGGGCAAAGTGGTGCATTACTTAGTCTTCATCCTGCAGATGAATCATCACCACATACTGGTACTTCAGTAGATAATGGTATTTTGATCGGTCTTCTGGTTGGAGATGTCGCTTCTGCTGTTGACGAACTAAAATTAAAAAATGTTAGAATTCATAGAGATATTCAGGAACGCGATTCTGGGAAAAATGCGATTATACTTGATCCTGATGATTATATGATTTCATTATTTGAACCAAATTTTAGCGCTGAGAAAAATATACAGTCAGGCGGTTACATAGGATATACTCCTGCATAGAAATTTTTTTAAGTTTAAATTATTATTTTTTATTTTCTAATTTCTTTTTTAATTCTAAATTTTCTTTAAGAATTTTTTCTTTTTCATCTTTTAGTAATCTAACAGAATTTTCTTTTGAGTATAACGGGTGTCCAGGAGGAATTAATCTATCTAGTGACATGTTTAGGAGACCTGCTGCCATCTGTTGATACATTTGTGCAAAATTCTCTAGAGTTGGTGCTAGTGCTGCGTTATCTGAGGAAAACCTTTCTTTTAGTTTTGGTGCATTTACCAAACCAATTGGTATGTTTGCACTTGGTGGATATCTAATTGAATCTGGTGCTAATGCAGAAAAATTTGTTGCAATGCCATACATATCAAAAAGCTTTTTTGATGTTGGGTTATCCATTATTTTTACTAAAATTTTGTCATATTTGTTCTTTAGTGTTATCGGAAAACGATTCATGAGGTAAAGTGTTAACTTGGTCAAATTTTTTCCATTCTCACTAATTCTTATCAACTAGAGTTGATCGCCGATCCTTATAGCGATCATAAGTTTTTGGAAAAAAATGATTCAGCGGCAAAAAAAGAAATGTCTGAAATGTAAAAGAGACATACATCCAATGGAATTACATAAACTAATAATGTATGTAATTGAGGATGAATTCACAGAACATCATTACGAACATGTTGAATGTCCTGAAAGGTTTACAGTTTGAATAGATTTTATGTAATAGATTTTATGACAAAATATGAGATTAGGAACCAAAACAGAAGACGAGTTTTTAATCAGTCTTAATGAAAAAAATAAGCAGATTCAAAATAATTTTCATGAAAAAATCAAAAAAATTTCAAAAAAATACCCAGTGGACGTAATGCTTCAGGATGGTACTGTGAAAAAACAGGAAACATTTGATGTTGAGAAAATTCATCAAGTTTATGATGAATTTGCTAAAAGATTATGTGATTGGGTGCTAGATGGAATTTCAAGTACTGATGATGAAGGCATTCGGAGAAATTTTATCAAGTTAAATACTAATGCAGAAAACTGCAAGATTTCATTGCATCTTTCTATACAATATCATGTTGTTTTGTTTTATCAGCCAAACTATGAAGTGATGAAAAAACAAAAAGAATTGTCAGATTTCATGGATATGACAAAAAAACGTGAGGATGAACTTACTAAAAAAAGCGATCATGTTATACTCGAAAAATTAAGGGCTGAAGGGTACAAGGATTTGGATACGCAAAGTCTTTTCGAAATTTTTTATAGGGATGATAAAATTAGGGAAAAAATCATGAGTGAAATTGAATTACAAACTGATGGTGATTTACAAAAAATTAGTCAACGCAAAGAAGGCCTCTTAAAAGCATTGGATGATCTTCTTCTTGAAACATATCAAATGGAGCCAGTACTTATTGATGAAGCAAGACTTGTTACTGGTGAAGAAGGCTGTGTATGCAATATAGACATTGAAATGTTTGAAAATGATCAGAAAAGTAGTTTGTTTGATTCCAAAAAAGTTTCAAACAATACAAAAGAAAAAATCAGTACTTTGATTGATCAAGTTTTGGAAGCAACAATCTAATTATTCTAAATCGTAGATCTAGTAAAAATAAATGGTGTGTCAATTGGCTGATCTAGTGTCCAGTATGTTGGCAATGTAATAGTCTTGATAACATCAAGTTTGAAATGATCTATTACCTGTCCCCAGCCCCACTTTGATTTATCTCTAGAATCTTTTCTCATTATATGACTACCAGTGAATACAAAAATTGGGCTCACTTTCAAATCTGGCATAGACATAATTCTAGAAATTACGTTGTTTGCCAACATTTCACCAACTTCTGGGAGTCCAGATATGAAAAATATTGGCTGAGATAACCCAATGGATGTGTAATCAAATTGTGTAGCATCTGCCATTATTGGCTTGAAATCAATTTTGGTGCTTAACACTATTTTCTTTTCAAGACTTACAAGGTTTTCATCAATTTCAATTCCATATGATTGTAAACCTGTTACTTTGGCACAATATGCAATTCTGCCATCACCTGAACCAATGTCAATTATTTGTTCAGCACCAAGACTTTTTGATTGCAGTGCTAGTACATATGCTGAAAGTATCCATACAGGATAAAATGGCGCATAGCTTGTGTCATGCTTTATACTATCAAGCCAATAGTTATTCACATCACCATGATAGACCTTGCATACTGTGTCCAGTATCTTCATTTCATAGGAATCAGAATAAATTGAATTGTTTTCCGCAAACTTGTGCAGCATCTCTAACTCGTGTTTATCAATAGAGAATAATTCAGGTAATGTTGGTATAACCTCATAAATGTGACTGGTACTTTCATTTCTTTTCATAAATTCTGCCTTTAGCGTAACTACAGCCTTAGCAAATGATTCATTCATAATATTCTAGAATGTTTCTCATTGATTAGCCCAGCTACTTGTTTGCAGATATAAAATAATACAAGATATGGCAAATGTAGTTATTATTGCTATTCCACGTAAATTAACTATTTTTTCATCTTCATCTTCATTTCCCATAAAATCATTCAGTCTACTTCATCTTAAAAATTATGTAATCTGAGAATAATCAACACCTTGATGAATTAAATAACCAGTTAAATCAAAAAAATAGGAATTACATGAGCATAACATATGATGATGTTGTAAATGCACAAAAAGCACAAGGTGGTGTGATTAGGAAAACATCTCTTACATTTTCAGACACATTTACTGAGATAACGGGTTCCATCGTTTACTTGAAAAATGAGTTTGAACAAAAAACTGGCTCATTCAAACTGCGTGGTGCATATTATAAAATTAAAACACTATCTGCTGAAGAAAGAAAAAATGGTGTCGTTGCTGCTTCTGCTGGTAATCATGCACAAGGTGTTGCATATGCATCAGCGTTAGAAAAGATAAACTGTACAATAGTTATGCCAAAAAATGCTTCTCCCGCAAAAGTTGCTGCTACAAGAGGATATGGTGCAACTGTAGTCTTGGAAGGAAAAAATTATGATGAAGCATGGGTGAAAGCACAAGAAATTGCTGAAACAACTAGTGCGACAATCATTCATGCGTTTGATGACTCACAAATTATAGCAGCACAAGGTGTGATAGGCTTGGAAATAATTGAACATCTTCCTGACGTTGACGAGATTTACGTACCAATAGGTGGTGGTGGGTTAGCTTCGGGTATTTTGACAGCTATCAAAGATAAAAATCCAAATGTAAAAGTTATCGGTGTAGAATCAAAATCATTTCCTTCAATGAAAAAGTCATTAGATTCTGGCAAACTAGAAACTGTTGAAGGTGGATTTACTGTCGCAGATGGAATATCAGTCAGAACACCTGGTGGGCAAACATTTGAAATTATCAAAAATAAGATTGATGAAATTGTGCTTGTAGATGATAATGAAATCATTAATGCAATGTTCTTATTGATGGAAAGATCAAAGTCGGTTGTTGAGCCTGCTGGTGCAGCTGGACTTGCATATTTGATAAGCAAAAAGCCATCACCTGGAAAGAAAGTCGTTCCAATATTATGTGGTGGGAATATTGACATGTATTTGCTTGGTCAAATAGTTGCAAAAGGTTTGGCAACAATGGGTAGAATGGTAAAGATTTTCATTTTGCTCAAGGACAAACCAGGAGCATTGAAAGAAGTTGTTGATGAATTAGCATCACTCAGTGCAAACATTGTAGAAGTTGTTCATGACAGATTAAGCTCAAATGTACATGCTGGGACAACAGGTGTAACATTAAGCTTAGAAACAGAAGATCAAAAACACATGGACAAACTAATACAACATTTGAAAGATAAGGACATAGATTTCAAGGTCCTTACTTAATCTAGATAAGAAACGATTGAATGAGATAGTACCAGTATCTCACCCAATCTTTTGGTTTGGTACAATATTAACTCAAAAATCTAACAATAAAAATTATTCCAACAACACCAAAACCAATCAAGTAGATCTTATTTCTTCGTGTTATCATGTTATAATACAGACAAAAATAGTCAGGTTAAGGTATTTATTTGAACTTTTTCTTGACAAACTTCTTCAGACCCATTTTCTTCAGATCCTGAGATTCCTTGAGAACTGATTTATGTTGTTTTTCCTTGTGAGATTTTAACATCTTTCTAATACTACTTGACTCATTACCAAGAATTTTCAGGGCATAAATTCCTGCATTTAATGCCTTGTTTACACCAACAGTAACCACCGGAGAGCCAGATGGCATCTCAGATATTGACAATAAAGAATCAAGACCACCAAATGCAGATTTTTTCTTCTGCTTGTCATTGTAAACCAATATTGGAACACCAATCACTGGTAGAACTGTATGTGATGCAATCATTCCTGGTAGGTGCGCAGCACCACCAGCGCCAGCTATTATTACTTTGAATCCATTTTTTTCTGCATACTTTGCATACTCTTCCAATCTTGTTGGGGTTCTGTGAGCCGAGATTATTTGGTCGTCATGTTGAACACCAAACTCATCAAGAATTTCAGCTGCATCATGCATTATTCTGCTGTCAGAACTGGAACCCATTATGATTCCAACAAGTGGCTTTTTCATAATTTTCATAGACCTGAAGATGTTTTTAATGTAACGAACACAAACCTCTAGGTTTATTCCTGAATATCCACAATTTTTGAGGTGAGAGTAGATGGGTATGTATAGTGTGATATATTGTACTAGACATGAAATACATGTGTAAAAGTTGTAGAAAACCTTGTAATGATATTATAGAACACATTAGAAAAGTACATAATTTTTCAGAATCTTACATAAAAGATTCACTCAAAACAAACTCGAACAGCTACAAAAATTCTTTTGAAGAAATAAAGTAGGTCAGAAAGATGCGAAAGCATGAGATAAATAAAAGAAAAAAAGCAAAACAAAACCGTAGAGCATCTGCTAAATCACAAGTGAGTAAAAAACATAAACGAAAATCCAAAAACAAACAGGCTCATAGAAAGTGAGTTTTCAATCTCTACGCTCTGGGTTTACGGGACTAGAACACTCGAATAACTTATACAAATATTCTACTCGTTTAACTAACGTAAAGGTCAATGCTGCAGTGATTTTTATTTAGTTAATCTTTAGGGTGATTATGACAAAAAGGCTTGGAATCATAGGAGGAGGCCAGCTTGGCATGATGATAACAGAGGCTGCCAAAAATCTGAGTGAGTATATAACAGAAATTATAGTGCTTGATCCAACAGAGAATTGCCCAGCATCTCAGGCTGGTGCAAAACAAATTATTGGTGACTTTAAGGACGAAATTGCAATTCTAAAACTCGCAGAACAGTCTGACATCATTACATATGAAATAGAATCTGGCAATACGAACGTGCTAAGCAAGCTAAAGGCAGAGATTGAACCGTCACCATCCACTCTGGGCATTATACAAGACAAGTTTTTACAAAAAACATTTCTTTCGGAAAATGTACTTCCTGTTTCACAATTTTATGAGATTACTTCCTTGGACGATCTGCGTGAAAAAATTAAGGATCTTGGACTTCCTGTTTTGCTAAAGTCAAGGAGAGATGCATATGATGGCAGAGGAAATTTCAAGATCACATCATCAAATGAGATTGAAAAGGCATATCAACACTTTGACGGGAAAAGCTTGATGGTTGAAAAATTTGTCAATTTTAAGATGGAAGTTTCCGTGATTGCAGCTCGGAACACAAAAGGTGATATTATCACATACCCTCTAGTGGAAAATATTCACGAAAACAATATTCTAAAAACTACAATTGCGCCCGCACGCGTATCTGATGATGTGATAAGTAATGCAGGAGAAATTGCAAAAAAAACTATGGAAGTTTTGAATGGTGCTGGTGTTTTTGGAATTGAGATGTTCATTGATCAAGATAATAAGATTCTCATCAATGAAATAGCACCACGAGTGCACAACTCTGGTCATCACACGTTACAATCATGCAAGACATCACAGTTTGAACAGCATCTTCGTGCAATACTTGGGTTGGAGCTTGGGAGCACTGACCTTGTTCACAAAACTGTCATGTGTAATATCTTGGGTCCTGATGGATTTGAAGGAAAATACAAGCCAGTTCAGCTAGAAAAGGATGGTACCTATTTGAAGATGTATGGAAAAGATATATCAAAACCACAGCGCAAGCTTGGTCACTTTAACGTTGTAGATTTGAATGACACTAAGGATGTATCCGAATTACTCGAAATTGCTTACGAGATAAAAAATTCAATTTTAATCAAACAACTAGCTTAGTTTATTAATTCTGAAACTTTGAGCTAATCATGGCAAAAGCTGTAGCATTGGTAATCACCGGCATATCAATTGCATTGCTAGTAATTTATGGTGCAGATGCTGCTGCTGGTGCAGGTAATCCTGATCATCAGGGCTTTCTAGACATGGATCACATGACAAGAGGACTTGGTCTTGGCGGTCCAGCAATGATTTTGCCATTAATCGCATATTTTATTTCACGAAATGATTCATCCAAGGGGCTTGGTGGAATGATACTCATTACAGGTATTCTAATCATAATTGGTGCTGTAACAGTGATTGGCATGGCTGATCTTTCTGAAGCAGATGAAACAGCTAGAAATCCATTCATGGAAACAGCTCCGTTACTAATAGTTGGTGGAATTCAGATGGGTCTTGGTGCATTGAAGATAAAAAAATCCTAGACATGTCAGTTTGTACAAAATGCAAAAACAAAGTTCCTAAAGTGTATAATTGTGAGCATACGAATGATCAGGACTATTGTTCAGACTGTTATACGGAACTACATTACTATCTGACTGAATAAAATAGTAATAGCCTTTTAATGCAGTTTACAGTTCACTTTTTTTATGAAAGCCATGATATTATCAGGTGGTCGTGGTAAGAGACTGCGCCCAGTTACAGATACTATCCCAAAACCACTGATCAAAATAAATGGGAAACCATTAATTGAATGGAAAATTAATTATCTGAAAAAATTTGGAATTAAAGATATTATCATCTGTAGTGGCTATAAGGGGAAAAAGATTGAAAACTACATCAAGAAAAAAAATAATTTTGGTTGCAACATAGAATATTCGGTTGAAACATCACCACTTGGCACTGGAGGGGCAATTAAAAAAGCGATTAAGAATATTGTTGGCGATTCATTCATTGTGCTAAATGGTGACATAATTACAAACATTAATTTGAAAAAAATGATGGTTAAAACAAACAGTATCGCTGCAATTGAATTGAGAACAAACTATGGAACAATGAAAATTAAAAATAATAAAATTCTCCAATTCAATGAAAAAACTGATGTTAAAGATACATGGATGAATGGAGGAATTTATCATCTAAATATGGATATTGATAAAATTTTACCTGTAAAAGGTAGTATAGAAGGCATAGTTTTCCCAAAATTAGCCAAAAAAAATTCATTGAACACAGTAAAATTCAAGAATGTATTGTGGCGCTCTATCGATTCTCATAAGGATGTTGAAACATGCTCAAAGGAAATGGTTCAAAAAAAATATATGAAATTTATTTCAAAAAGATGATTCAAAATGCGTTTATCATATAGTTTAGGTTCATTGTTAACAGTTGAACAAGTTTTAGCGTGTTCAAGAAAATTAAACGAGTTAAAGCCTGACACAGTATGGATTCCAGAAACATGGGGAATGGAGAATTTTTCAATGCTTAGTATGGCAAGTATGGAAAACAGTTTCTCAAAAATTGGTTCGTCTATAGTTAATATCTATTCTCGAAGTCCTAGCTTGATTGCTATGGGAGCAGTAACTGTTGATACAATTTCAAATAAACGTCTAGTTTTAGGGTTAGGAACAAGTAGTCAACCATTAGTTGAAGATTTTCATGGTGATAAATTTGAGAGACCGCTTAAACGAATGAAAGAGTATGTAGAGATTATACGGTTAATTCTTAGTAGTAAAACAATAAATTATTCTGGAGAAATTTTCTCACTGAAGAATTTTTCATTGCTTATCAAACCACCTAGAGATTCAATTCCAATTTATCTTGCAGCAGTTAATCAAAAAATGGTAGAACTTACATGGAAAATTGCAGATGGTGTAATTTTCTATCTTAGACCAAAAAGTGAGATTAAGTCAACGCTTGCAAAAATGCAAAACCAAAAAAAGATTGATACAACACTCCAAATCATTACCTGTGTTAATGATGATTCTGAAAAAGCAATGGTACGTGCTAAAAAGACATTAGCGTTTTATGTTTCTGTTGGAAAGATTTACCGAGAATTTTTGGCATCTAACGGATTTGAGAATGAAACAAAAAATATTTTTGAGGAATACGAAAAAAATGGATTAGAAAGCAATCATGAATTGGTGCCTGAGTCAATGGTGACTGAATTATGTATAGCTGGAACACCCGATGAATGTAAAACCCAATTACTACAATTCCGTGAAACAGGGATAGACTTACCAATAATACAGTTTAATCCAACAGATAACGTGGAAGATTCATTTGATTTAATTACTTCAACATTTTCGGAGGAATCTGATTGAAAAAAGTTGCAGTAGTTGGATACGGAAATACAAAATTCACAAAGGATGAATTACCGATTGAATCATTATTGCTAGAATCAACAAAACAAGTGTTTGATACAACAAAAAATTTATCACAAGATCTTATCGATGGCGTTATAGTTTCAACTAATGACAATTCTAAATATCTTGGTGCTATCTTATCTGAACTTTCTGGTATTAAACCAAAAATCTCTCACACGGTTGAACATTTGTGTAGTTCCGGTTCTAGTGCAGTAATTTCTGGGTTTTCATATATTGCATCTGGATTGGCTGACACTGTTTTAGTTACTGGTGCAGATAAAATTGGCAATCCTGGGCAAATTTTAGAGTGGGACAAATCAAGAGGTGAATATGATCATCCAATTTATTGGGCATCTATGTTTACAAAAGCACACAAGAGGCAATTTAGTACAACAGATGAGGAACTAGCTATAGTATCTGCTAAAAATCACAAGCAGGCAATGGATAATCCAAATGCGTATTCACACAAACCATATACAATTTCTGAAATTATGAATTCAAAGAATGTTACTGACGATTTACGAATTTTGGATTGTTCTTATTCGTGTTCAGGTAGCTCGTCAATTCTTTTAACATCTGAGGAAAACGCAAAAAAATTTACAGATGAACCAATTTGGATATCTGGGATAGGGCAAAAAACAAACTCTGCAAGTTTCACAAAAAATGAGTTAACAACATTATCTAGTACAGTTACAGCAGCCAATGATGCGTACAAAATGGCTAAGATAACCCCACAGGAAATTGATACAGCAGAAATACATGACGCATTTTCGGTTTGTGAGTTAATGGCTGTGGAAGATCTTAGTTTAACAGAAAAAAATACTGGCGCAATGTATGTTAGAAATTTATTCAACACAGAAGATAGAAAAATAAATCCAAGGGGAGGATTAATCGGCGCTGGACATCCTTTAGGCGCAACAGGTATTGCTCAAATTATAGAAATTACACAGCAGTTACAAAATAAGGCAAAAAATAGACAGATTTTAAATGCTAAAATAGGTTTGACACACAACATGTCAGCAGCAGCTACATCTAGCACTGTATTGGTTTTGGAATCATGAATAAATTTGAGACAGAGTTAAAAGCAGGAAATTTTGTTACCAGTGAATGCTCATATTGTAAAAAAATTGTGTGGCCTCCAAGTGATTATTGCGATTACTGCTTTAAGGAAGTCAATTGGCGAAAAGTTTCTGAAAATGGGACAATTGTTGAATTATCAAGAAAAGAAAACGATGTTTTCTGTATTACAGAATTTGAGAATAAAATACGTGTTATGGGAAAATTGGATGCTGAAATTCATATGGTAAAACCTGGTCAGACTGTTAAACTGACTAGATGTTTGTTTAATGATAAGAATGGTTTTTTCTTTAGTTTAGAAAACAAGTAATAATTATAAAATTATTTATGCTTTCCACGACTTTTTTCATGAATATCTCTGATATGCAATGCTAGTTTATCTGGTTGATCACCAAACTCTTTTCCACAATATGTACAGTAAAATCCATCTTCCCAATCCATCCTCATTATATTGATTCAACATGAATTAATCATTTGTTATTCGTAATTTCAGTTAACATAATAGTTGATAATATAATTACCAAGTACTCTATATCACCAAAATCTAGGTAAATTATGGCAATTATTAGATTAAATCAGATTGGTCAAAATGAATACGAAAGAATAAAGGCAATCAATAAAAAAACTGCGCGGACCAGAAGACAGCGTGGCTATAACTGGGAGGATACACTTGTAAAAAGATTCAATGCCATCAAATCTTGGAAGGCGTTTAGACTTGGCTCACCCAGTGTTGCTTTGCCAGATGTTTTAACAGTAAATAATGTAATAAGCACAATTTTTACAATTGAAGCAAAATCTGGAACTGGAACAACTTTACAGGTTCCATTTGATCAAATAGAAAGATGCCTAAGCTGGATTGATAACTTTCAGGTTTATCAAAAACGAGAGGTAATTTTGGCCTTTAAGTTTCTTTCAAAAAAAAGGATTGGTACTGCTAAGTATGAAAAACGGGAATTGCATGAATTCTACAAAGTTTGGGATAAAAAAAAGAAGCCTATAGACTGTGTATGTACTTATGATGGAAAAACATATGCGTTAAAAAATGGTAAGCAAAAAAAACTGGTGCTAAAAGATTTCATAATGCCATTCAAGTCAAAATATCAACTATTTTCTATTTAAACAAAATTTCCAATCATTTTTTAGTAATAAATTCCTGAATATAATATGGACTTTAAACGATATTTTGGAAAAATAAAAAATAAAAAAAATAAATATGAATCTGAGATTGTGAATAAAACAGAAGAAAATACTGTTAAAGAGATCAAGCCTAAAATAAATAAAGTGGATGTTAATACCAAAAAAACTCTGAATTTTGTGAATGAAAAGAAAGATCCGCATGAATATATTAGAAGATATCTTATGGAATCAAACTACAAGGATTGGTTCAACCGGAATTATCCTAACCACACAATATATGATGCAGTTGGCTTATCTATATCAGATTACTTAAACATGAAAAGGGAATTATTCCCAGAATCAAGCAAAAATGATGAGGAAGAGTCAAGTAATATAGAAAAACCTATCACTAAAAATTTTAAACCAACAATCACACATGAATCTAAAACTAGTTTTGATGATTTTATCGATGAGCGAATATTAGTAAGCCATAATGCATTTGGTAATAAAGAAATGAAGATTAAGATACTGGAAGTGTCTGATGAGATTGCACCACTGGCAGGAAAATTTGGCGACCGTGTTAAAATAAATAAAATTATCATTACGATCAAACATTTACAAACTCAGGAGATTGAAGAAGGTGAATTTGATATTGAAGCTATTGAGAATGAACTGATAGAAAAAAGACATTATACATCAACTAACCGTTGGGTCCCTACAGGAGATATCAAAAATGGTTATCTAGCAAACACTAGACATACAACATTAATTAGCGATGCAGCAGCATTAGATTATTTAATATTCTAAATTGTTATTGATGTAATCCTGTGTTAAACACTACAGGAAAAGTATAAGAGGGTAAAAAATAAAAAATATTGTATGATAATAAAAGAGATCGATATTAGTGGAGAAAAGTTTCGGCTTATGCTTACTGAACAGATCATAAGCCAAGTGAAAAATCTAAAAACACTTTATAGTGCTGCGTATGATGATCCAGAAAGTTTTGAGCAAGTCAGTGCAGAAATTTCTTCAACTATACAAGAGATTTCTAATGCTGTTGAACCAAAACCTGATAGTAGTCATTTAGATGATTTGATTCAACAAGTAATCAAAACAGTTGATGATAAAACACAAGAAGCAAATATGCAATCAGAAGATAAGCCAATCACAAAAAAGAGTAAAAAAAAGAGTAAAAAAACAAAATCAAAAAAATAAATTCTGATTTATTCTTAGTTAGTTATGCAAATATCATAGATATCAACGGAAATACATTTTAGTTATACATGATATTGTTTTGATGATAGCATGGACACGCACTGTGAATGTGGAATTTGTGGGCATTTTAATGCAAACGACTGCGTTGAAAAGGAATGCAAATGTTGCAGTAATTTTCATCTAAGATCTGGTTCTAAAGTAAACGAAAAATAACATAGTAAAAAATTACAATTTAATCAATATAGCATGAAGTTTTTCAATCATTTTTTTATCATTCAGAGAATTGATAATCATCACTCTCAAATTTTTTAATCTGTTAGAATCATTGAAATAAACTTGTGCCAATACTTCAATTTCTCTTGTGAAATCATATGTATCAATATAATATCCTGTTAATTTGGATAAAGTAACTAAATGATCACTCTGATACTTTTTTTCATCTAATTTATTGTGTATAACTTGCAAAAGTCCCCTGATCTTAGATAGTTCTTTTTTAATAATTCCGAGATCATTTGGTTTATCTTCTAATTCAGTTAATATCTTATGTGAAGCCAAAATTTGGCTTAAAATTCCTTTTAAATAATCATCTATATCTGCCAAAACAACTGATGGTTTGTATGCTTATTCAAAAAGTTTAGGAATGTTAAATTAAGATGCCAATAGAATTTTACAACGTTTCTTATCTTTAAATTACTGGCAGACACAACTGTCACGTTGCAAAATAAATCATATTTAAAATGCATTAATCACAAATGTGGGAAAGAATATCCTATCCATGTTTTTGATTTTAATTGTACGTGTGGAAATCTATTAGATGTTATCTACAATGAAACTCCTTCGCAAAACCTTAAAGAAGTATTTTCCCAAAGAAGAAATCCACAAGGAAGTATCTTTAATGAAAGTGGTGTATGGCGATTTCGTGAATTATTAAATTTTTGTGAGATTGACACAGACGATCTTGCACAGTGTTCACAACACTTGGTCTCACTTGATGGCGCAGAGGGTAGACAATCAAAACCATACCACATGTCAAAAGTTGCACAATTTGTTGGAATTAAAAATGAAAAATTGATGTTACAGCCAGAGGGTTACAATCCAAGTGGTTCGTTTAAAGATAATGGTATGTCTGCCGCTGTAACACACGCAAAATTAGTTGGTGCAAAAAAAATTATTTGTGCATCAACTGGTAATACATCAGCTTCAGCTGGTATGTTTGCTGCAAATGAAAATATGGAATGTGATGTGTATATTCCAGAAGGTGAAATTGCACCTGGTAAACTTAGTCAAGCATATCAATTTGGCACGCAAATGATACAAGTTAATGGAAATTTTGATGATGCATTCACTAAATCATTATCTGCTGCTAAAGAGCCTGGAAGTTATACTGTAAATTCAATTAACCCATTTAGAATTGAAGGTCAAAAAACTATTCCATACCGTACTTTAGAATATTTGGATTGGAAAACCCCTGATTGGATTGTTTATCCTGGTGGTGCGCTTGGTAATACATCAAGCTGTGGTAAATGTTTAATGGAGTTGTATGAATGGGGTTGGATCAAAAAAATTCCACGAATAGCTGTTATCAATGCTGAAGGTGCTAACACTCTGGATGTTTTGTATAATGGGAAATTTGAGGATACTGAGTTACGGTGGAACAATGGAAATTTTGACACTGAATTGATTGAACAGTATTATACTAAAATGAATGATAACGGAATACGGCCTAAAACAAAAGCTACTGCAATACAAATTGGTAAACCATCCAATATACTGAAAGGATTACGTGCATTAGAATATACAAATGGAATTGTTATCAGTGTAACAGATAAGGAGATGTTAGATGGAATGTCAGTAGTAGGATTAAATGGCTTTGATTGTGAAATGGCTTCTGGTGCAGTTCCAGCTGGTATAAAGAAACTGCTTAACGATAATATCATAAAAAAAGATGATGAAATTGTTGGTATTTTAACTGGCAGGCAGAAAGAACCATTATTGCCAATAAATTATCACAATGACCCAACGAACAAGTTTGCAAAGCCACCAAAACGATAATTGTATTCAAATGAATTCACTAGAAATGTGAAACCTTAAAAGAACCTTTGATCAACTGTTAACATAAGAAAATGTGGTGTATTTTCAATTAATGACTAAGATCTTTGTCATAGGAGTTTGTAATTACTAAAATGGATATTACATACGAAATTGCTGCACTAGTTGCACTGATAGGACTTTCTGGTTATTTCAGCGGTTTAGAAGTTGCGTTAGTTAGTATTAGACCTTCAAAAATTGAGCAACTGATTAAGAATAAAGTCAAAGGTGCTAAATCACTTCGTAAACTAAAATCTAATCCAAGCCGAATGATGTCTAGTGTTAATTTAGGAAATAATTTAGCCAGTATTGCAGCAACTGCATTAGCAACTGATATTGCATTGAAATTATTTGGTGATGAGGGTTTAGCAATTGCAGTGGGAGTTATGACATTTCTAATTCTGGTTTTTGGTGAAATCAGTCCAAAAACATACTGTAATGCAAATGCAACGAAAGTTGCGGTAAGAAATAGTAGAATTATTTTAGCTTTTAGCTATGCATTCTTTCCAATAGTATGGTTGTTTGAAATAATCACAAAAGGGATGATGAGACTTACAGGTAGTAGTGATATACCACCTGGATTAACGGAAGATGAAATTAAAGAGGTCGTTGATCAAGGATTAAAAGATAAAGCGATTGAAAAACAGGAAAGTGAATTAGTCCATGGCGCACTAAATTTTGATGACATTGTTATAAGATCAGTTATGACACCGCGTCCTAAAATATTCATGTTAAGATCAAAAATGATGCTTTTTGAAGCTCTGCCAGAAATAAATAAAAATGGTTTTTCAAGAATACCTGTTTATTCAGAAAATAGAGATAAAATAGTTGGAATTATTCATGTGAGAGATGTTCTAAAACGCCTTGAAGATGATGATAAGATGATTACATTAGAGCAAGTAATGAGAGAACCATTCTTTGTATCTCAAGAAAAGAAAGTTAGTGATCTGTTGAAAGAGATGCAGGGAAGAAAAGCGCATATGGCTATAGTTATAGATGAATTTAGTGGTGTTGAAGGATGCGTCACCCTAGAAGATTTGGTAGAGGAGATTGTTGGTGAAATACATGATGAAACCGATATAACAAAATCTAATTTTCAGAGAGAAGGTGCTGACACAATAATCACTAATGGTGATATCGAAATTGATGAAATCAATGAAATTTTTAGAACTGAAATACCACCGGGCGATGATTATGCATCATTGAGTGGTTTATTGCATGAAAAATTACGTGATATTCCAAAAGAAGGTGACAGAATAATGATAGGACCACTTCGTATTATTGTAGAAAGAGTTCTAGGTAACAAACCTGAAAAAATTAGGATTGAAAAAGTAACAATTTAAGACTTTGAAAAGTGTTTTTCCAGTAATTTTTTCTTTTCTTCCATACCAAACAATTTTTCAGTTCGTTTTACTGCATCGTTATAATCACGTTGGAACAGCATTGCTTGTAGCAGCATATGGTTCTCTGGGATCACTATACCAGTTTGATCATCAGAATACATCAACTGAATCGTATCATCTACCGATTTAGTCATATTAGCATGAATATGTAGCATGTTTGTATCCTTGAAATTGAATTTTGTAGATTCAGCAAAGTTACGAATATCTTTCGTTCCTTTAGCTGTCCATAGAATTGCAACTCCATATTCATTTTTGAATAGTGTATGAATTTCGTCTACAGTTGGTGCCTTTTCATTGAAACGTATATCCATAATATGCAAATGCATTTGTCTTGTAGGAACTTTAATTGCACGAACAAAAAGTGGAACATCATTCCCAAAAAATGCTTTAACATCAGTTCCATGATGTGGCTGTTCTGTCATTTCAATTGTATCAGTAATTTCTTTATCAGTTTGTTCAAGATCTGCCCATCTTCTAACAAGTGTTACATCAAATCTTGTTAATGAATCAGCGTATTTTTCTTTTAGCGGATTCAAGATTCTTCCCATACCAGTTACATTACAACTTCCTTGCATGACATATTTTTTATCAAATGCTTCAGCATAGTTTACTCTAGAATTAAAAAGAATATCCGCAACTGCATTGTCATTAAAAACTGTCTCACCTCCCTGAAAAATGGCCTTAATATCCTTTGGTTCATAGATATTTTTCCTGTTGAAAATTCCCTTTCCACCTGGTGAAGCATCAATCACTAAGTCACAATCATCTAAAACAGATTCAATTGATCCTGAGATGTCAAAGTCTTTGAAATTCCCACTTTCATCTTTCGGTACATAAACTGAAAATCCATCATTAATAGCATACTGTACCTTTTCATCAGGAGAGTGTTTGCCAATTCCTATCACATCAATATCAGAATCTTCTTTAACAAATTTTGCAATACGACTTCCAATTGATCCATATCCATTCACAAAAACTTTTTTCATAATTACTTTCAGTAATTGTCGTTTATTTACATACTGATGTTTAACGATCTATAATGTTCAAATTGAATTTTTCAAGTTATTTTTGATTTTTGTATGTTATAAAGACCTAAATCTATATGATTTTTTAATGCAAACATGAAACCAGATTCAGAACCATCTTCGAATGATAAAGTCCCAAGCTTTTTTTTGGAAGATGATAAAACCACTGAAAATTTACGCGTTGAAAAAATCAAAAAAAATGGCTCCAGCGAACTATCATTAAAAACAACTACACAGTCATCTAAACTAACAATTCATTGGCCATCGCTTGGAATTGGTGCTGTAATTGCAGTTGCTTGTATATTTTTTGGTGTGATGATGACAAACATGGTTGACACTGAATCTACACAAATTTTGGATGAAATTACAATAAATGAAATAGGTTCAATAAAAAAACCAACATTTTCTTCATTTACAGATAACTCATCACCTATTTTAGGAGATAGAAATGCGCCACTAACTTTAATTGAATTTGGGGATTATCAATGCACGTTTTGTAACAAATTTTTCCATGATACAGTAGATTCAATTCTAACGAATTATGTTGAAACCGGAAAAGTGAAAATTTTGTTCAAAGATTTCATAGTAGTTGGACAGGATTCAATAGATGCTGCAAATGCAGCACACTGTGCAAATGATCAACAGATGTTTTGGCAATACCATTCAATTTTATACAATAATTGGGCTGGTGAAGGTACTGGTTGGGTATCTTCTGAACAACTTAACAAGTTTGCAAATATATTAGAATTGGACATGGATAAATTTTCAAACTGTATATCTGAATTAAAATGGGAAAAATTAATTAATGCAAGTCATGATGATGGTGTTGCATTGGGTGTAACGGCAACACCAACATTTTTTGTGATCGACCAAAACAAAAATGTGATGAAAATCATTGGCGCACAACAGTACGATGTTTTTAAAAAAGTGTTTGATTCATCACTTGAAAAATAGTGATTTATGCGTAAATTCCTGTTTATATCAAAATTTGCTCATATGATCTGCAAAAATTAACAGGAAATGTATATATTCTAAGTTCGAAAGGCTAGCTCATGGCAGCTGGTATAGATGATATTTCAATTTACATTCCTAGACTTTATCTTGACGCAGGTGATTTTGCTAAAGCAAGAGGATTAGATCCTGATAAATTAGAACGTGGTTTAGGAATTGGGCAAATGGCAATTGTAGATACTAATCAAGATCCAGCATGTCTTGCATCAAATGCTTGTCTAAAAGTAATGCAAAAAAATAAACTAACACCTGATAAAATTGGCAGACTATATGTTGCAACTGAATCATCGTTTGATGAATCAAAAGCTATGAATTCGTATGTAATAGGAATGCTAGAACAAGTTTACGGCAAAGATACTTTTGGGCATTGTGGTGGAATTGAATGTAAATTTGCTTGTGTTAGTGGTTCATACGCATTATATGACAATACTAATTGGATTAGAGCTGGTGAAGCCGAAGATAAATATGCATTAGTGGTTGTTTCAGATATTGCAAAATATGACCTGGGTTCAAGCGGTGAAGTAACTCAAGGTGCTGGTGCTATAGCAATGCTATTGAATGATAAACCTAGATTACTATCATTTGATCCTAAAGTTACATCAACGTCAATCAAAAACGAGTATGATTTTTACAGACCATTTGGAAAAGAAACACCAATTGTACATGGACAGTATTCTAATCTCCTTTATCTAATTCAAGTAAAAAATGCACTAATCGATTATAAAAGGAAAGTAAAGGAAACAGGATTAATCAAACTAAAGGATGGTGAAACTATTCTTGATCACGTTGATTATCTAAACATGCATCTTCCATACAGCAATATGGGTAAAAAAGCTCTTGCTTATCTCGTTAGACATGAATGGAGAGCTTTGCCAAGATGGGAAAAAATTATTGAAGAGATAGGAATGGAAGAACCAATTCCAAAAGATCCACGTGGAACAATTGAATCAGTACTTGAGGATGCAGAATTTATGACTAAGGATCACCAATTTACAAAATTATTTACAAATACAGAAAGATATGTTGAGCTTTACGAATCGAAACTTGCTAGTTCCTTAATTGCATCTAAAATGATTGGTAATCTCTATACTGCATCATTATATCTTGGATTTAGAAGTAGTTTAGAGTTTGAATACCAAAATGGAATTGATTTGAATGGAAAACGTGTTGGATTTTGTTCTTACGGAAGTGGGGCTAGTGCCATGATCTTCAGCGGTGTAATACAACCTGAATATGCTCAAGTTGTAAAAGACATGAATCTTGAAGCAGAAATTGGACCAAGAACTAAGCTTTCTCTAGATGAATACGAAGAACTTCATGAAAATAAGCGTACATATGAAGAAAATATCCGTTCAGCAAACAAAGAATTCGTTATCGTCGATGTAAAAACATCGACTGAGAGTAAAGGCGAACGTCATTATGCCTTTGTTGATTAAATTAACAAAACAAGGCATTAACTAACCAAAGCCAAAATATCCATTTTTTCTTGAATAAGTGCCGAATAGTTAGATAGATTAAATTTTTCCATATGTGGTAAAGAGCACAACACTGGTAAATCAGTCAATGCGCTAAGATCTCGTTCAAGCTCAGGTATAGGATATCCAGTAGAATCAAAATTATTTATGATTAAACCCTTGATTGGAATATTCATATTTTTACACATGTTGCAAGTTAACACAGTATGATTTACTGTTCCTATCTTTGAACTTGTGACGATAATTGTGTTTGCCATAAGATCTTTTATCAGGTCTATAATTGCATATTCTTTTAAAATTGGAGTCATAATGCCACCAATTCCTTCAACTAACACGATATCATGAATTTGATCTAATTTTCTAAAACATTCCATTACATGTTCAACGTCTATTTTAACACCGAGGTTTTTTGCCGCTGTATATGGTGATGCAGGTATTGGGAAAAAAAATGGGTTTATGATGTCTTCAGCATCGTCAACCATAGCTGCATTAGTCAGTATTGTCAGATCATTTGATGAAAATCCAATTTTTTGTTTAACACCACAAGCAAATGGTTTCATGATTCCTACATCAATACCTGATTTTTTTAATGCATAAGCCAATCCTGCACAAACAAATGTTTTTCCAATATCGGTATCAGTGGCAGTAACAAAAAGTGGTTTCATTTTAACATCTTTGATATACCATTAATTGTTTTTATTGTACCGTCTATTAGTAGATTAATTTCTGTATTGGATATTGCAAGTGGTGGTACCAACATCACAACATTTCCTAACGTTCTGAAAAAAATATTATGTTTTTTCCCTTCCTCAAAAACTATTTTATTTATAGATTTCCTTGTTTTTGCTGAATTATTATTTATCAATTCAATACCCATTAGCATTCCCTTATGTCTTACATCACCCACTACATCTAATTCATAAAATTCATTTGCTCTATTTTCAAGAATCTTTGATTTTTTTTGGATTTTTTGTATTAACTTTGTTTTATCATACAATTTCAAATTTTCAAGTGCTAAAGATGCTGCTATAGGGTTTCCAGTATATGTATGACCATGAAACAAGTGTTTTGATTCATAAAATTCACCCAAAAATGAATTTGAAATTTTTTTTGTTGTTAATGTAGCTGCAAATGTTAAATATCCACCAGTCAGCATTTTTCCAAAGGAAACAATATCTGGATTACAATTTTGTTTTTTATATTCAATCATTGATCCAAGTCTACCGAATCCAGTAGCAATTTCATCTAAAACAAATAATACATTATACTTTTTGCATATGGAGTTAACACGTTTTTGAAAGTTTTTTGGATAAATATTTACACCGCCAGCTACTTGTGCACCACTTTCCATAACAAATGCTGCAATCGTGTTATCATTAGATAATTTGCTTTCAATTTTTTTAATACAATCATTTTCAAATTCTTTCTCTATCACGTTTTTTGGTAAATTATAGCTTCTTGGCACTTTAAATTGCAAAGTAGAAAATAACTTAGATCTAAATTTTGAAAAAAATTCTGGCACATATCCAATTGACATTGCACCAAATGTATCACCATGATATCCATTTTCAAGTGTAGCAATTTTATTTTTATTGTTAAACCCTAAATTGTTCCAATATTGTAATGCAATTTTTATAGCAATCTCCATAGCAGTTGAACCGTTATCAGAAAAAAAGACTTGGGCCATATTTGGCGATATTTTTAACAATTTTTTAGCAAGTAGTTCAGATGGTTCATTTGTGAGATTAAACAATGGAGAATGTTGAAGTTTTTTTGTTTGTTTAATAATTGCATTAATTAATTCACTTTTGGAATGTCCCCATACATTGCACCACATACTTGCTACGCCATCAAGTAACCTATTTCCATCTTCATCAATAAGCCACATCCCATCACCGCGAACAATCTTTGGGAATTCATTCCATTCTGACATTTGTGTATTTGGATGCCACAAATAATTCTGGTTTTTCATTACTCGGTAACTACTATTAATTACTAAATAATGTTAACCTGAAAAAATATGTTGGTTAACGCTTAATTATGTATAAAAATTAAAAAAAATAATGCATCAGAAACGTGATTTGATCTTAAAATGCCGTAACGACGTTGTAAATGGCAAAAAAATAACTAATTCCAAAATATCTAAATTGTTTAACATTGACAATGAACTTCTTCTAGATTTATCAGATGCATCTAATCATATAACAAGATATTTTCATGGATCAAAAGTTGATATTGAAGAATTAGCAAATATTAAAAAAAATTTTTGTAGTGAGGATTGTACATTTTGTTCACAATCAGCATTTTTTAATACAAAAATCACTGGATATGAGCTTCCACCACCAGAAGAAATAGTTGAACAGGCACTAAATGCAAAAAATGATGGTGCTAGTTCATTTTGTCTTGTTGCTGCATGGAGGGAACCTAGCACACTTGATTTCAAAAAGGTATGTACAATTATTGAAGAGATTAATAAAAAAGTTGGAATTTCGGTTGAATGCAGTCTTGGGTTTTTGACTGACAAACAAGCTAAAACACTAAAAAAACTTCAAGTAAAACGATATAACCATAACCTGGAAACATCACGTAGCAAATTCCCAGAAATTTGTACAACTCATACATATGATGATAGAGTAAAAACACTAAAAATCGCCAGAAGTGCTGGTTTAGAACTTTGCACAGGTGGGATAATCGGTCTTGGCGAAACCAGAAAACAGCGTGAAGAACTAATTTTTGAAATTTCAGAATTAGAGCCTGAAGAAGTTACTGTGAATATGTTGGTTCCAATGCCAGGAACACCATTAGAACTTCAAACACAATTAGATATTACAGAAATCTTGAGGGTGTTTAGTACACTAAGGTTTCTTTTACCAGAATCAATAATCAAAATTTCTGGTGGCCGTGAAGTTAACCTAAAAGACGATGGGCAAAAATTACTGCTTAGTGGGGCAAATGGAATAATTAGTGCTGGGTATCTAACAATGGGTGGAAATACAGTAAAAAAAGACGCCAAAATGATTAATGAGATAAATCTTGAAACGCAAGTTTGAATATATTAATTCTGAATTAAAAGAAATTAAAAAAAATAACCTATATAGAAAAATGCATGATAGTAAAATTACTGGCGCATACATAACCATTAATTCAAAAACTCTCATCAATCTATGTTCAAATGATTATTTGGGAATAACACAACCAAAACTTTCAAACAAACAAAACCAATCTAGTTCTCGCCTAGTTTCTGGTAATGATAGTTCATTTAGAAT
This sequence comes from Marine Group I thaumarchaeote, assembly GCA_013390785.1. Lineage (GTDB taxonomy): Archaea > Thermoproteota > Nitrososphaeria > Nitrososphaerales > Nitrosopumilaceae > Nitrosopelagicus. The sequence goes on from JACASW010000004.1 coordinate 38,663, forward strand.
ACTCGAAGAGAAATTAGCGAAACATAAATCACAAGAGCGTTCATTGATATTTCCAACTGGATATATGGCAAACCTTGGTGTTATATCATCAATTATCGGAAAAAATGATCTTGTATTAAGTGATAAGCTAAATCATGCTAGTCTTATTGAAGCATGTAAGCTAACAAATGCAAAATTATCAATTTTTAATCATAATGATATAAACGACTTGACCCATAAAATAAAAACTAATGCTAAACGAAAATTCATAATCACAGAAGGAGTGTTTAGTATGGATGGTGATTTTTCAAATTTAAATATGATTACTAAAATATCTGAAAAAAATAATGCGATGGTTATACTTGATGATGCACATGGTGACTTTGTTATGGGTACTGATGGTAAAGGTACAGCTAATCATTTTGGTCTTTCAAAAAAAATAGATGTTTACATCAGTAGTTTAAGTAAAGGATTAGGCTCATTTGGTGGATATGTTGCATCAAAGAAAAACATTATAGAATTATGCGTAAATAAATCAAAACCATTTATCTACACATCAGCACTACCAGAAATTCTAATTCATGATGCAACAAAAAAATTTGGAACAAAAAGAGAAAGAAATCGGAAAAAATTATGGAAAAATATTAAGAAATTTTCAACCGGTTTAAAAAAAATGGGATTTGATGTTAATTCCAATTCACAAATTTTCCCCATAATAATTGGGAAAGAAAAAATAACACTGGAGTTTGGTAACTATCTTTTTAAAAATGGAATTTTTGCACAGCCAATAAGATATCCAACAGTACCACGAAATTATGCAAGAATTAGAATATCAATTACTGCCAGACTTACAAATGAGCATATTGAAAAATCACTGTCTGTACTAGAAGATGCAAAGAAAAAATTTCAAATATGAAAATTAACGACCGATATCAAAAGCTAAACAGCCAATTGCTTTATTTGGGCAACCGATAAAAAATGCAATTCCAATGACGATTCCTAGGAATGCAGCAATAACAATAAATCGTTTATTCACATACAAAAATAAAAAATAGTCAGATAAAAACGAATGGAATTTTGAAACACTGCCTATTTATGTTCAAAAATTGAATTACATAAAATATTTCGATCCAATTAGATCAAAATATTTTAGTCAAGCCACAAAATGTAGATTTTTTGATTTAATGAAGAAAATGGGTTATATAGGTAAAAATTGGCGTGGGGTTAAAAATAGCATAAATTTATCACAAAAATTTCTAAATAAAGTAAAGCCAGAAGATGCATTAAAAAATAAAATCGAGGGTGCAGGAAAAAAAATGGAACAGCAAATTTTACGGCTTGAACAGGCCCACAATAAATTAAAACAAAGCCATGAACATATTTTTAAAAAAATTGTCGAAGCAAAAAAAACGCGAAATGAATCAATGGCAAGAACATATGCCACAGAATTGGGAGAAATTAGAAAAGTGAGAGATAGGATTGGTAATGCAAAATTATCAATGGAGCAGATTAAACTTAGATTAAACACTGTTTCAGAATTGGGCGATATTGTTGTTACGTTAAGTCCATGCATGTCATTAATCAAAGGACTTGCTCCATCAATATCTACATTAATGCCACAAATGCATTCATCGATGGAAAATTTAACGAGTACACTTGGTGACATGATAACAGATTCATCATTAACACAAGAATCAATGACACCAACAGACCAAGGAAATGAAGAAACAGAAGCAATACTCAAGGAAGCACATGATGTTCTTGAAAGTAGAACACTAAGTAGTATACCAGAACCACCAACTACACTGTTAAAAAATTCTTCGAAAGAAAATGAATCTATGATTTAGATTTTTTCCTGCTGATTTGAATAAGTAATTTTTTAATTCGAGAAATTGTTGGATAACTGTAGCCCCTTCGACGGTAATTAGCAATCATCATTTTCCAATTTTTTAATCTCCATTGAGCTTGTTCCACAGTAACAGAATGAACCTCCTTTTGTAGAATACTTTTTCTTCCAACTTTAAGCACGCCAGCATCTTTAGCGATCCAACGATTGTTTGCAAATTTTAAACCGGATAATATTTCAGATAATGGAATTTCCTTAAAATATTTTTTCAATTCCTTGATCTGAAGATCTGTTGGTTTTTCAGAAAACTTCAGATTAATTTCAGATTCAGTCATAATACAAATTAATATCATTCATTAAAAAAGTATTAAATCATAAACATAATTTAAGATCATAATAGTAATGCTTCAACAATTCAGCATTAAATTGCCATTACAAATGATGTTATAAACAGTTGGAATGAAAAATGCAGATATAAAAATAGCTAATGAAATAACAACCATTTTTTGAATTATTCGCATAAGATATTTGTAATACAACTAAACTTAAATTAAACTTTCATAGTCTTTGAATTGAAATGATGCCATCACAGCAAGGTTATGATAGAGCGATTACAGTTTTTTCGCCAGATGGTAGATTATATCAAGTTGAATATGCTATTGAGACGGTAAAAAGAGGAACTATAGCTCTTGGTATCAAAACAAAAGATGGTATAATATTTGCAGCGGATGAAAGACCAAGAAAATTACAGATTGTCGCAGAGCCACAAAAATTATTTAAAATTGATCAGCATATAGGAGTAGCAGCGGCAGGTTATATTCCAGATGCACGTAGTCAAGTTGATGATGCAAGATTTTTCTCACAAAGTAATAAGATAGTTTATGATGAATCTGTTACTGTTGAAACCGTTGCAAAACATATGGCTGACCAATGCCAACAATATACTCAATATGCAGGAGCCAGACCAATCGGTGTATCATTAATTATTGGTGGAATAGATGTAAATGGGAATTCATTATTTTTAACTGATCCTAGTGGAACATACATTCCATATAATGCAGTTGCAATCGGTGCAGATTCTGATAAAGTAACAGAATTCCTAACTAAAGAATACAAAACTGAAATGACATTAGAGGAAACTAAATTGTTAGCTATTGCGTCGATTAATATGGTAAATAAAGATGTAGATGGTTCTGAGCATATCAAAATCTCTCAAATCAAAACTGACACTAAACAATTTGAAATCTTAGATGGTCAACAAATTTCGGTACTGATGGAATCAGCAATAAAAAAATATCCAATTGAAGAAAAATAAACATCATAGTTTCATGATCATCAAACAACACAACAAATGAATTTATCAATTGCAATACCTGATTCATCGTTATTAGATGAAACAACTATTTTAAACAAAACTAAAAAAATATCAATTATGGCAAGAACTTGTGCAATTTTTAAAGTAAAACAGATTTTTATTTATCAAGATGGAAAACAGAATAAAAATGATTCAGCACTTTTATCAACATCATTAAAATATTTAGAAACACCACAATATTTTCGTAAAGAAGTATTTCCAAAAACACAATTACTAAAATATGCAGGAGTACTACAACCACTGAATATTTCTAGCCATTTAACAACATCAAATCAAAAAATGATAAAAATTGGTGATATACGTGATGCGCTAATTATAAACTATAAAGGAAAAAAATTCCTAGATATTGGAATAAACAAACACATTCAATATTTTGGAAATGTGAAATCTGGTACAAGAATTGCTATACAAATTAAAACTACACAACCAGAGCTAACTGCCAAAGAAATTTCAAGAGACAGTATCAAAGATTATTGGGGATATAGCGTAAAAGAAAGGTCGAACCTACTCTCTATTTTATCAACCTGGAAAGGCAAAATAATCTTAACTTCAAAAAAAGGAAAAAATTTTAGTAGATTAGATGCAAAAAAAATAACTGATCCGAATGAACCAACACTTATTGTATTTGGAACAACGAATAAGGGGATATATGATATTCTAGGCAGCAATATTAAGAAAATCCAAAATGCTAATGTCTTCAACTTTTTTCCAAATCAAGGAACACAAACTATACGCCTAGAAGAAGCAATTTTAGGAACATTATCAATAATTAATATTATTAATCATAACTATAATGAAAAATAAATGATCTAAAATAATGGCTGCAAAAAAAAATTTTTTGGTTTTGGCAATAGTTGTTGGATTTATTGGACTTGTTTTAGGAAGTTACACAATGTTTATTTCAATTAATAATATCATTATACCGTAGATCTGTAACAAGAAAAAACAAAATAAAATTAAAATTTTAGTAGATATATAATGGGGTCAACGACTTTTTTCATTTGTTATGGGTCATAGAAGACATAGTGCACCACGTAGAGGCAGTCTTGCATACCTACCTAGGGGTAGAGCTAAAAGTATGGAAGCTCGGATAAGAGCATGGCCTAAAGTTAACTCAGATGAACCAAAATTACTAGCACATGCAGGATTCAAAGCTGGATGTGTACAGATAGTAAATATAGACGATCGTGAAAAAACACCAAACCATGGAAAACAACTTGTAAGCCTTGGTACAGTAATTGTAACACCACCAGTCCTTATTGTTGGGATTAGAGGATATTCAAAAGATCCAAATGGTAAGCATGCAGAATTTGATCTTTATGCCGACAATTTACCAAAAAACATTTCTAAGTTATTCAAAAATAAAGACAAAGAAAGTTTGTTAGACTATGCAGAAAAATCAATTAAAAAAATTAAGGAGATTTATGCATTAATTGCTGTCATTCCTCAAAACGCTGGTTTAGGACAAAAAAAACCATATCTTTTTGAAGCGTCTGTAAAAGGTGGAGACATTAAAAAACAATTTGAATTTCTGAAAGAACTATTAGGTAAAGATGTAAAAATTGATCAAGTTTTTGAAGCTGGTGTAACTGTCGATACAGCTGCAATTACTAAAGGTAAAGGTTGGGAAGGTCCTATTACAAGATGGGGTGTGAAAAGAAAACAACATAAATCAAGAAAAAGCGTCAGAGAAGTTGGTTCTCTCGGTCCAATATCTCCACAGTATGTAATGTATACTGTACCAAGAGCAGGTCAACGCGGCCTGCATCAAAGAATAGAATATGACAAAAAAATTATGGTTATGGATAATACTGAAAATATAAAATACAAAATAAATCCTACAGGTGGTTTCAAACACTTTGGAAATGTTAATGGAGATTTTATAATATTACGTGGGTCTGTACCTGGAACATATAATCGACTAATTAAATTAAGATCACAAATACGTAATGCCCCTAAAAAAATAATTAAACCAAATATTTTAGAGGTGGTTGTTTAATGAAAGTTCAAACATTTACTACAACAGGAGCTAAAGAAAATGAGATAGAATTGCCACTGGTGTTTTCAACACCATTTAGAAAAGATTTGATTAGTAAATCATTCACTAATCTGAATTCACATAAATTTCAACCGCAAGGAAGGCGCCCAACTGCTGGAATGGACGTTGTTGCAAGATCAAATGATCCACCAACTGGCCAAGGAGTATCAAGAATTGCTAAGATGCGTGGTGGTGGTGGTGGACGTCAGGGCCAAGCAGGTGGTGTAGCTTCAGTAAGAGGTGGAAGACAGGCACACCCACCTAAAGTACAAAAAATAATTTTTAAAAAATTAAATAAAAAAGAAAATAAACTTGCACTATGTTCAGCGATAGCTGCTACACAATCAAAAGAAATTATTGGAGCCAGAGGACATAAAGTTGAAAATCTAAAAACATTTCCTATCGTTGTATCTGATAATATAGAATCTGTCACAAAAACTAAAGACATGTTAAAAATATTAGATTCGTTAAATCTAATGCCAGATGTTAATAGATTAAAATCTCGAAGGGCTAGAACAGGAAAATCTTCATTGCGTGGAAGAAGTACAAAAATTGGCAAAAGTGTACTGTTTGTCGTATCTAACTCAAATAAACTATCAAATGCATGTGGTACTATTCCTGGAGTTGAAGTTCAGTCAGCTAAAAATTTAAGCGTTTTAGATCTAGCGCCTGGCGGTGTACCAATTAGATTAACTGTATATTCAAAGAGCGCATTAAAAGAAATTGAGAAAATAAAATCGGCTAATTTAGAATTAATGGTGAATGTCATATGAGAGTAGAACTTGCAAACAAGATTATTTTAAATCCGTATATTACGGAAAAAACATTCGAGTTAGTAGAAACTGAGAGAAAAATTTGTTTTATTGTAGAAAAATCAGCTACAAAATTAGCAATAAAGGATGCAATAAACACTCTTTATGAAGAAAAAGTTATTTCTGTTAATACTGCTAGAACGATTTATGGCAAAAAAGCATTTGTTGAATTTGATTCTGTTGATGTAGCAAGAGATTTAGCAACTAAAATAGGAATGCTATAATATGGACCAAAAAACGTCTTTAACAGAAAAATGGTGAGAATAATTGGTTAGAGAATTTACATATCGTGGCTTGTCACAGAAAGAATTAGATGAATTACCTTTAGATAAATTACTAATGTTATTCCCTGCTCGAATTAGAAGATCCTTAACCAGAGGAATAAATGATAATAAAAGAAAATTAATTGGAGAAATTAAGGCTACAAAAGAAGGAAAGTTGAAGACTCCTATCAACACTCATCTTCGTGATCTAATTATTTTACCATATATGATAGGAACGACTGTCAATGTTTTTTCTGGCAAAGAATTTGTTCCTGTAACCATAACTTCAGAAATGGTTAGCCATTATTTAGGAGAATATGTAATTACAAATAAACGTGTAAGCCATGGTGCGCCGGGAGTAGGTGCATCAAGATCTAGTTTGTATGTACCATTAAAGTGAGAAATATGCCTAAACGTTATTACGCATTTCAAAATTATGACACGACTAAACATGTTCGTGCTGCAATGAGAGAAAAATCAATTTCACATAAGCATGCTAGAGAAATATCAGTTGCTATGAAAGGGCTAACAATCGAAAAAGCTAGAGACTATCTACTTGATGTAGTAAATTTTAAACGAAGTATTCCGTTTGGAAGATATAAAAATCAAGTTGGTCATAAATCTGATCCAGGAACAATGTCTGGTAGATACCCGGAAAAAGCTGCCACTGAAATTTTAAAATTATTAGATAATCTAGAATCAAATGCAGAATACAAAGGAATGGATTTGGATAGGTTGAAAATAATCAATGCAACTGTGCACAAAGGCAGGCTGCTTAAACGCTTTATACCACGTGCAATGGGTAGATCTTCACCAAAAAATGATGCACTAGTTCACGTTGAATTTGTAGCACAAGAGGTATAACAAATGACACAAGTAAAAAATGCAATTAAAGACAATTATAACATGATGCTTCTCAATGATTTTCTTAGAGAAGAGATTAAAGAATCTGGATTTCATAAAGTTGAAATTTCAAAGACACCTACTGGAACAAAGATTGCACTTTATGTTACAAGACCCGGAATTGTTATAGGCAGAAAAGGATCAGGCATCAAACAACTAACAGAAAAAATTGAATCTGACTTTGGATTCAAAAATCCACAAATTTCAGTTGAAGAAATTCAAAAAGCAGAATTATCACCCAGTGTGATGTGCAACCGAATGGCAGCACATATTGAACGTGGAACAGCATTTAGAAGAGCTACTATGTGGACATTAAATCAAATAATGGAAGGAGGTGCAATGGGTGTACAAATAACAGTTTCAGGAAAATTACGTGGTGACCGTTCTGCATTTGAAAAACATACACAGGGTATTCTTCCAAGAGCTGGTAACTATGCAAAAAACCTTGTATCAGAAGATATCACTCACACAAAAACTTCTATGGGATTAATAGGTATCAAGATCAGGATTGCAACGAAAGAAAAACTAATACCAGAATTTCAATTTAATAAATCATCAAAAACTGAAAAAGAAGAAATTGCAAAAACTGAAACAGAGCAAATAAAAACTGAAAAAGAAGAAATTGCAAAAACTGAAACAGAGCAAATAAAAACTGAAAAAGAAGAAATTGCAAAAACTGAAACAGAGCAAATAAAAATAGAGGAAGAGAAAATGAAAACACTTGTAACTTTAGAGGAAGAAGAGGAGAAACTGAAATAATGGGCCATTTAAAAAATAAAACAATTAGAGAATTCAATGAAAAGGATTTACAAGATAAATTAAAACAAGTTCGTACTGATCTTTTTAAGCTTCGTATAGAATCAAAAAAAGGAACATTACGAAAAGAGAGTGGCAAGCTCAAACCACTACGAAAAGATATTGCAAGAATGATGACTAGATTAAATGAATTGAAAAAAATATGATACTCATAAAAAATTTAACTGCAATAAACGAAAATTCGTTCATTTATAATATACTAAATAGGATTGATATGAAAATATGACAAGAAATATTGGGTTACCAGTAAAGGCATCGAAGAAAAAACCAGTTGAAAATGAAAATAATAATCCGTTTAATGGTTCTTTATCAATACGTGGTAAAATATTTGAGGGGATTGTTATCAATGCGAAGGCAAAAGGAACAGTTGTTATTGAGAGAGAGTCATTAATCGACTTTACTAAATTCAAAAGATTTGGACGAAGTAAAAATAAGATACATGCCCACGTTCCTTCTAACTTAGATATACAAGAAGGGGATTATGTTGTAGCTGCTGAATGTAGGCCAATCTCAAAATCAGTTTCCTTTGTTGTTGTAGAGGTCAAAGCATAATGTCACAAGGAAAAAGTCGTGGAAAAGCTTCCAAGGGAGTTGTAGAATTTCGACCGTATGTAACTAGAGTTCTACCAGTTGGTGCACAAATTGTATGCGCAGATAATTCTGGTGCTAAGATACTAGAAATCATCAACGTTCACAAGTATAAAACAAGATTATCAAGACTACCAGCTGCTGCAGTAGGTGATTTCTGTAATGTTGTTGTAAAAAAAGGACCAGCTGAATTAAGAAAGCAAATACATGGTGCTGTCATTATTAGACAAAAATATCCAATTAGAAGATTAAACGGAGTTAGAGTATCGTTTGAAGATAACGCTGCTGTTATAATTACACCTGAAGGTGAACTTAAAGGAACTGACATTAAAGGACCAGTATCTGTAGAAGCTTCTGAAAAATGGCCAAGAATAGCTAATTTGGCGTCAATGGTGGTATAGATGAAACCAACTAAAATGAGAAATAAGCAGATCTATCGAGCATTGAACCAAGTTGTAAATAAACAAATTTCTGCTCCATTATCAAAGGATCTACGCAAAAAATATTCACGACGTAGTGCTAGGATTATGGTAGATGATACAGTTAATGTAATACGTGGAGAATATAAGGGAATTAAAGGCAAAGTCAGTAAAATCTCAACTAATAACAGTAGTATTGCTATAGAAGGTAATAAAAAAGAAAAATTAAAGGGAGAAAAAATTGATGTCTATATTCATTCGTCAAATGTTATTATCACATCATTAAATACAAATGACAAATGGCGCCTCAAAATATTAGAAAAAAAACCTAAGTCAAAAATTAAATCTATGAAAGCGGATGTTAAAAAGAAAGATGATGTTAAATCAGCAGCTAAAAAGAAAGATGATGTTAAATCAGCAGCTAAAAAGAAAGATGATGTTAAAAAGAGTGTGAAAAAATAATGGGTTCAATAGCAGGTAGTAAAAAACTAAAACGCCAAATGGCTCCTACATTTTGGGGGATCAACAGAAAAGAGAAAAGATTTGTAATTACAGTTAGACCTGGCTCACATCCAAAAAATAATTCAATTCCAACTGCAGTTCTATTACGTGATACAATAAAAAAAGTAAAAACATTAAGAGAAGCTAAATCATCAATTTACAGTGGAAAAATTAAGGTTGATGGTGTTATTCAAAAATCACTACATCACTCAATTGGTTTAATGGATGTTGTAGAATTAGAAGGAACATCAGATGTGTATAGGTTGATACCTAAAAATGGACATATACTTGAACCATTAAAAATTGATGTTGGTGAAAAATCTAAAAAACTTGTTAAGGTAAACAGTAAAACAACAATCAAAGGTGGAAAAACTCAATTAGGCTTTCATGATGGAAGAACAATAATCACCGATGTAGATACAAATGTTGGTGATACATGTCTGTTACAAATTCCTGAACAAAAAATTTTAGATGTAATTAAATTTGAAAAAAACTCTCAAGTGATAGTAACGAAGGGAATAAACGCTGGACGACTTGGTATTATTAATGAAATTAAACAAGGTACATTCACATTACCTAAAAGAATTATTCTTCTTATAGATGATAAAACAGTCGAAATTCCTGCAAATATTACTATGGTGGTTGGAAAAGAAAAACCATTAATACAAATTAGGTGATAACTTGTCTCAACAAACTCAAAACTTAATGAAAAAAATCTTTCTTAATAAGGTAGTATTAAACATGGGGGTTGGAAAATCTGGAGACCCGATCGAAACAGGGAAAAAAACTTTAGTGCAAATCACTGGGAAAAAACCAAATCCACGAAATGCAAAAAAAGCCCAAAGAGACTGGGGAGTTAGAAAGAATGAACCAATAGGTGTTGCTGTAACAGTTAGAGGTGATGATGCAATAGAATTATTAAAAAAATTGCTAGAAGCAAAAGATAATCAAATCAGTAAAAGATCATTTGATAATGAAGGAAATTTTTCATTTGGAATAAAAGAACATATTGATATTCCTGGAGTAAAATATGATCCTAAAATAGGAATTCTAGGTTTAGAGGTCTCAGCATCACTAGCAAGACCTGGATTTAGTATTAAACTTAGAAGTAAACATAAATCAAGGGTTGGTAAAAATCATCGAATAACAAAAGACGATGCAATTAAATTTTATACTGAAAAATTTGGGGTGCAGATTGTATAATGGTTAAAGATAGATCATATGGAGACCGTGGAACTGGTTATACAGCAAGAATCGATAGAAAAATTGGAAGAGGTACTAGATGGTGTAAAAGATGTGGTGATTATACAGCAGTTATTCAAAAATATGATCTATACTTATGTAGACGTTGTTTTAGAGAGGTTGCAGTTTCTTTGGGATTTAATAAAAACGGATAGATGAAATATGCCATCAAATAATATTCTAGCAAATCTATTTACAACGTTATTCAATACGGAGGATCGAAGGAAAGATAATTGTATTGTTGTACCCACATCAAAGCTCGGTATAGAAGTACTCAATACTCTAAAGAAAGAGGGGTATATTGGTGAATTTGAACATATTGATGATAAACGTGGAGGAAAATTTAAGATTAAACTTTTAGCAAAAATTTCAAAATGTGGAGCTATCACACCAAGATTTAAAGTAAAAAAAGATGAATATGGTGTTTGGGAACGACAATTTCTTCCATCATATGATAGAGGAATGTTACTTGTAACTACAAATCAAGGTGTGATGTCACATAAAGAAGCTGTAGATAAAAATATTGGAGGATTTTTGATAGGGTATGTCTACTAAACAGATAGAAAAATCCACAATTGAAATTCAAATACCGGATGATGTTAAAGTTAATTTAAAGGGTAGTATGTTACAGGTCAAAGGACCATTAGGTAATGTATACAAAAATTTCAAAAAAATTCCAGTTCTTATTGAAATAAACGACGATAAAATATTTCTTAAAAAAACAGGTGAACGAAAAAAACATTTAGCCATACTTAACACATCCAAATCATTAATCAAAACACTTTGCGCAGGTGTTGTTGATGGATTTACAATAAAAATGAAAATTGTATATTCGCATTTTCCTATCACAGTTAAGGTAGAAGGCAAAAATGTTTTAATTGAAAATTTTCAGGGAGAAAGAGCGCCAAGAATTTCTCTAATAAAGGGAGCTACAAAAGTTACTGTGAAAGGAGACGATGTCATAATAACTGGACCAGTTTTAACAGATGTTTCACAAACTGCTGCAAATATTCAATTAAAATCAAAGGTAAAAAATAAAGATCATCGTGTGTTTCTAGATGGCGTTTACAAATTTTCTAAATCAAAAGGAATTGAAAAATAACACGATTTATCGTTTTTTCTTCTGATCATAAGGATTAAATCGCTTTTGACGAGGTTAAAGTCTATGCCGCCCTAGCTCAGCGTGGTAGAGCGTCGGACTGTTAATCCGTTGGTCGTCAGTTCAAGTCTGACGGGCGGCGCCTAATATTTCTAAATTCGAATTTAGAAATATTGATCGATTGAACCTAAATGGTGCATGGATTTAGACTGTAACGATCTAATAGATGATCGCATATTAGTAATAATGCAGGAGGTTTACAATGGTCAGAACTAAAAGGGCCAACCGATATTGCGTTGATTGTGGTTCTAGGCTAGTTTACTATCCTCGTTTATCAAATCCAAAGGCTCCCAATGAATACAGAGTGCTTGTTTATGCATGTCCAGATTGTAGTAATGATTTCGATAGACCCAAAATGTTCTCAATAAAAAGAAACCAAGTTGAAAACCCTCTTGAAACAGTAGAAATTGAGATAAAACAAGTACAAAAACAACTTCAAAATAATCCAAAAAAATAACAAAGTACAATGTATCCTGAAAAACCAAGAAGTAATTGGTGGTATCTTTTACCAATTTTTTTAGGGATAATTGGTGGAATAATTGCATATTTTGCAATAAGAAAAGATGATCGTCCAAAGGCCAAAAAATGCATTTATCTTGGATTGATACTGTTCGCTGTAGGAATACTTGTTGATGTATTCTTCGCTGGATTTGCCCCTATTCCTGACAACTGGTATGGTGTAAACATCTAAAAATTTTCAAAATAACCAGTTGTAGACAAATTTGCTGATTTGTGCGTAAATGCTCAACCCCACCTATATGTCAAGCCATTTACGAATAACGTGATTTTATCAAAAACAGTGATTTTAGTGGGGGGTTTAACATTTGTTCCTAAATATACGATCCAATAGTAAAAACACCATGCTAGGTCATTTACAAACCGATCATCATTTTTTACTAGGCATGAACATTCAACCCCCCTTTTTATCAAAAAAACATGATCGGACTTAGAAATTTTGTCAAAAAAAGACAGTAATTAAGCAAAAAGTGGTGACTGACTTCACATAAAACACAATGTTTTAGGGTGAAATTAATGGCTATTTCAAAAGCAAAACGTAGTGCTGCAGCAAAAAAGGCAGCACGAACGAGAAAGCGAAATGCTGCCGCTAAAGCTGCAAAGCGAAGTGCAGCAGCAAGACGTAGAAAACGCTCTGCCGGTAAGAAAAAAGGTGGCGGTAAGAGAAAAGCTGCTAAGAGAAAAGGTGGCGCTAAGAGAAAAGGTGGCGCTAAGAAGAGAAAAGCACCTAAGAGAAAAGGTGGCGCTAAGAGAAAAGCACCTAAGAGAAAAGCAGCTAAGAAACGAAGAAGATAATCAATCTTTTGCGTTAAAACACCTTTTTTTATTTTTTTTAATACTAACCAACGATAGTTGTAATACTGTGTTAATAACTAATGTTTCTAAACTCGAATTTAGAAATATATTATATGTTACCCCTAATTCATTACGTATGTTATCCGTCGTTCATGCTAATTTCAGGTAATACGTATACATGCTCAGGTTTAATTTTGAAAGTGATGCGCTTCTCACCAGGTCTTTTAAACGGATATTTTCCCAAATTCATGTACTTTTTGGCCAATTTATCAGCATGACTATAATCATAATCTGGAATAATAGATATGACCTTGCCTCTAATAGTAGTCATATCAAGTGAGTTATCATGTGACACTACACATACTGCGACACGCGAATCATGTAGAACATTTCTATGTTTAATTCTGCCTTCAGCAGTATTTACCAATATGTAACCATCCTGGTAATCGCCCCAAACAGGTGTAAGTTGAGGGGACCCGTCTAAATTGATTGTAGCAATAAAAATAAGGTTTTTTTCCTGAAATAGTCTCTCAACTTTTTGATCCATAAATTAGTTAAAAAAATCTAGTATTTATTCAAGTATTTTTTTAGATCAGTATGAAAATCGAAATTCCATTCAAAGGACATAAAAACATACTATCGTTACACAAAAAGACTATAGAAATCACGAAGGATGATAAGTTGACCGTTAACGGTGATTGTATTGTTGGTACAAATTCTAGTCTTGCATGCGCAGATCTGCCAGAAAAATTCAAAAAAAAGATACAAAATCCTACCACTGAAATTAAATTTAGTATCGTGGCTGACGAACACTCATTTTCTATACGTGGAAAAGGATCAAATAAGTTAACGCTGAAGCATACAAATGATATAGTATTACGTAAAAGTGCATTCACATGCTCTAGAACTATCGCAATAAATTGCGATAAGGCATCAGATGATATACCAAGAAATATGGTAAAAAAGCTACAGGACCCAAAAACTAGCGGAAAATTGGTTATAGAAATAAAATAATTACTTTTTTACTAACAGATCAGTCATTGCTCGATTAACAATTTCCATAGTGATGAAATTATTGTAATTAATTTGCTGTATTTTACGTGTTTTTGAAAAATTTTTTGAGATTGGACCAATTATTTTGCCAAGCTTCAATGATGTTTTTGATATGAGCTTTGAATAGTTTTTATCAAAATCTACTGGTAATGTAAAATCCAAAAGTTTAGCAGAAGAGCTATAATATTTGGTAATTCCACCTCGTGCTTCTTCTATTTTGGATATTTCGATTAATCCAGAATTTTTAAGAATTTCAACATGATGACGTATTGTCGTCACCGCTTTTTTGTAACCAAATTTTTTAAGACGACGACTAATTTGTTCAACGTTCAACTGTTTTTTATGTAACAATTGTACAATTTTTCCTCGTATTGGATCATCAAGCGCTCTGAATATCTCATAATTTGTTAAAATAATCCTATTTGTTGTTATTTTTTTCTCCATTAACAATGGCATATTATACGTACGAATGTGCTAATTAAAATAAAATCATGTTTAAGTTTATTAACTATTAGCAATAATTTCCTAATGCTACTATTATTATAATAATACTACTATAATATTAGTAATAGATCAAAATTTCAAGAAATAAAAAGCACAACAGTAGATATAGTGATTACACATATTTTCTGAAAACAAGAATCGAGTTAAAGCGAATTACCAGTCATGCTTTCATATGCAGTGACATATCGCTGAGTCATTTTAGAAACCAAGTCAGATGGAATAGAAGGAGCAACAGGTTCTTCGCCGCTTGAACGTGCATCATCAAATTTTTTCTGATAGCCGTTTTCAGTCAACCAATCACGCAAAAGTTGTTTGTCATATGCTTCTTGTGTTTCACCAATTGTGTAGGTATCTTTAGGCCATAAACGGAATTCATCAGGACCGATTGAATCCGCTAAAATGATTTCGTTATTTAGTTTCCCGAATTCTAATTTTAAATCAGCAAGAATAAAACCAGATTCATCTGCAACCGCAGCCATTTTTTTATAAATTTTAATTGATTTCTCTGATAGCCAATCATATTCATCAATAGTAACTAATTCCATTGAAATTGCATCATCTCTATCAACTGGTATGTCATGTGTTGATTTGGTAGTTGGATCAAAGATTGGTTTTGATAGTCTTGATGCTAATTCTGTTGATGCGTCTTTATCTAGAGAAATCTTTCCATTTTTCCACCGTGAAAATAGACTACCATAAAAATATCCACGAACAATACATTCTATTGGAAGCATGCCCATTTTTTTTACAATAATTTCTGTGTCAGATTTTCTTTCTACAAAATGATTACTAACATCAAGTTTCTTGAACCAATACTCAGCAAATTTACAAAGAACTTCGCCTTTCCTTGGTATTTCATCCTTAAATTTTACATCGTATGCAGAAACACGATTACTAAATTTGAATAATAAATTTCCATCATCAAGTTCATAAACGTCTTTGACTTTACCAGAGGTTAAAAATTTCAACTGTAATCAGTATGTATTATATTATTTCGTTATATGTAAATTAAGAGCCCATCATTCCAGGCATTGCTACTGGTTCTCTGTATGCCTTGTAAACATCAATACCACCATCTGCAGTTACCCGTACGAATTGTAAACTATTACCATCTGGTGGTGATAATAATATAGTTTTGCCAGATTTCAATGTTGGAATAAAATCTTTGTCACCATCACCATAATCAATTGTAATATTTGTTAAAGGATGATCACCTGTGTTTTGTATCATAACACGCGCTAAAATGAAAAGACTTTGTTGTTCTTTTGTAGGATCAACCAAGATAGAACTGTCAGAAGTAGTAGTAGACCCAGGAAATGCCATAGTAACTACTAGAATTATAATTACTATTGCGCCACCAATGCCACACCCAATCAAAATATTCTTTGGTAATGGAATGTTTCTCTTTGGTTTTGCAGGTAGTGTCATAGTATTTCAGTAGACATTAGTACACTATAAGGTTAAAATCAATCATAAAAATCCACAATGTTCATCATCTTTCTAGCACCATCACTTATTGGAATAATTTCTTCTGTCTCAATATTCACATTCCAAATATAATACTCGACAGCATTGTATGTCTTGAATGTAAAATTAACTTCATAAAATGCAGAACCTGCACTTCTTGCAGCTTCTTCTACAGAAACTGTTAACATTGTATCATTATGTTTGAGTATTTTTTCGTTAGGATATGCATTTTCAATCTGTGTTATCATTATATCAAATAAATTAAACCCGTCATCATCAGTACCCTTATACAATTTTACAATATTCCATGCAGTATTTTGTTCATCAGTAACCAAATTCTCAACAAGTTTTTTGTCCAAATCACTTGGTGCAATCATATCAGGTACAACAATTACAACAAATGCTACAGCACACATAAGATAAAGGAAAGATCTTTTCTTTAGAAATTTTTTTAAATCAGATTCCTTTTTGATTTTTTTGTCTTCATCTGATTCATGTCTATCTTCTTTAACCATATTACAGTTAATTGATTAAAAATAAGGCTAAAAAAACTTATTTGCATACATATGAAAATTATGAATCAGACTCACGGATTTTTTTTGCGCATTCCTGCTGTTCTGCAAAGGAATGTTCCCTAAGTGGTTTATGACATATTTTACATAGCGGATCTTGTGGACTTCCAGATTTTGGGGGTTCATTCATCAATTTTAGCTATTAACCATGTCATATTATGCAAAATAAATATAGATATTCAGCTATTTTCCACTGATTGAAATGGTAAAAGCAGTATGCAGTGATTATGGTTTTGATTGTGATTTCGTTTGTGAAGGTGAACTTGATACTGTCATAGATGATTTTGGTAAGCATTGTACTGAAGAACATGGAATTGAATATGAAAAGGAAACTCTAACTAAGTTTCTGCTAAATAAATAAAAACACATTACCACACATCATCTACTTCATCCAATTCACGATATTCCTTGGATGTATCCCTTTTGAAACCATATCTAGAGATATCTATCCTAGAAAACAAATCTATGTTCCAATCTAGCCAAACTCTTATTCTTTTTTCTATATTTGGCATTTTGGTCAGATAATAATTTCTCCATAGCAACCACGCCCAAAATCCAGTAATTTTCATACCCATAGTTTCTGCTATTCCATAACGTTTACCAATTACAGCACTCTGTCCTTTCCATTTGTATTCAAACTTCTTTTTTTCTTTATTCTCAATCATTTGTTTGATATTATATGCAGTTAATTTTGCATGTGCTTCCGCTAATTGAGCTGTAGGTGGAAATTTGTTATTTGTTTCACTATCAAGTTGGGAACAGTCACCAATTGCAAATATACCAGGATAATTTGGTATTTCCAAAAATTCATTTACAATTATTTTCCCATTTTTTAGTTTAAAGACTGAATTTTGGATAATTTCAACTGGAGTGACACCAGCTGTCCAAATCAATGTATGTGAATCAATAATAGATTCTGATGATGAATCAGATAATTTTTTTATGACAATATTTTTCCCGTCAAAACTTGTAACTGCATTCTGAACTAATATCTTAATTCCATTTTTTTCTAATCTACTATGCGCATATTTTGATAAATTTTTAGTAAAACCAGGTAAAATAGTCGTGCCAGCTTCAATTAACGTAACTCGTACATCATCTCTTTTGATGTTATGATAATAAGAAACAGCCTCGTGAAGAAAATCATTAATTTCACCTGCTGTTTCTACACCTGCAAAACCTCCACCAACAATAACAAATGTTAGTAATCGTTTCTTAATTTTTGGATTTTTTTCATTTTCTGCTTGTTCCAACATGTCAATTAACCTATTACGCAAGGATATGGCATCAGCTAGCGTTTTCATTGTGAATGAATGTTTTTCAACATTCTTTAGCCCAAAAAAATTAGTTTCACTACCTAATGCAATAACCAAATAATCATAATGTATCCTAACACCGATTTTTTCAGGTGTACCCTCTAAAGTAACATGCTGTTGAACTGGATCAATATCTCTGACCACCGATTCATATATTCTAGCCTTCTTACATAATGCACGAAGCGGCATAACAATATGTCTTGGCGCAATTGTTCCCGCAACTATTTGTGGTAACATCGGTGTAAAAAGCAGAAAATTATCATCACTAACTAAAGTTATTTCAATATCATAATCAGAATAAAAATAACTTTCTAATTTTCTAGCGCAGTCAACACCAGCAAATCCACCACCAAGTATTAGAATTCGTTTTTTAGTCAATATCAAGATGTTTTTTCAAGAGTAATAACGTCAATTCTGGATCTGCCTTACCTCGTGTTTTTTGCATAACTTTGCCTACCAAAAAGTTAACTATATCAGGATTTTGTTTCGAGTCTTCTACTGCTTTTGCTTCTTCGTCTAAGACTTCTGCTATAATACCAGATAATACATCTTCATTCGAAACGTGACCCAAATTAAGATCCTCAATTATCTCTGATAATCGTTTTCCATTTTTTATAACTTCGTCCAGAGCTAATTTTGCAGAGGCTCTGGTAATTTTATTTGATTTAATGTATTCAACTAAATCTGTAATGTGATCTCCTTTTAGTTTTGATGCATCACGCTTTTCACGCGTATCAAGCAATCCCATAATATCAGTAGTAATCATGTTTGCAATATCCTTTGCATTAGTTTCATTGTTTGCCTTTTCAAAAAGTTCAGAAAAGTACCTGTCTGAAGATAAGATATCTGCAACCTGTGGTGTAATACCATACTTTGATACATAACGTTCCTTCTTTGAGCTGATACTTTCAGGCATGTGTATTTGTAACTGATTTTTTGTACCATCATTAATTCTAACCCATGGAATATCTGCTTCAAGGTGATATCGGTATTCAGCTTCTTCCTCTTTTGTTCTTGCTGAAACAGTTATTTTTCGACCATCATCCCAGTGTCTTGTTTCTTGAACAATCTCAATTTTTCTTTCTGCAAGACTTTGCTGTCTTGTTATTTCAAAATGAACCGCTTTTTCTAAATCATGAAATGAACCGATGTTCTTTATTTCAACTTTTGAGCCACCCTCTATTGACACATTAGCATCAGCACGCATTGCACCTTCTAGACCAGGATCTGACACATTCAAATTTTCAAGCAAATCTGAAAGTATATTCAAAAATTCTCTGACTTGATGAGGAGTTTCAAAATCCGGTTCTGTTACGATTTCAACTAATGGTGTTCCAGCCCTATTGTAATCAACTAATGTGAGTTTGGTTTTTTCAGTTGCACCTTCATAAATCAATCGCCCAGGATCCTCTTCCAATTGTATTCTTCTAATTCTTATCTTCACATTTCCTACAGAAATTTTACCTTCCCATCCAATGCTTGTATTTCCATACGCATTTAGCTGAGTGATTTGGAAGTTTTTTGGTAAATCAGGGTAGAAATAATTTTTCCTGAAAAATGCAATTTTGTCAGGAGTTCTACAATCAAGTGCCATTGCAATTAGCGTTGCTTTTTCAACCGCACTTTTATTCAATAATGGCAATGATCCTGGAATTCCCATGCAAATAGGACAAATGTTTGTGTTAGGTTCAAATTCCCTGTAATTAGCCTTACATGAACAAAATAACTTGCTTTCAAGCTTTGTTAGCTGGCAATGTATCTCAAGACCTATTTTTGTCATTAGATTTGCACCTCAGGTAAATCTACAGTTTTTTCTAATGCATATGCAGCTTGTAGCATAGAATGCTCCTCAAGATTGTTTGCCATTATCTGAATTCCTATAGGTAATCCGTTTGTAATTTTATATGGTACCGATATAGCTGGAATTCCAGTTAGATTAGCAGTAACAGTGTTAAAATCAACCATCATGAATGATACAGGATCATTAATTTTTTCACCAAATTTGAATGGCTGTATAGGAACTGTAGGAGAAATTAAAAAATCAAATTTTTCAAATACGTGTTTTATTTCAGTAATCAGTTTAGATTTCACCTTTAATGCCTTTGAAAAATATTTTCCGGCATGTCCAGCAGATGGCACAAAGCCGCCCAAGATCATTCTTCTTATAACTTCAGGACCAAGCTTACTTCTTGCTTGTGATATGTATGAATTAAATTCAAATCCTGATGAATCTAACTCATATCCATATCTCACATTGTCATATCTAGCTAAGTTACTTCCTGCCTCCGTTGATGTTATAGTATAATATGCCGCAACAGTATATGGAACCATTTGCAATGATACATGTTCACAGTTAGCTCCCAATTTTTCAAATGTCTTAATCGAGTCATTAGTTGCATCTAGCACATTTGTACTTAATCCATCAGAATTTGCCATTTCTGTCACTATGCCAATTTTTTTTCCATCTATTCCTGCATCAATATCAGATAGATAATCTTGATTTTTGTTATCTAATGTGGTATTGTCGTTAGGATCAATACCAGAAATTATGTTTAGTAAGAACGCAGAATCCTCTACAGTTTTTGTCATCGGTCCTATTTGTTCAATGCTATTAGAATATGACACAAGACCGTAACGGCTTACTAATCCATATGTTGGTTTTAACCCTACCACTGAACAAAAACTTGCGGGGTTTCTAATAGAACCACCAGTATCTGAACCAAGTGATGCAATACACTCGTTTGCAGCAACGGATACTCCGCTTCCACCAGAAGAACCGCCAGGAACAAAATCATTATTCCAGGGATTTTTGCTTGGTCCATACGCACTAAATTCCGTGCTAAGACCCATTGCAAACTCATCCATGTTTGTCTTTCCAATTATTATTGAATCTTCAGAATGTAATCTAGAAACTACAGTAGATGTATGAGGTGCAATAAAATTTTCTAAAACTTTTGACGCACAAGTAGTTTTTGAGCCCTCTATGCAAATATTATCTTTAATAGAAATTGGCATTCCATAACATTTCCCAACATTCTGGTTTGATTTTATTTTAGCATCAATCTCTTTTGCGTTTTTTATTGCGAAATCATTTATTCGTAAAAATGCATGGAGTTTTTCATCAACTTGTTTAATATGATCAAGCGATTCAGAAATGAATTCCTCTACAGTGAATTCATTATTTTTTATTCCATTTACATAATTTAATGCACTAATTCCTAAATTCATCTTAATTCAACTTTGGTGCTTTGACATACTTTCCTTGATAACTATTTAGAAATTTTAACAAGTCTTTATCGTATGGAACATATTTGTCATCTCTTAGTTTATCTAAATCAGTTTCTTGAACAATGATTTCTTCAGATTCAACATTAGCGTTATCTAGAATATCAAAATATTCAAGCATTTTTTGTACTCTTTTGATATGACTACTATGATCCTCAAGTTCAATTTTCATTAATTTTGCGACATGTGCAATTTCTTCTTCACTAACCAAATTTTTCACCTACAGCATTACGGTGTTAATCTATCAACATCCCTAGGATAAAATGTTGTATCACGAATATTTTCAATTCCTGTGAGCGCCATCATTAATCTCTCAAGACCAATTCCGCATCCAGCATGTGGTGGAACACCATAATCAAAAACGCCTAGATGGTAACCAAATGTATCTATCTTCATTCCCTTGTTTTTCATTCTATCTTCAAGCTCAGATTTTTTTGCAATTCTAGTGCTGCCAGAAGAAAGCTCCAAGTCTCCATACATTAAATCAAATGACTCAGAAATCTTGGGGTTTTCTTTACTTACTTTCACGTAAAATGGCTTTGGTCCAACAGGCCAATCTTTGATAAAGTAAAAACCATTTATTCCAATTTTGTTTAATTGCGCTGGATACAAATCATCACCCCATTGACTCTTAGCACCAGTGGCTTGAATTTTTTCTAATAAATCAGAATAAGTATATTGTGGAATAGTATCTGAGATCTCAGGAATTGTAAATTCAACATCATCGTTATCTTTAGAAAACTCCTGCATTGACAAAATTGTTTGTTTTATGATTTGCTCAATTCTACTCATCACATCGTTATAATCAACATATGCTTCCTCAAAGTCAATAGATATTGCCTCAGACAAATGTCGGTTTGTTCTGGATGGCTCAGCTCGAAAGATTGGTGCGATCTCAAAAACTTTCTCAAAACTCATCGTTAACTGTTCCTTATACAATTGTGGACTCTGAGCAAGGAACGCCTCTTTGTTGTAATAAAAAATTGGAAACAATGCTGCACCGCCTTCTGTGGCAGTAGCAATCATTTTTGGTGTGTTAATTTCAGTAAAATCATGATCATGAAAATACCGACGTATTGATTTGAGTACGTTACTTCGTGCTTTGAAAACTTGTTGCAGTGTACTACGTCGTAAATCAATTGCTCTAATCTCAAGTCGTGTATCAATATTTTTTACAGTTTTTGCATGTGGATCAAATGGTGGAATCTTCTCAACTGATGAAAATATTCTAAGATCCTTTGGTAATATTTCTATTCCATTTGGTGCCTTCTCAGATGTTTTCACCGTCCCGATTAATCCTATAGAAGAATGCTCCTTCAGTTTGGATATGCTTTGAACTAGATCGTCTGGGCTTTCTCCCTTTTTTGTAACAACTTGGATCGTTCCCATTTTATCTACAAGAGTTAGAAATGTAATGTTACCATGGCCTCTCATGCTTGAAATCCAACCCATTATTGTTACATCTGATCCTGCCATAGACGCATCCAATTCTTTTGAATAATGTGTTCTACGCCATTCCCCTAATTCAGTTTCAGCCATACTTCCCTTTTGAAATTTGAGTATTTATTATGGTTTTTTTAGTAATTGTCAGTTAATTGTAAAATTAAGGTTTGGTGTAACTGAAACCCATATTTCTGAGCCATCAAAGAAGGTTGAGGCTGCTTTTAATTTACTGAGATATACAAAATATTTCCCATCCTTATTCAATCCACCAGAAGTTTTCAACATTTTATTCTCTTGAAGAAACTGTAATCTACGATAAACAGTGCTAATTGGAATGCTTGTTGTTTTAGCAATCTCAACTGCAGTTTTAGGTCCATCGATAATTGAAGATATTATT
The DNA here is from genome assembly GCA_013390785.1 of Marine Group I thaumarchaeote. GTDB lineage: Archaea > Thermoproteota > Nitrososphaeria > Nitrososphaerales > Nitrosopumilaceae > Nitrosopelagicus. The sequence goes on from JACASW010000004.1 coordinate 61,952, forward strand.
CCCATACAAAATTGGTCAGATAGGATTTGGAGGTAAATTTGTTTTCTTGCTTCATCCTTAATAGTAATTGTTGATGCTGAGATTTGCAATAAGGGATCGCTGCACTACCAGTATAAATTAGTTGCATTACTAACGTGTAACTTAATAATCATTAGAAATTTTTTTACGTTTATTAATAATACTAAATTATTAATCGACTGAAAATCAATAGTTAGATACACATTTGTTCAATAATTTGATACATAGTTTCATATGTGCATGTGCATAATGTAATATTGCAATTGGTATCAGTAGCAACACTTGGTTCACACTGTGCCCTTCAAGTTTTAAAAGGTGCAAAAGATGAAGGATTTAAAACAATTCTTGTTTGTGAGAAAAAACGTGAAAAATTATACAGAAGATTCAAGTTTATTGATGAACTAATCATTGTTGAAAAATTTTCTGATATATTGAATCAAGAAATACAAGATAAACTCAAACAGCAAGATGCGATATTAATTCCTCATGGAACATTAATTGCACAAATGAGCTCTGAAGAGATTGAATCTATTAACACACCAGTTTTTGGAAACAAATGGATTCTTAGATGGGAATCAGATAGAGAAATGAAAGAAAAACTCATGAGAGAAGCAGCTCTTCCAATGCCAAAACCAGTAACAGACCCAAAAGATATTGAAAAATTAGTAATTGTAAAAAGGCAAGGAGCTGCTGGGGGTAAAGGATATTTCATGGCAGCTAATGAAGAAGATTATAACACAAAAAGAAATCAATTAATTTCTGAAGGAGTAATTTCAAAAGATGAAACCCTATACATTCAAGAATATGCAGCAGGGGTTTTAGCCTATTTACAATTCTTTTACTCACCATTAACTAATGAATTAGAATTCTTTGGAGTTGATCAAAGACATGAATCAGATATTGAAGGTCTTGGAAGAATTCCATCAGAACAACAATTAAAATCAAAAAAGGTTCCATCCTTTAACGTAATTGGAAACAGTCCGCTAGTTTTGAGAGAATCATTATTAGATGAAGTGTATACGATGGCTGAAAATTTTGTAAAGGCATCTGCAAAACTTGTTCCACCTGGAATGAATGGACCATTTTGTATAGAAGGTGTATATGATGAAAATGCACAGTTCAGTGCATTTGAATTTTCAGCTAGAATTGTAGCAGGAACAAATATTTTCATGAATGGTTCACCATATACTTCATTAATTTTTGATGAACCAATGAGCATGGGACGTCGTATTGCTAGAGAAATTAAACAAGCAGACGAAAAAAATGAACTTAATAGTATTACAACATAATTTCAAGTAAAATAAATTATAGAATGTTTTCAGAGTTATTCTATATTATTAGAATAAGGAATTGCAATATACCTATATACATAATTATTGAACCGAATTGTATTGAAACATAAAATCACTCTTCCACAATTAAAAAAATATGATATAACTCAAAAAGTTATTGAATCTTTAGCTGATGCTGAATCAAGAACAATTCTTTTTTCAATGATACATAGAGGTAAAACTGCATCTAATCTTTCTGAGTCATTAAAAATTCCTTTAAGTTCAGTTTATAAAAAAATATCAGATTTAGAAAATTTAACACTAATAAAAGTAGAAAAAACTATTTTATCAGAAAAAGGAAGGCGTTTCAAAGTTTATCGGAGCAGAATCAATAGAGCAGAAATATCAATAAAAAAACCAGAACCGACTCTTTCACTAACTGCTAACTGATTTTTATGAAAGGCATACTTCCAAAGCCAACATTACTTGAACTCGATGAATATGATATTAATCAGCGAATCATTGAAATACTTACAACTACTTGCTCACATGCAGTATTGTTTTCGATTGTTAATGCTGCAAAGGATGCAATTGAAATATCTGACGAATTACAAATTTCGCTATCATCTACCTATAAAGCACTCACAAACCTTGAAAAATTATCATTAGTAGAAATTCAAAGATTTGAGATGACTGATGCTGGAAAAAAAATTAAATTATATCGTAGTAGAATCAAAAAAGCAAATATTTCTATTAGTGAAAATAAATCAGAAGTAACACTTTATCCAAATAATTGAAGATGAATTAAGTTTGAATTAGTGACAAGGAAATCCTGCTGCATGTCTCATATCATGAGTGAGTTCATGCAGAAATTGTTCTGTAAAAGATGATTCGCCATAGATTAAGCTAAAAATATGACCTTGATCGAACCCGACAGCAAAAAATCCAACTATGGATATAGTAACAAGAATGGCCAATACAGATTTAGGAACAGTTTGAACGAACTTAGTTGCCTGGACCAAAATTGACATGTTTGATTGAAAGAAAATAGATATTTAAGTTATCTCAATTAAATTTTGAAAATTAGATCAAGTAATACCGATCATAAAATATGACTAAATTCTATAAATCATTTATCAAAAATATTTACCTTAATATTAATAATTTATAGATAGATACAATTGCCAAAAATAGAAATAGAAAAGCAGGATTCAGTTAAGCTTTACAAGATAAGAAAAACCCTACAAGAACTATCAAAATTCACAGGGCGTGGAACTGAATTAATAACTGTCTATATTCCAAAAGGCAAACAACTACATGAAGTAATAACAAATCTAAGGGAGGAACAAGGTACTGCTGATAATATCAAATCTGATGTCACTCGTACACATGTTGTTGATTCATTATCAAAAGTTCTTCAACGATTAAAATTATATAAAAAAACTCCTGAAAGAGGATTGGTAATATTTTGTGGTGCACTGCCAAGAGAAGAAGGTGGACCTCTTGGTAGTGAAATAGTAAAAATATTTGAAATTGATCCACCAAAAGATCTAAAAACATTCTTGTATAGATGTGATGATCATTTCCATGTTGATATCTTAAAAGATATGTTAAAGGATGATAACTTAATTGGTTTTTTGGCAATTGACGCAAAAGATGCTGGTTGGGGAATTTTATATGGTGATAAAGTTCAAGTTTTGAAAGAAACAAGCTCTGGCGTTGCAGGTAAACATAGACAAGGTGGTCAATCAGCAAAAAGATTTCAAAAATTAAGAGAGATGGAACTTACATATTATTTTAACAGGATAGCCCAAATTACACGAGAATATTTTATTGATATTTATCCTATTAAAGGTCTGATCATTTCTGGTCCTGGACCTACAAAAGAAGAATTTGTTAATGATAATTATTTAGAATATAGATTGCAAGATATGATTATCTCAACTATAGATGCATCATATGCTGGATCAGAAGGAGTAAGAGAAGCTTTTGATAAGTCATCTGATATTCTTTCTAATTTTAGATTGGTTGAAGAAAAACAAATCGTTGAAAAACTGTTCAAACAAATCAATAGTAATTCTGGATTAGGAGCATATGGCTTGAGTGAAGTTATAAACTATCTAAGAAATAATGTTGTTGATACAATCATAGTAGCAGACAAAATTGGACTTTATAGAATTGAAGTTAAATGCAATAGATGTGATGAGATACAGGAAAAAATTATTGAACGAGCAAAAGTAATCCAGACTAAAACTGAACTTGAAAACTCACCATGTTTATCTTGTAAATCATTAGATATAGTAGTAACAGATCAAGACATTGTAGATTATCTTTCATTACTAAGTGCAAAAACAGGAACTAGAATTGAAGTAATTTCTAGTGTGTCCGAACACGGTTCTATGGTATCTAATCTTGGTAACATTGGTGCTATTTTACGTTACAATCCAAATTATTCAAATTGAATGATTATTCTAGACAATTTTTAATTTTTTGTGCCATTATATCTAATTCATTATCTTTCATAATCTTCCTCTTCGTCCATAATGTTCCTGTCATATTGTATCTTGGAATTATGTGTATGTGAACATGTGGTATAATCTGTTTGGCAGCTTTGCCATTGTTTTGTGCAATACTGAATGCATCAGCATTAGTTGCCTTAATAATTGCATTAGCAATTTTTGGAATTTTAGAAAATAATTTTGCTACTTCATCCACATCCATATCAGTTATTTTTTCATATGGTTTTTTTGTGATAATGAGAGAATGACCGTTATCAATAGGATATTTATCCAAAATTGCGATACAATCATCATCTTGATAAATCATATGACAAGAAAGATTTCCATCTAGCATATCACAAAAAATGCATTTTGACAATGTTATTACGTATATAAAATTCAATTAATATATTAGCATCATCAATAACAATTGAAAAAATTGAAATTACATGTTGAGACTATTATTGGTGACAGATATAACTCGGCTGACTCATTGGCTGAAAATGAAATCCATGAATGGTTACTAAACATACAAAAACATGATATATTGAAGGCTGAAACAAAAGATGATTATTGGGAAGATATACCACAAGTGCTTTTTGAGTTGTTTAAAATTAACATTCAAAATAAAAACTATGAATATACTATGGTGAAAGGACGTCTATGGTTAGAAATGGAAATTTCTCTTGAACCATAATCTGAAAATGAGTATTAGGTATTGAAGTTTTTACTGTATGTAATTATGAAAACTAGTCAGTAATTTCATGTGTTATATAGGGTAAAAATATCAATCTGACCGTCAATGGGTAAAAAGATCAGAGATGAGAGGCGTGAAAAACGAGAGGATTATGCGGCCAGTAGAACAAAGGCTAAACGAAAAACTAACCTGATAGCTGCTGGCATTCTAGCACTAATTGCATTGATTATTGGGTATGCAAGTTATGAATTTATTACAATGGACGCTAATATACCTGGTGCACCATTAGGTGCAGGTAAATTGGGAGATGAGCATGAGCATGCTTCCTTACTTGTAAGAATATTTGGTGACAGGTTTGACTTTGCTGTTCCAAGTTATCAAATCAAAAGTAGTTGGATTCATTTTGAAGAAAGTGATGGTACTACAATTCACAGGCATGCATCGGGAGTACCACTTGGTTATTTGTTCGATACCATAAACATCGGAATTAATCATGAATGTTACATGTTCCCTGACGGTAGGAATTTTTGCACTAATGAAGATTATTCGCTAAAATATTACATAAATCATCAAAGTGTAAAAGATATCAATAATTATGTTTTTGAAGATGGTGATCGAATTTTAATTACATATGGTAGTGAAACGCCCGAACAAATTGAAGAGCAATTAATTGAACTTGATTCGCAGATAATAAAGGGCTAAATTAGTATATTGAAATCATATCAGTGAATAAAATCATAAATCTTCTTGTTCTGAAATTACAGAAAGTGTTGTAGTTGTATTAACATTTTTAACACCTCTTATTTTTTTTGTGATGACACTTTCAATTTCTTTTCCAGACGATGCCTCAATTTTAACAAGAATATCATAATAGCCAAAAGTGCCCTTTGCCTCTTTGACTAAATCAATTTTTAGCAGATCACTTAGTACTTCCATCTCATGACCGATTGTACTTTGTACTAGTACGTATACAATATTCATTTCCTGTCCATTATTTGTACTTGAGTATTGAAAGTTGGTTTTATCCCTAACGAAGAATAATTTCCAGTTACACATGTAAAACACATAGAATCTAATGGAATGCCGATAGCTAATGCAAGATTTTCAGGATCATTATATCCAAGAAAATCAGCGCCAATATCATTTCGTACTTTTTCTATAATTTGCTCGTCTGAATAATCTTTATTGTCAGTATATGTTGCTAGCTCCTCTTGGGATGGAAAATCTATTCCAGCAAAACAAGGAAATTTAATTGGTGGATATGTTATAACGAGACTGATTTTACGTGCACCACTCTTTCGTAATGCATTGATAATTGCACGAGAACTGGTACCTCTAACTAAACTATCATCCACAACAACAACATGTTTATTTTCAATAATATCTTGAATTGGAATAATCCATCTATTGATCTCAATTCTATCAGTTTGGTGTGGTTCAATAAAACTTCGAAGCGGACCTTTTTTGCTATAACGATCTTTTAACAATCCCTCATCAAAAGGAATTCCAAGTTCTTGTGCATAGCCTAACGCAGCTGGCCTAGCCGAATCAGGAACAGGAATAACTAAATCAGCATCTTTGAATGGAAATTTTTTTGCAAGAAATCTGCCAATATTTTTTCTTGCTGTGTATATGTTAGAACCCTCCATTTTACTTGATGGATGTGCAAAATATGTAAACTCAAAAGAACAATGAGCTCTAGATGTGTCAGTTGAAAACATTTCAGTCTCTACACCATTTTTGCTCAATTTGATAAGCTCGCCAGGTATAACATCTCGCTCTAACCTAGCACCAATTGCAGACAGTGCTGATGATTCTGATGCAACTATGTGTGTGTTACCATCTTCTTTTTTTCCCATAACCATTGGTCTGAAGCCTTTTGGATCACGTGCAGCAAAAACGGAAGAATCGTCAGAAAGAAAAGTAAAGCAATAGGAACCAACCATATCATTTTTTAAAATTGATAATGCCTGACCAAGTTTTCCTTTTTCAGACATTAGAGAAACTAAACGCTGTGCAACAACCAATGTGTCACTGGCATGTTGTGGTGTGAATGAACATCCACCAACCATGTTAGACAATTCTTCAACATTTGAAATAGTCCCATTATGCGCAATACATAGATCCTTAACTTTTAATGGCTGTGCATTACGTAAATTACTCTTACCAATAGTAGAATATCTAACATGACCAATTGCAGCAAATGATGAATATTCCTCAGAGATTTTCTTAAATTCAGATGCAGAGGATGAAACAAGTCCTAATTTCTTTAAAGGTGTTTTATTAGGTACAGCAATACCCCATGCTTCTTGACCCCTATGTTGCAATGCACGTAATGAATCAATTAACATGGGGATTACATTAATTCCATCTAGACTGAAAATTCCAACAACACCGCAATTTTCCTTAACCATGTTTCAACAAATCCTCTAACCCATTGAAATATCTTTTTTGTATTATATCAACAGTGGTTTTAATCAAATTTTTTGATTTATGCATAATGTTAACATGATCGCCAGTAAATTTCCCTAAAACAGCAAATGGTGTTTTTTTCTTAGAAAGAAATTGTATTGTGTACTCTAAATTTTTTTGATCAATAACTAACAAATAACGAGAATGACTTTCTGAAAATAATATTTTTTCTGAACTAAGGTTTTCCGTAGTTGGCATGCTTTCTATATCAACATTACATCCAATATTACCAAAAATTGAAAGTTCAGATACTGCTATAGCAAATCCACCCTTAGAACAATCATGCACTGATTTAACTAATCTATTTTTTATTAATGACAATACCGCTTGCATGTTAATTTTTGAATCTTTAAAATCAACGCATGGACAAGTTCCACCAATAAATTTATGAGTATATTCAAAATATTCAGAACCGCCAAGTTCGTCCTTTGTTTTCCCAATAATTATTAAATAATCACCATCAATTGGTTGAGTTGGTAAAAATGGAGTTTTATCTATGATTCCTAAAACACCGATAAGCGGTGTTGGTTTAATTGGACCTGAAGGAGTTTCATTGTAAAAACTAACCTTGCCACCAACACATGGTACTCTCAAAAATTTCCCATATTCCGCTAATCCCTCAAGTGATTCCATAAACGTCCAAAATATTTCTGGGTCCTCTGGATTACCAAATTGAAGATGATCAACCATGCCGATTGGATTCGCACCTGTACAAACAACATTTCTGCAAGCTTCTTCAAAGCATCCAATTGCACCATGCCTAGGATCAAGATAACAATGTTTTGGATTACCATCAATTTTTGCTGAAAGAAATTTTCCATTATCCAATCTTAAGACGGAAGCGTCACGCCCTGGTTTTATAACAGTTCTAATCCCAACTTCATGATCATATTGACGGAAAACCCAGTGTTTACTTGCTATGTTTGGACTAGCAAGTAATTTTAGAATTATTTCTGAATAGTCTAATATTTTTTCCATTTTATTTTCTTTTTTGATTGATTTAAGATATTTTGGTTTTATTTTTTTTCTATCAAGCAGTGGCGCACGTGCAACAAATTCAGCAGAAAGTAGTGCGAGTGTATCACTACCATTTTTCACATGCATCATTTTATCTTCTGTAACATGCCCGATTATTGAACAGATTACGCTGAATTTATCACAAATTTGTTTCAATTTTGGTAATTTTTCTTTATCCGTTATTATTAACATCCTTTCCTGTGATTCAGAAGTCATTATTTCATCTGGTGATAATCCAGATTCTCTAGTATGAACACTATCAACATTTAATTCAATTCCAATTCCCAAGCTTTCAGCAGTTTCTGAAACTGCACATGATAAACCACCACCGCCCAAGTCTTTCATTGCATTGATACATTTTTCATTTCTTGCTTCAAGAATTGTTTCTATAATTAATTTTTCAATGAATGGATCAGGAATTTGCACCGCAGATCTATCTTCATTTTCAAGTGAATCAGAAGCAAACTGTGAACCACCTACACCATCACGACCTGTTGGACCACCAATGAGAACAACTAAATCATCTTTGGTGGCATGGTTTTTTATCAATCGATCTTTTTTTCCAAATCCTATTGCAGCAACATCAACTAATGCATAATTTTTATAACAATCATCAAATTCTACTTCTCCACCAATAGTTGGAATTCCTAAACAATTTCCATAGTCTGCTATTCCAGAAACAGCATTTTTGAAAAGCCATCGTGCATGGGTGTCATTTTCAATATTACCAAAACGTAATCCATCGAGTATTGCAATAGGACGTGTTCCAGCTGATAAAATATCACGAATTACACCACCAACGCCTGTTGCTGCTCCACCAAATGGTTCTACTGCAGATGGATGATTATGGCTTTCAATGTGTACTGTAACAACATAACCATCACCAACATCTAAAACACCAGAATCATATCCCTTCTCAATTATTACATTTCTACCCGTAGTTGGTAGTATACTCAAATGTTTCTTTGATGATTTGTACGAACAATGTTCTGACCATTCAGCAGCAATAATTTGTAATTCAGTATTAGTCAGCTTTCTTTTTACCGTATCTCTGATGTAACTTATTTCATGTTTTTGTAAACTCAATTTTTTACACCAATCGCATCTATTAATGATTCAAAAATTAGTGATGATGGTTTGTTGTCTGATGGATTAATCAAACTTTCAGTAGCACGTTCAGGATGTGGCATCATTCCAACAACATTACCATCCTCATTACACACGCCGGCGATTTGTTCTGCTGAACCATTCACATGATTTTGATATGTAAAAACTATTTGATTATTCTTTTTTAGATCATCTAATAAATTGGAATTTGCATAATATCGGCCCTCCCCATTTGCAATAGGTATTGGTATTTTCTGATTTAATAATAACTTATTTGTAAATGGGGTCTTGTTATTTTTTACAATTAAATTTGTCCACTGACACATGAAATTTAATGTGTCATTTTTTAGTAAAACGCCAGGTAATAAATTGGATTCAACTAAAATTTGAAATCCGTTACAAACCCCTAAAACTGGAATCCCTTTATTGGCTAATTTTTTAATATCGTCAATTACTGGGCTGTTTGCAGCTATTACACCAGCACGTAACCTATCACCGTATGAAAATCCACCTGGTAAAACAACTGCGTCAATATTATCAGGTAAACCCTTCTCATGCCAAAAATATTGTGTATTCAAATGAAAAACATCAGTTAAAACGTGGAACATGTCACGGTCACAATTACTGCCAGGAAAAACGATTACCCCGACTTTCACAATTTTGGTTATAATTTCACCTATAAAATTGGTACACATGACCACCTTTTTATCTTGTAAAAAAAAACAAGTGTGATATGGGACAAATTAGAGACATAATGGAAAAAAATGTTGTTACAATTGAAGATGATAAAACTGCATTGGATGCAGCACAGCTAATTTCTGAAAAAGATGTTAGTTTTCTCGTAATAATGAAAAACAACATCCCAATTGGTGTCTTGTCTGAAAGTGATTTTGTTAAAAGATTAGCTGCAGATGATAAAAAAGCATCTGAAGTGATTGTTTCGGAAATAATGTCAAGTAATTTTAGATGGGTTGAACCAGAAACAGAAATTGAAGATGCAATTCAAAAGATGCTTAATAACAATGTACGAAGGTTAGTTATCTTAGATAATAGCAAATTGGCTGGTGTTATAACACAGACTGATTTGACTGGATTTCTCAGAGATAAATTATTAGTTGATAAAACAATAAAAAATATCCAGAAAAACTAATCTGTTTTAGATTCAATTACAACATTACTTACAAGTGGATTAAATATCCTTAATTCCTGACAAATATTTTCAACAATTTTTTCTGCATTTTTTTTGTTGCTGGCCTCAACCGTAAATTTGAGTATTTTTCCACTACGAATTTTTTTCACTGATGAATTTTTACTTTTTAAAACTAAATCATTTAGAATTGTATCACCCTCTGGATCACTGATATTAGGTTTATTTTCAATTATTACTTGTACAATATACGTTGACATGATAAAATCTCAGGTTAAAACGTAATATGTGTAGTGGCGTATTAAAACATCTAGCGCCGGGAGAGGGATTCGAACCCCCGCGTGCGGATGCACAGACGCTATCCTGTATAAGATTTCGAGGCGTCCGCCTTACCAGGCTTGGCTATCCCGACAAATCGGTTTTGTTAAACGTCCTAATATAGTAAGTCGATAAGAACACTAAACAAAAAAACAAGGAAAATTATATTCCAATATGGGTGTAGATATCAAAGCGCTGTTAATACGTGAAAAAACTAATCTTGAATCGTTTTCATCAAAAATAATAGCAATTGATGCATATAATGCAATTTACCAATTTTTAGCTATCATCAGAGGACCTGAAGGACTTCATCTTACAGATAACAAAGGTAGGGTGACAAGTCATTTAACTGGACTGTTGTATAGAAATGTCAATTTTTTATCTATTGGAATAAAACCTGTCTACGTATTTGACGGCAAACCACCATCGCTAAAGACTGCAGAAATTCAACGACGAAAATTAGGTAAAAAAGAAGCAACGATAAAGTATGAAAAGGCTAAGGCGAGTGGTGATTTTGAGTCAGCGAGAAAATATGCACAACAAACAACATCCATGCAGGATACAATGGTTGAAGACTCCAAACATCTTCTTGATTTATTTGGAATACCATACATACAGGCAAAGGCTGATGGTGAAGCTACTGCAGCATATATGAACAAAACTGGTATGGCATACGCAGTTGCTAGCCAAGACTATGATTCAGTATTATTTGGTGCAAAAAAACTTGTTCGTAATTTTACTAACTCTGGTAGAAGGAAACTTCCAAATCGTAATACGTACATTGACATCGAACCTGAAATGATCAGTTATCAAAAGAGCTTAGATGCACTTGGTATTACTGGTGAACAAATAATTGATATCGGTATACTTGTTGGTACTGACTTCAACCCTGATGGTTTTGAGAGAATAGGTCCAAAAACTGCACTTAAAATGATTAAGGAGTATGGTAAGTTAGAAGATATACCAAAAATACAAGACGAACTTAAGGAAATTGACTACAAACAAATAAGAAAAATTTTTCTGCAGCCAGATATGTCTGATATAGATAAAATTGAGTTTAAAGACACAGATTATTCGGGTATTGTAGATTATCTTGCTAATGAAAGAAGTTTCTCGCAAGAAAGAGTGCAATCTTCATTAAATCGATTGAAAAAAGGTCTTGAAAAAAGAAGTCATACGCTGGATCAATGGTTTAAGTAATTTTTAAAATATGGTGACTATCTTAAATCATTCTTATTATGTGCACATTTAGGGCATTTCAAGCCATTAATTTTATCTCCACAAACTCTGCAATACATAGAAAATCCTAGTGTATCATATTTTGAAGTTCTAACGTATTTGTAAACTAAAACTACGATAACTAAAATTCCAATCGCTGCTGCTACAATCCATAACATCATATTGTAATTACAACAAACCAGTATTTATCTCAAATTAATAATGGAAAACTTGGCCGCCTATCTGCTTCTTCCAGTCAGCACGTATACCTGGTTTACCTTTTAATTTTTCAACATAATTAAATGCAGAAAGTCCAGCATTAGAACCATCACCACATGCAACAATAATCTGTTTGTATGGAATTGTGGTAGCATCACCAGCAGCAAATATTGCTGGATGACTTGTCATACCACCAGACTCTATTTCAATTTCACCTTTAGTATTTATTTTCACTAAATGCTTAACATAATCAAGATTAATCTTAGAGCCCAATTCAATAAATAATGCATCAACATCCAATACTTTTTCAGCTCCAGATGAATCAACTATTGTGATCTGCTGTAGAGTAGAATTACCAGAAATTGATTTCACTGATGATTGTGTAATAATTTCAATATTTTTGTTATTTTCTAATGTTGCAACAAGATCCTTATCACCAGCAAGTTTTGAGCCCTTTAAGATCAAATACATTTTGGAAGCCATACGTGATAATAACAAACCAGATTCTACAAGGTAAGATCCTACGCCAACAGAGGCAGTCGTTCTCCCCTGGTAAAATGGTGCATCGCATTTAGTACAGTAATGAATTCCTTTGTTAAAATATTCTGATTCATTTTCAACACCAAGCATATTTGGTACTTTACCTGGTGCCAACACAATTGCTTTTGCTTTATACTCAGAACGTGTTGTTTTTATTTTAAAACCACCATCAGATTCGTCAATTTTTTCGACTGTATCATAAACTATTTCTCCCTTAAATGACAAGTATTGTGTTTCAAGTGTCTTAGCCAATATTTGTCCACTAGACATTATAGTACCGGGATAATTTTCTAATTTTGGGATTAAGTTCATCTGCCCACCCAAATCCTTTGAGATGATTAAACATGATACATTTTGTCTTGCAACATACATACCAGCTGAAAGACCTGCTGGTCCTGCTCCTACTATTACAATTTCAAATTCTTGCAATTCTTATTCTAAAATTGCGCCAGCTATACCCACAGTGACAAGTGATGTCATATTTGTAATTCCGTCAAGTTCATGTAAATCTACATCAATTGTTTTTTTGATAGCACCCATATCATTTGATTCTAAAATTATCATTAGATCATAAATTCCATACATTGTCTTGACATTTTCTACAGTTGGCAGTGATCTAGCTTTATTGATAATATCTTTCTGATGTTTGTAATCGACATTTAATAAAACGTAAGCCTGATTCCTAGATGATTTTTCATCAACCATGAAAATTAGTAGGATAATCATGATAAAAGAGTTTTTGAAATTCTAAAACTGAGATGTCATGAGGGTAGAATTTGCCCGCTGTTTGGTACTAGGATGGGAGTTTTATTTTACATCCACCCTCGTGCGGATTCATTCTTACGCACTCCCCCACAACTGTTTACAACAAAAAATTACCTCATATAATCCTAGTAATTAGTTTCAAGCAAAAACCAATTAAAAAAATGAATCGTCATGTATAGTCTCTATGTAAGTGGCCGTGCTGATGTGTTGGTCTATTAGTAATGGCATGCTCATCACTCGCCGAAGCTTGTGATCTACACATCCATCCTATCAACGCAGTCTTCTTCTGCGAACCTTCATCTTACGAAAGGCTGTCTTGTCTCGGGATGGGTTTCGTGCTTAGATGCTTTCAGCACTTAATCCAAACGGCTTAGCTGCCCGGCCTGCCTTATCAGACAACCGGTAGACCAGTGGCCACGTTGCTCTGTTCCTCTCGTACTGAGAGCAACTTCCCCTCAGACAGCCGCGCTTCCATCAGGCAGAGACCGACCTGTCTCACGACGGTCTAAACCCAGCTCATGTTCCCTTTTAATAGGCGAGCAGCCTCACCCTTGGCCCCTGCTGCAGGACCAGGATAGGAAAAGCCGACATCGAGGTACCAAACCGCGGGGTCGATAGGAGCTCTCGCCCGCGACGAGCCTGTTATCCCTGGGGTAATTTTTCTGTCACCTCCGGGCCCCAATAGTGGGCACACGAAGGATCGCTAAGCCAGACTTTCGTCTCAGAATTCCGTGCGTTTGGAAATCCTGTCAGTCTAGTTTTTGGCTTTGCCCTCTTCAACGGATTTCTGACCCGTTTGAACTAAACTTTGGGCCCCTTTGATATCTTTTCAAAGGGGTGCCGCCCCAGCCGAACTGCCTACCTGCACCTGTTTCTGATTTGCATCAGATAAGAAGTACTGCAAGAATAATCTGGTGTTACATTGGCGCTTCACTGAATTCCCAAAGAAATTCAGGCATGGCTACCAGATACACTATGTAATACGTACTATACTGCAAGTACAAGCTGCAGTAAAACTCCACGGGGTCTTCTCTCCCCGATGGAAGATGATGGACTGTTCGTCCACCTTATGTGGCTTCACCGGGTTGTAGGCGGGGACAGTGGGGCTCTCGTTGTTCCATTCATGCGCGTCGGAACTTACCCGACAAGGCATTTGGCTACCTTAAGAGAGTCAGAGTTACTCCCGGCGTTAACAGGCCCTTAGCTCGGTTGAACCCAAGTTTTAGGTACCTGCACCGGCCAGGATTCAGTGACTATACAAATCCTTTCGGACTAGCAGTCACCTGTGTTTTTATTAAACAGTCGAAACCCCCTAGTCATTGCAACCTGCTGTCCCAATTCCTCATTAAAACAGCAGGTATCCCTTATACCGAAGCTACAGGACTAATTTGCCGAATTCCCTCGCCATACGGTATACCCGTAGCACCTTAGCTTTCTAAGCCAGCGCACCTGTGTCGGTTCTCGGTACGAACATTGCTCACACTTTCTACATAATCTTTCATGGTCCCCTAGAGTCGAGAAAACTCTGCTAACGCAGAGCCATTCCTGCCTCAAATCGGTTCTCGTCATTACGACACTCCCCGAATCTCAAACAGTTAGATAAAACGATGGTTCTACATCCCCTATCTAGAAGCAATTCATATAGATGATAACGTGTAAGCAAGGTACTGGAATATTAACCAGTTTCCCATTCGAATTACTCTGTTGAGGTAATTCTTAGGATCGACTAACTCCAGGCTGATAACGCATTGCCTGGAAACCCTTGCGCTTGCGGTGGTAGAGGTTCTCACTCTACTATGCTGTTACTGCCACCAGGATCTGCAATAGAAATCGGTCCACAGGACATCACTGCCCTGCTTCGATCCAATCACTACGCCAACCTACCATGACTTGTAAATGTACAAGTATCTAAAGTATCGGTACTTTGCTTTAGCCCCGTCCGTTTTCGGGGCGCCCACACTCGGCAGGTAAGTTGTTACACACTTTTTAAAGGATAGCTGCTTCTGAGCTTACCTCCCTGCTGTCTTGGCGTGAACACGCCCTTTAGCTTGACACTTAGCAAAAATTTGGGGACCTTAACTTTAGTCTGGGTTAAACCCCTTTCGGTCGTGAACCTTACGTCACACGAACCCGTCTCCTTGCTTCTACGATGCATATCCATTCGGAGTTTGAAATGATGGCGAGGGATTTCTCCCCCATACCAAAAGATCAGTGCTCTACAGGAAATGCTATCTCCACAAAGGACGCCCTGCGAGACGCTTCGGTTGGAACTAGCGATCGCCAGTCTAGATTGGTTCTTGTCCCCTATTCCCAAATCACACAAACGATTTGCACGTCAGAACTGCTACAGCCCTCCAACGGGCTTTCGCCCGCCTTCAGCTTGTTCAGGAATAGATCGACTGGCTTCTAGCCTTACCGCCATGACTCAACGCACTTTCACACGCTTCTCCTCACAAAAGTTGCGAGAACTCGGTTTCCCTTCGTCTTCACCTTTAAGGGCTTAGACTTGCCATGACAATAAGCTCCCTGGCCCGTGTTTCGAGACGGAACGCATGACACTGATGATTTGACCTCCAAACCTTTAGCTCTATTGCTAGAACCTCCAGTATGGAAAAATCACCTTTCATGCCATGCACGTCTGTAACCAGTAAGTTTCATGCGCTTTTCAGCCCCCTTCCGGGGTACTTTTCAGCTTTCCCTCACGGTACTAGTTCACTATCGGTCTTGAGAAATATTTAGCCTCAGATACTACTTTCACCTATATTCACTGCCCACTGCCAAGGACAGCTACTCGGGTCATGATAAGATCCTATACTACTTCGCTTACGGGGGTATCACCCACTTCGCCGGTACGTTCCAGAACACTTCAGCTGTATTCTAGGATCGTAATATCATAACCAAAACACCACATCTCTGCTATGTTACCATAGCAGATTCAGTTTGGGCTATTTCCGTTTCGTTCGCCACTACTTGGGAAATCTCAATTGATTTCTTTTCCTCGTCGTACTAAGATGCTTCAATTCCGACGGTTCGATCTCCGCCGCCATTGCAACGGAGTGTTTAAAAAACAAGATTCTCATTCGGACATCCCGGGATCAAAGGTCGCGTGCGCCTACCCCGGGCTTATCGCAGCTTGCCACGTCCTTCATCTCTCCTCAAGCCTAGCAATCCACTTACTGGCGTCTTTACACCAGCATATACGGCCACATAATACACGACTATACATGACGATCATTGCAAGCCCCCGGTGGAGACCTGCTACATCCTTCATACAACATTTTCATGATGTATTGCATCGATGGTGATGCAAAGATTATGTGCTTTCCGTAATTCTTTCTAAGGAGGTGATCCGACCGCAGGTTCCCCTACGGTCACCTTGTTACGACTTTTCCCTCGTCGCTTACCTCAAGTTCGATAATGCCAATTAAACATCACCTCGCTAAAAGCAAACTTCGATGAAACGACGGGCGGTGTGTGCAAGGAGCAGGGACGTATTCACCGCGCGGTAATGACACGCGGTTACTAGGGATTCCATATTCGTGAGGGCGAGTTGCAGCCCTCAGTCATAACTGTGGTAGCGTTTAGGGATTGCCACTCTCTTTCGAGTTTGGAACTCATTGTCGCTACCATTGCAGCCCGCGTGTGGCCCCAGAGTTTCGGGGCATACTGACCTGCCGTAGCCCCTTCCTTCCTCCGTTTTAACAACGGCAGTCCCACTAATTCGCCCCACTATTCCTGAGAATAATGATAGCAACTAGTGGCAGGGATCTCGCTCGTTACCTGACTTAACAGGACATCTCACGGCACGAGCTGGCGACGGCCATGCACCACCTCTCAGCTTGTCTGGTAAAGTCTTCAGCTTGACCTTCATTCTGCTGTCTCTCCGGGTAAGATTTCTGGCGTTGACTCCAATTGAACCGCAGGCTTCACCCCTTGTGGTGCTCCCCCGCCAATTCCTTTAAGTTTCATACTTGCGTACGTACTTCCCAGGCGGCAGACTTAACGGCTTCCCTGCGACACTGCACTGGCTATATGCCAATGCATCATCGAGTCTGCATCGTTTACAGCTGGGACTACCCGGGTATCTAATCCGGTTTGCTCCCCCAGCTTTCATCCCTCACCGTCGAACGTGTTCTGGTAGACCGCCTTCGCCACAGGTGGTCATCGATAGATCAAAGGATTTTACCCCTTCCTACCGAGTACCGTCTACCTCTCCCACTCCCTATCTCTACAGTATTTTCGGCAGCCCATACGTTGAGCGCATAGATTTAACCGAAAACTTACAGAGCCGGCTACGGATGCTTTAGGCCCAATAATCATCCTGACCACTTGAGGTGCTGGTTTTACCGCGGCGGCTGACACCAGAACTTGCCCACCCCTTATTCACTAGTGGTTTTATAACTAGCAAAAGATCTCTTTAGCAGAAATCACTCGGACTAACCTTGTCGTGCTTTCGCACATTGCAAAGTTTTCTCGCCTGCTGCGCCCCATAGGGCCTGGGTCCTTGTCTCAGTACCCATCTCCGGGCTTCTCCTCTCAGAGCCCGTACCTGTAATCGCCTTGGTGGGCCATTACCTCACCAACAAGCTGATAGGCCGCAGTCCCATCCTATGGCGACGAATCATTTTAACCACAAACCATTCCAGGCATTGTGATCTATCAAGAATTATGCTCAGTTTCCCGAGATTATTCTTGTCCATAGGGTAGGTTGACTACGCGTTACTGAGCCGTATGCCTTGTATTACTACAAAGACTCGCATGGCTTAGTATCAATCCGATAGCAGTCAGGTCCGGCAGGATCAACCGGATTCTGAATCTTAGAAGTATAATTTGTACTATTATTGGAATTAACGGAATGCACATAATCTTCACATTTCAGATTTGATCTTTTGGTCAAATCCACATTTTGTATGCGTAACTGGAGGCTCGTAAATCATAAAATGGCCCATTGCCACACTTCATCACAAGCGCCGCTCTTGCGTTACGTATGCAAAAGTTGAGATTGATTGAATACATATAAACCATTCAAAAAAAAAATTGAAAAAAATACGATTTCTGCGATCAGTAATATATTACAGAATATAGTGTTTACAAATGATAAAAACTAGTTTAAAATCTTATAGGAAAAAGACGAAAAAATCTTCAAATCTTTTTAAAAAATCTAAAAAACTTCATGTTAACGGTGTTCATCATAATATAAGATTCTTTGAGCCATATCCGTTTATAGTAAAAGCCTCGAATGGGAAGTATCTAGTTGATGTCGATTCTAACAAATACGTTGATTATTGGATGGGTCATTGGAGCCTTCTTTTAGGTCATTCGCCAAAAGATGTTAAAACAAATGTAAGAATACAACTTGAAAACGGCTGGATGCATGGTACTGCCAGTAAAAACTCAATCGAATTATCCGAAATAATTTCAAAAGCTGTTCCGGTAGCTGAAAAAATCCGCTACACATCAACTGGAACAGAAGCAACAATGTATGCCGTTAGACTTGCTAGAACAGCTACTAAAAGAAAAACAATAGCAAAGATTGATGGTGGTTGGCATGGATACACTACAGATTTGCTTAAGACAGTAAATTGGCCATTCAATAAATCTGAAAGTAATGGACTGGTTGATGAAAAATATATCATATCGCTTCCATTCAATGATCTAGAAAGTTCAATCAAAATTTTGAAGTCAAAAAAGAATGATTTAGCAGCAGTTATCATTGAACCAGTTCTTGGTGGAGGTGGAAGTATTCCAGCAACAAAAGATTATCTACTGGGAATAGAAGAATTTTGCCACAAAAATAATTCACTATTTATCCTTGATGAGATTGTGACTGGTTTTAGGTTTAGATATGGATGCTTGTACGAGACTATGAAACTTGATCCTGACATAATAACACTTGGGAAAATTGTAGGCGGTGGATTTCCAATTGGTATAATTTCTGGTAAAAATGAGTTTATGAATTATGCAAATACATCCAGATTCTCAAAATTAGGCCGTGCATACATAGGTGGCGGTACATTCTCCGCAAATCCACTTTCGATGATCGCTGGCAATTCAACGCTAAATACAATCAAAAAGAAAGGTAACAAACTTTATCAAAAATTAAATGATTTTGGTTCAGAAACTAGAAAGATGCTTGATAAAAAATTTGCTGGAAGTGTGATTACAACTGGAATGGGTTCTTTGTTTCTAACACATTTTTTGAGTACTAAAGTACACGAAATTAACAATGCTGCTGATGTGGCAAAATGTAACACAAAAAAACTGCATGACTATCATTTTCACATGATAGCAAATGATGGAATATTCTTTTTGCCAGGAAAATTGGGTGTATTTTCAGATGCTCATACAAAATCTGATATTAAAGCCATAGCAAAATCTACTGACCAATTCCTTACAACATTTAAAAAATAAACTAACATAATACAACTGAATATTATGATATTTTTTGCTGCCAAAGAAAAAACTGAGGATTTATTTTATCAGGCAATGTCATTTATGGAAAAAAAACAACCGAAGTCTGCAATACCATTTTTCAAAAAAATTGTAAAGCAAGATCCAAAAAATACAGATGCATTGTATAACCACGGCATTGCACTAAATCAGCTGAAAAAATACCAAGATGCAATTACATGCTTTGATAAAGTACTTGATATTGATCCAAAATACATTGCAGCTGTCAATAACCGTGGTATATCATTAGCAGAAATGGGTAATACAGATGATGCACTAGAATATTACAATAAAGCAATAGAGATTAATCCGAAATATGCTGAAGCGCATTACAACAAAGGAGTACTTTATGATAGACTATTACGACATGAAGATGCACTGCAGAGTTTAGATGAAGCACTAAAATGTGATTCAGGAAAGATCAATGCAGCATTTTACAGAGGCATTGTACTAGGAAAGATGAAAAAACATGAGGAAGCATTAAACTGCTTTGAGAATATTTGCCGAAAACATCCAAAGCATATGCATGCATTTTTTCAAAAAGGAATGGCGTTAGCTGAGCTTGGAAGACATGATAAAGCTTTAGCAATTTTTGATAAATTACTAGAACTTGACGAAGGCAACGTCAATGTAATCTATGCAATGGCACGAAGTAATGCAGCTATGGGTAATGCCGGAAGAGCGTTGTATCTATTAGAACAAGCAATCAAAAAAGATCGAAAAACAATCAAAAAATGGGCTATGGAAGATGAATTTTTTGATTCACTACTAGATGAACCAAAGTTTAGTAAACTTATCAAGTGATTTTACAAAACTTTTTTTCTTATACCATCTATTCTCATTATACGTACATTTTTTTTCGGTCCAATTAATCTAGCTTCATAAATTGGCACGTACAATTCAATTATTTCATTCACAACAACCTTTTCGACCAAATTACGTCTACCGATTGAAACAGATTTTTTTAATTTTGTAATCAGTCTGTCCGCAGCAGCATCATAAGTAATTTCAGGTTTTTTAACATTATTTTTTACTTTTCCCAATGTACGTCTTGGATAACTCTCAATGAGTCTTGAGCTCATTTTGTAAGGCATTTTAATTTCCTTCCCATGATGATCAAATGCAACTTCCTTTTCTTCTTCCAAAAATACATGTTCTTCTATTTCCAAGTCAATTTGATTTTTCTTTCTTGTACTTGATTTTACTTTAGTACGTAATCTTCCTAAAACACCTTTACCACGTTTTACAGGAAATGTGAAGCCACCAACAAGTATTTCCTTAACATTTGGTTTAACATTAATCGTATGAATGACTTTTCTGTAAAAGTCTGCATTGTATTTCCCTGATAAAATTAAAAAAGCTTCGTAGGATAATTTTAGTGAATGTACATGTACTTCGGTTTTGCTAGGTTTTTGTAACATACTTCTAAAACGTGATGTTTTTCTATTTTCAACAATTTCTTCTGCCTCACTCAAATCTAATGTAGGTCGTAAAACTACTGTCTTAACTGTGTAAACCAAGTAACTAAATCTAACAGCACAATGTTATAAACAATAGCATAAAGCTCGTAATTGTTGATTGAAGATAGATTAGACGTTTGTTAGGAATGTGAACCTTAAGGAAATACTACAAATCGTAACACCAAAAATCCAATAGTTATAACGCCTAACGCAATACCCAAACCGATATTTTTTTTATGATAGCTCAACCACTCATTTTCCATATAGTATACCAAGAATGCCAGTAAATAATTATTTAATGGTACATAAATTCAAGTAGAACTAAGAATTTTCAAGTGTGAACGTATTCTGTTGTTTAAATGACCGAATTGTAAGCTTGCCAATAGTTTTTATGATTATGCATTATATCGCTATCAATAAATGAAAAAATGCAATATAGACAATGCACCAATTAAAAAAGTAAAAAAGGACTACTTTACTGGTCCAGTAACACTTCGAGAAATCTCTAGAATTACCAAGCCAACTGAACATGATATCTATCATGTAACATTTAAAAAATCAGCTAGAACTAAACTTCATTTTCATACTGGAGGTCAAATGCTTATTGTGACCAAAGGTAGTGGCAGTTTAGTTTATTATAAAAAAACCAGCAGGGGTACTACAAAGTTTAAAATCGCAAAGACTAGGATTATCAATTTGAATTGTGATGATGTAGTTTACATTCCACCAAAAATTCTGCATACGCACGGTTCTGTTAAAAAGAATGCAATTTTTTCCCATATTGCTGTGAATTTCTATTCAAAAAAGAATGAAAAACCTAGAACAGTATGGTATGAATCAGATCTAAGATCAAATGTTATATCTAAAATACCGTAAAACGTTCATGGAATTGTTTTTATCATGATATTGATTTAAGAGTACATGAACCGAATTCAGGCTCAGCAAATTTTGATGCTAAATTCAGATTCTACTTTTAATGATGCTAAGTATGCCTATCGAAAACTAACATTAGAATTACACCCAGACAAAAATAAGAATGAAGTAGATGGTAGAAGATTCAGAAATGTGTTAGAAGCATATCATTTCTTAAAGGCCCAAAATAAACTGGAAAATTCTAATTATAGAAAAAGATCAACCCAAACTGAGTCAAAGTATAGCAATAATCAAAATGCTCATGAAAATAAATCTCAATGGAAAAAATATACCAATCAGCAAAATTCGGAAGAAGACTGGAGTAAATTTACAAAAGATTTTGAGATGGATGAAAACTTTTGGAGACAATATGAAAAATCATTTTGGAATGATTATGAACTTAGAAACAAGAAAAAATCTGAAAAGAATAACTTTGGAAAAGCATTTTGGGATGAAAGCCAAGAAAATGTTAATCCAAAATCCAAAAAGAAATACCATAATGAACAGGAACGTGTCTATAAACATGATTTAGCTGTAGACGTTGACAAGAGTTTGTGCATTGGTTGCTGTAGCTGTGAAACTATAGCCCCAAAGGTTTTTTCTGTTGACAAACTTAAGATGATAAATCCAAAATCACAAGTTTATAATCAACATGGTGCATCAGAGGAAAAAATAATGGATGCCGCAGAAACATGTCCAACACATGCAATTAATGTTAACGAAAGAAAATCTGGAAGAAAAATATACCCACGATAATCAACTACTCTTTATTTTAGCGCATAATTGTTCTAATTCTTCATCAGAGAGTTTTGGTCTATCATTAAACATACTATGTACAGGACCAGCTTGATCATCTGGCTCTCGTGGTATTAAATGAATATGAACATGCGGAATTTCTTGACCGCTGTCCTTTCCATTGTGTATTGCTAATAATGTAGAACCTGTGAGTTTATCCACTTTAGAAATCACTTTGTGTACAGTATCAAAAAGATCATTGTTATCAATGTCTGTCATATCTTGTACTTTTTCATAATGATTTTTTGGGATTACCAATGTATGACCACGTGATACCGGAAATGCATCTAAAAATGCAATAGAATTTTCAGTTTCCGTAATTATCCTAGATGAAATTTCCTTGTTGACTATCTTACAGAAAATACAATCCATGTTCTAGTTAAAAAGGAATAAAGTATAAAGTGAATCGCTATGGATTAACAATTTCCGCATATGCCATATCCTTTCCATACTTTATAGTAACAATATCACCTACCTCCTTATCACAGTTATCAATTGTTTTAGGAATATTATCTGAAGTATCTACAAGACATTTTATGCCAGTTATATCATGGGTCCATTTTCCCATGATTTCAACTTCTTCATAAACATCTTCTCGGATTAAGTTCCAAAATGGAAAGATCAGAGTGGCTATAATTATGAAAGCTGCAATAAAAATAAAAAGAAACATCAATCCATATTTTTTTGAATCACTCATCTCTTCCATAATCATCTACCAATTTTTTTACAGTAAATAAACTACCACAACCCGCCTTCGCCCGGACTACCACCAGCATCATCCATTTTTTTTTCTGGAACATTGCTATGTGCCTTTTTTTTATGTCGCTCTAAGCGTTCGGGACTAGGCAATTCTAGATCACAAACATCACATTTTGTTTCACTCTTAGCCTTTTTGCCAAACAATCCCATATTTTGTCTTATCATGAAACATGTTATAAAGGATATTAATTTTCATGGACGGTATGGAAATCAAAAACATCACTATATTAGGTTCTGGAATAATGGGTCACGGAATAGCACAAGTTTCTGCGATGGCGGGTTATAATGTAGTACTCAGAGATATTGAGCAGCAATTCTTAGACAAAGCGATGGAAAAAATAAAGTGGAGTTTAGGTAAGCTTGTTTCAAAAGAAAAAATTTCTGAAGAGCAACAAAATGAAATATTTTCAAGGATTAAACCGATAGTAGATTTGAATGAAGCTGTTCATGATAGTGACTTAGTAATTGAAGCAGTCCCAGAAATAATGGAACTTAAAAAAAAAGTATATGCAGAGTTAGACAAGGTTGCTAATAATAGGATTATTTTTGCATCTAACACTAGTACATTACCCATAACAGAAATTGCCGATACGATTTCTAGGCCTGATAAATTTATTGGTATACACTTTTTCAATCCGCCTCAACTAATGAAGCTAGTTGAAGTAATACCTGGACAAGAAACTTCAAATGATGTTGTTGATCTCACAACAAATTTTGTAAAATCTGTTAATAAGATACCAGTTATATGCAGAAAAGATGTTCCAGGATTTATCGTAAATAGGCTTTTCATACCACTTGTTCATGAAGCCTGTTATGTAATGGAGAGGCAGCAAATCCAACAGACTGAAATTGATTCGGCAGTAAAATTCAAGCTTGGATTTCCAATGGGAATATTTGAATTAGCTGATTTTACAGGTTTGGATGTTATTCATAAAGCAACTATAGAGATGTATGTTAGAGATAAAAAAGTAATTTTGCCACACCCTACAATTGAGCAACTCTTCAATGAAAAAAAGTTAGGGCAAAAAAGTGGTGAAGGTTTCTACAAATATTCTGATGATAAATATGAAAGAATACCACTTTCAGAGGAATTAGCACAAAAATGTAATCCTATCCAAATTATTGGAAACATTCTGAATAATGCAGCGTGGCTTGTCACAAACAATGCCAGCGATATTAATGAGATTGAAAAAGCGGCAAACTTAGGGCTTGGTCTAAAGAAACCATTATTTGAAACAGCAAAAGAAATTGGTATGCAAAAAATTGTTGATGAATTAAATCAACTGTCAAAAAAATATGGTACGTTCTATGAACCTGATTCTCTTTTATTATCTATGTGTTAATCTGCTCTAAAATGTATTTTATTGCTTGTTGAGGAGTTTCTACACCAACAATTTTTACATTTTTTCTATGATCTAAATATCCATCAGCATATTTTGATGCAGTTCCACCTGAATTTTTTAATGCAACTATAGGTTTTTGGTACATGTATGCAGCACAAATTTCAGATAATGTGCCTGAACCACCTCCGATAACTATAACACCGTCAGCTGAAAGTGCATTTAAAAAATCACGGGTCAAGCCCATGCCAGAAGGAATTACTATATCACAGAATTCGTTTGCGTGAGATGCATCATCTTGAGGTATTATTCCAACAGTTATGCCACCTGATTCTTGTGCACCATGACACGATGCACGCATTACACCACCAAGCCCACCAGTTATCAAAACAGAATTAGATTTTGCAACTTCTGATCCAACATCATACGCAAGTTTTTCTAATTCTGGTGTACAGCCATTATCATTATTACCAATTACTAAGATCTGGCGATTTTTCATATTAGATAGTACGATTTAACCATGAAATACTTTTTGAAATATTCAGAGAGTAAAGGATATTAATTAAAAAAAATATGTTTGGGTATGACTAAAAGAACAATGCCAGTTTGTTGTGATTTAGAACAATACAAACTGCTCGAAAAATACGCCAAAAAACGTGGTATGATGAATGCTAGTCAGGCAGTAGAAAAAATCCTAGAGGAAATCTAAGCATAAAATCTCATCTAATAATTTGCCTATGATTAAATTTACTGCAAAGAATATTATATTTTTAAAAAATTAGATATCTAATGGGTATTTTTACTCGTAAACCAGCGTATTGCACAATTTGTAACAAGCAGGTTATGCATAAAAATAAGGCAAAAAGGGAATGGGGTGTAAAATCTCCATTATGTAGTGATTGCTATTTGAATAAAATGCAAGAATCTTACGATGCCAGTATAATAAAAAAATGTGTAAATTGTGGAATTAAAAGTAAAGTTACTGAATTGTGGGAACCACGATTACAATGGGATATGGAAGGGTTACTTTGCAAAAAATGTTTTGACGAAAAAGAATTGGATTTTAACAAAAAGAAGGATTTTTGTAGTGTGTGTGGCAGTAAGCTCGGTTTTATTAGATATAATCCGAAAAATCATTGGAAAATAAAGGGACAGTTATGTAAATCATGCTGGGATACTCAGAAATCCCAATTAAATCAAAAATGAATTTTTTTAAAAAATTTCAATGTGAGGTTTGCCAAGAAAAATTTTCGCGGCATGAAGAATTGATGAATCATCAAGAGATAACTCACTTTAAGGATTCACCGTACGATTGTAAAGTTTGCAATGAAAATTTTCATAGTATGTCAGAAATGCGTGACCATCTCAGGAAAAAACATTCGTATAAAATTGATAGGTGATCCTATATTGCTTTTACAGTTTTGACAATTGGAGGTCTTACTTTAGTAAAAACTCTGAATCCGCAAATACATTTTATTTCTGGCAATCTACTTAATTCAGAGTTGCTTACTTTTGTATTACATCTTAAACAAGAGTAAATAACATCAAATTCTTCAGTTTCTGCAACATTATCTGTAGAATCTTCACTGTTAATTTCTATGTTAGATTCATCAACCATAATATCAGACCCTAAATCCATAATAAAAAGTGTAGTTAGGTGAGAGATAATTCGATATAAACATTATCTGGAATTCTTAATCTCATAAGTTGACGAATTGCCTTATCGTCAGCACTAATATCAATAACTCTTCTATGCATTTTCATTTCCCATTTTTCATAAGTTTCTGTTCCACTACCACATGGTGATTTTCTAGTAACAACATTTAGACGTTTTACAGGAAGTGGAATTGGACCCTTAACTTTAACGCCAGCCTTTTTTCCAATATTCATAATTTCACTACATACATCACCTAAGCGTGACAAATTTATGCTTGTTAGTTTAACACGAGCAGGTTGAGTCATATCACAGACTCATGCTTTTTGAGTAATTTCTTTAACAACACCAGCAGCAATTGTTGCACCCATATCTCGTAGTGCAAATCTTCCCATCTCTGGGAATTCTTGGAATGTTTCAATACATGTTGGTCTAACTGGTGTAATTCTAACAATAGCGGAATCACCAACCTTAAGGAATTTTGGATCTTTTTCTTCTGTTGCTCCTGTTGCAGGATTAATTTTTGCTTCAAATGCTGTTATTGTTGCTGCAACTTGTGCAGTATGACAATGCATAACAGGTGTATAACCAGGAGCAAGTGCTGTTGGATGATGGATTACAATAATTTGTGCTCTAAATTCTTTAGCGACGTTAGGTGGACTGTCAGGTGTTCCAAGTACATCACCTCTTTTGATATCTTTTTTCTCAATACCCCTTAAGTTAAAACCAATATTATCACCAGCAGATGCTGATGGCATTTCTGTGTGGTGTGTTTCAATTGATTTTATTTCACCGGCAGCGCCAGATGGCATAACAACGATTTTATCATTTGGTTTCATTGTTCCAGTTTCAACACGTCCGACTGGAACAGTGCCAACACCAGTAATTGAATAAACATCTTGTATTGGTAATCGTAATGGTTTGCCTACTGGTTTTTCAGGTACTTTAAAGTCATCAAATGTTTCCAAAAGAGTTTTACCCTTATACCATGGCATGTTTTCAGATTTTTTAACAAGATTCTCACCAGTCCAACCAGAGACTGGAATAAATGGTACTTCCTCAACCTTGTAACCAACTGATTTTACAAGTCCTTCACCTTTTTGTTTTGCAGTGTTGAAGGCATCTTCAGAAAATTTACTATCGTCCATTTTGTTAATTGCTACAATTAGTTGTTTTACACCAAGTGTTTTTAATAAAAATGCATGTTCTCTAGCTTGTCCACCAGGTGCTATTGCTGTATCAGTTTCACCTTCTTTAGCAGAGAGTACCAAAACAGCTGCATCAGCTTCAGATGCGCCAGTAATCATATTTTTGATAAAGTCTCTATGGCCAGGAGCATCAATTAATGTAAAGAAAAATTTTGGGGTTTCAAATTTTTGAAAAGCTAAATCGATTGTAATACCTCTTGCTCTTTCATCCTTAATGTTATCCATAACCCAAGCGTATTTGAAAGAATCACCCTTACCGGTTTCTTCTGATTCCTTAGCATGTGCTGCTATTGTTCTTTCATCGACTACACCCAGATCCAACAAAAAGTGACCCATAGTGGTTGATTTACCATTATCAATATGACCTGTGATTATCATATTCATGTGGTCTTTATCTGCCATATCGAAGTCAAAGTGAAATAGGCTTTATTACTATTTCGTTTTAGTGCAAGTACACACTTAATTTTTTACTTTTTTCTTTGATATCTATTACAATTTCATATACTATAAATCAAAGTCATGGTATGAAAAATTCATGAAAATAACTGTATCAGTGATTAAAGCTGATGTTGGCGGAATAGGTGGCCATACACTTCCAAGCAATGGACTTCTTGATGCAATAAGGAAAACGGTAAAAGAATCTAAAGATTTGCTAATTGATCATTATATCGGATATTGTGGTGATGATTCTCATATTGTTATGACTCATACTAAGGGGGTTGATAATGAAGAAATTCATCAACTTGCTTGGAATGCTTTTATGGCTGGTACAAAAGTTGCCAAAGAAGAAGGATTATACGGTGCTGGACAAGATCTGCTAAAGGATTCTTTTTCAGGTAATATCAAAGGAATGGGGCCAGGCGTAGCTGAAATGGAGTTTGAAGAAAGACCTAACGAAGTATTCACTGTTTTTGCTGCAGATAAAACAGAACCTGGTGCTTTCAATTATCCAATCTATAAGTTATTTGTTGACGCACTAAGTAATACTGGACTAATAGTAAACCAATCACTTGCTAAAGGTGTTAACATAAACATCATGGATGTAGAAGAAGGTAAAATTGCAAATCTTTCTTTGTGGGAAGATAAACCAATAATTGAGGCTGCGCTTATGTATCCTAGTCGTTATGTTGTTGATTCAGTCAGTACAAAAGATGGCGAGCCGATATTAGATGCGTCTACTGACAGACTACACAATATAGCTGGTACATATGTTGGGAAAGACGATCCAATTTGCCTTGTTAGAACACAAAAAAACTTTCCAGCTACGGAAGAAGCTGGAAGTGTATTCAGTAATCCACATTATGTTGCTGGAAACACACGAGGTAGTCATAATATGCCTTTGATGCCAGTTAAGATCAATTCAGCAGCAACAATTAATTTTTGTATTCCGATTGTTGAAGCATTGGTTTTCAGTATGCATAATGGTAAACTGACTGGTCCATTTGATGGATTTTCAACACCAGATTGGGATTACATACGCGAAATTGCTACAAAGAAGGCATTAACAATGAGAAGCCAAGGATTTATCCATCCGGCAACACTTGTACCATCTGAATTAGAATATGCAGAAGGATACAAAGCTGTAATGGATATTTTACATAAAAAAATGAAACCAATTCAAGATCAGCCACAGAACGATCAAAGAAAAGAATCTTATGAAGACCCAGACTAATTGAAACAAAAAAAGTTAAAAGAAATAAAAATACTGTAAATTATGAAATTATCTACATTCTTTACAACTTTAAAGCCATTTGCTATAACATACATATCCGTAATCGCTTTTTCAAATTTTGTTTTTGTCTTATTTAGTCAAACTATACGTGATATAATTTGGTCATTTTTCAAAGATACTGGAGGAATAGTAATACTTGGGTTGGTATTTTTATTTGCACTAGCATGGTTGTTTAAAGCAAGACCACATAAAATTCCAAAACAATATCAAATTATAATATTTGACATATTTGGGAAAGAATCACGGATAGATGGATTGAGAACTGAATTTAAAAATCATGACGTAGCATGGAGTTTCATGAAGTTTTATAAAAAATCATATCCATTTTGTAATTTTGCTATGGTAACAAAGCAAAAAAATTCTGCCAAAAAAATCATTTTCAAATATATCTAATTCTGCTTGCATAGTTTTTACACTTATAGATTTCAGTACGAATCTTAGATCCAAATTTATTACTTGAATATACAAAAAAACTCATGGAATTTTCAATAATCGCTGAAATTTTTGAAAGAATGGAAAACACAGCAAAACGTATTGAGCTAACAAATCTATTAGTTGAATTATTAAAAAAAACACCTAAAAAAATAATTTCGAATACTGTTTATCTTTTACAAGGTATTATCAGACCAAATTTTGAAGGTGTTGAACTAGGTGTTGCCGAAAAACTTGCGATTCGTGCTATTTCAAAATCTTCTGGTTTATCAATTAAAAAAATTGAAGATGATTATAAAAAATGTGGTGATCTAGGTCTAACTGCATCAAATATACTAAAATTAAAAACACAAACCACGTTTACAGCAGAAAAAATAACTTTAGAAAGAGTTTATGAAACTTTATTCAGGATTGCAAAGTTAGAAGGTAAAGGTTCACAGGACTTGAAAATGAAGTACATTTCAAGTTTACTAAATGATGCAACACCACTAGAAGCAAAATTTGTGTTAAAAATTTTACTAGGTACACTACGTTTGGGAATAGCAGAAAATACTATCATGGATGCACTTGCAATTGCATTCACCGGGAAAAAAGAGAATAAGGAACAAATAGAAAATGCGTATAATGTTTCAAGTGATCTTGGTAAGGTATCTTTACTAATTGCAACTGATGGAATAGATGAAATAAAAAAATTTAAGATTTCATTGTTTAGTCCGATAAGACCAATGTTAGCTGACCGAGTTAAAAGTGAAAAAGAAGCAATTAAAAAAATGTCGAAGATATTTGCGGCAGAGTATAAACTAGATGGTGAACGTGTACAAATTCATAAAAACGTAAATGAAGTAGTTTTATTTTCAAGAAGATTAGAAAATATTACTCAGTACTATCCAGATATTGTAGAGAACGTAAAAAAATCTCTTAGTGTTAATGAAGGAATTTTTGAAGCAGAGATTGTACCTGTAAATGAAAATACTGGAGAGTTTCTACCATTCCAAGAACTAATGCACAGAAGAAGAAAATATAAACTTGAAAAAGCTATTTCACAATATCCTATTACGGTTAATTTTTTTGACGTGTTATATTTTGATAAGAAAGACTGCTTAAATCTGGAATACTCTGAACGGAGAAAGATTCTAGAAAAACTAGTCAATGAAGATGATTTTTCAAAACTTGTACCAATGTTGCTTGTTAAAAATGAAAATGATATTGAAGATTTTCTTGAAAATTCTATTAATTCTGGTTGTGAAGGATTAATGTTAAAAACTCTTGATGCACCGTACCGTGCTGGAGCAAGAGGTAGTAATTGGTTAAAACTAAAACGTGAATATAGAAATGAATTAGGTGACAGTCTAGATTTAATTGTTATAGGCGCATATTTTGGAAGAGGTAGAAGAACAGGCCTGTACGGCACATTATTACTTGGAACATATAATCCAGATAAGGATAATTTTCCCAGTGTATGTAAAGTTGGTACAGGTTTTACTGATGAAAGTTTAGATCAGTTATACCAAATTCTCTCCAATAAAATTACTCTCAAAAAAAATTCTAGAGTTGTTAGTGAAATGGAAGCGGATGTTTGGTTTGAACCTGAATTAGTTTTAGAAATTGTCGCATCAGAAATTACATTGAGTCCTATTCATAAAACTGGATTAAATTTAATCAGAAAGGGAAGCGGATTTGCCTTGAGATTTCCAAAATTCACGGGAAAAATTAGATATGAAAAAGCAGTGGAAGATGCCTCTACAGATGAGGAAGTGTTGACATTGTATAAGGGGCAATCAAAATTTAGCCAAGTAAAATGAGTTGTATGCTCTAAGAGTATGATATAAATTAGAAAAGGACGTAATTGAATTATTAACTATGTATAGCGGAGAATTAGAAGTTCAAGCAAAAAGAAAGGCGATAGCTGTTTTGCAGGACGAAATTAACAGAATTCTTAATGCAAGTAGAGTTCTTTCAACACTACCAAAAATGTTGGTAAAAAAAGATAAGCCGGGAATCAAAAATGCACATGAACAAATTTCAAGCATTGAAGAAGAAGTAGAAAACCTTAGACGTAAAATCACGAGAGATGTAGCAGATGTTGGCGGTTTAATTTTGAACAGGGATAATATCCTGAATACGTCTTATACAATGGATGAAATTGGTGGTTACATAACTGGAATTTCCTTCAAGCTTTCAAACATCAAAGCTTCAACACTTAAAACAGCACATCTAGAAAAAGATCTTACTGAACTCATTGAACTTGTTGTTGATGAAATTTACAAATTAAACGAAATTATTAGAAGCTTAAATGTTGATTCTGGTAAATCTATCGAACTTGCCCAAGAAACACAAAAAATTGAACGCGAAATTGACATCAAATACCGCAAAATGTCAATTACAGCTCTAAATGAAATTTCTGACACCAAAGAATTACTGTTGATGAAAGATGTCATTGAAGCAATAGAAGAAATGGCTGATAAGTGCCAAGAAGTTTCTGATTCATTCATTTTATTAGCGCTAAGTCTTTGAGTTGTTAGGCGAACTATTAGAAAATAGAATAGTTGTTTGGAACATACAAGAATCTAGAGATTTATTCGCTAATGGTTATTTTGGAAAACCCATTGGAATCTCAAAACCGAACCCAAATGATATCAATGTTCCACTAATTTTGGATCTTATTGAGGGATGCTACCTTCAAAAAACTTCAAAAATTAAGATCGTTAAAAATGGTAAAAAAGTTTCATTAAATACTATGATCAAAATATGCAAAAAAGAATACCATAATTTTGATAAAAAATTTCAAGTGTACAAAGATTTTCGGGAGAAAGGATATATCATTAATCCTGGGATAAAGTTTGGTTGTGATTTTGCTGTATACAAAAAAGGACCGGGTATTGATCATGCACCGTATTTAATACAGGTTCATAACAAAAATGATAATATTTCTTCCACTGCCGTAGTGTTAGCGGGTAGATTGGCTAGTAGTGTTAAGAAACAATTCATTCTGGCCATACCTCATGGTAAAGACAAAATTGATTATCTGTCACTAGATTGGTGGAGAGCTAATTAATCTTCTTTATGTAGCCTGCAATATTGTTGTAAATATCAAATAATTCTTTTGTAATGCCAAAATCATAACTATTTTTCCATTTTCCGTAAATACGTATACCATTATCTGTTGGATCAACAAAAATTGTTGCGTCATTAACCGATTGACTTGCAATCATTTCGTTTAATGACGAATCAGCGTTTAGATCTTCCGCCAGTTTTCCTCCTTCCCATGTTACACCAATTATTTTTTTTGAACCAAAGTGACCTGTGGTTTTAAGTCTAGTTCTTGCCACACGACGTAAACGCCATGACTCAGTATCATTACCTATCTCCTGTTGTACAACAAAATGTGCTTGAAATCTGTCCTGAGCGCCCCATGGAAGTGGATTTGGATCTTGCATCATTATCCCTTCTGTATTATCTGCACTGAATTGATGTTTGTGCCAGAAACTTTCAATGAACCCTTATTGGTAATCATTCTTGTAGTCTGGGAGAAACACCTGCTATAGTAATCTCCCTTCTCAACCTCTCCTTCTCCAATCTCATTAGGGGTTGCGCTAACACCAATCTCATTTAACATATCAGAAAATTTTTCAGGCCAATTTTTTATTACAATAGTTTCAGGTTCAGAATCTTCCATGCCGTACTTGATTTTAGCGCATAATTTAACATTTCTTGTTGCTAGGATTAGCAACCAAATAAATACATGAAGAACTAATTTTTGATCTCATGTTAAAGTTTCAAAATAAAACAGTACTAGTTACGGGCAGTGGCACTGGTATTGGACAGGCTATTACTAAGAAATTTGTGGAAAATGGCGCAAGTGCAATAATCCTAGGAAGAAGAAAGGAACCATTGGAAGAAACTGCAAAAATGCTAGAGGGGATTATCAAGGAAAAACAAAGTAACGCCACCATCAAAATTTTTGATGGGGTAGACGTCAGCGATGAAAAGGCTGTTACTGGGATGTTTGATTCGTTAAAAAGTGAAAATGTCAACCTGGATGTAGTTGTAAACAATGCTGGAGTTTCTGGTCCTGTAACATGTTTTGCACATGCACCACTTGATCAGTTCAGAAGTACTGTAGACATTCATCTGACTGGAACTTTTTGGACTTCAGTTCAGGCTCTCAGAGTAATGAAAGAAGGGGCAAAAATTATTACAATTTCAACATTTTTTGCGGAAGAAAGACCATTAGAACAAAGACCATACAGATTTAGAGATCCATATACTGCATCCCAAGGCGCAAAAAATAGACTTGTAGAGGCAATGTCGTGGGAACTTACGGAAAAGGGTATTATATCAATAGGAACTAATCCTGGTCCAGTTCATTCTGACAGAATTTACAAAACAGTTTATCCAAAGGCTGCATCAGAATTTCTACGTGTAAGCGGATTTGAAGATCTATCACCAAGTGAAGTTGAAGCTGCAAATAATGAGATTGTAGGATTATTGGGTGAAGACGATGAAACCATAAAGGCTGGAATAAAATCAGCTGCGGAAAAATTAGGCAATCCAGAAACTACACTTACCAATTTACTAGATAAAGTCAAAGGCATTGCAGAAAAAATTCAAAAGAATACATCAACAATGATTCCAGATCAACAATTTTTATCGCAAGAACAAGTTGCCACAACAGTCCTAACACTTTCGGACGATGACCAGGCAAAAATTCTCAATGGAAAAATAATTCCTGGTGACAGAGTTTTCTATCCTGTCAAGTCATACATTAGATCATCTGTGGATGACTTTAGTGGATATATTGATGAAGCAAATTACTTAACTGGGAAATATATTGGAATTGAATATTTCAACTTGGAAAAATCAGAAGATATAGAACAAAGAGTAGATGGTTTGTATAAATCATTAATTGATGATTTTGGTGCACATGTTGAAGGTCCAGATGGACATTGTATGTGTGGTTGTGAGGAAGTGATTTCTGAAAAAATTAATCTAACTATTTATTTCACAGGAAATCTTCCTAATTTTTCTAAATTAACTGAGCTATCCAGAAGTGAATGGGATAAGTTAGTTGACCAATTCATCAATGGGCCAGCCATATCTACACAAAATGCTCTTGAACATTTCGTCCCTGGTGGCTCTGATGACCCAAGAAAATTCAAAGATGCAAAAGGAAGAATAGTTATAATTGGTCCTGCTCTTCCTGCTGGCAAAAAAATTAGCGGACATGAAAGAGCAAAGGTTGAAGTTTTCAGAGGTGCGTTAAGACCGTTTACAACTACCGTCAATCAAGAATTGAGTGATGTGCTAAAATCATACGTTAGGGTATTCTTAATTTTACCTGGAACTGTTGATGGAAAAGAACCTAATGATGGGAATATTATGAATACGATTAACTACTTGATGTCAGACGAAGCAGTATCAAGTTCTGAAGTAATTTTCTGCCCAGACGAAACAAGATAACACTAGAAAATACCTGTAGAATCAATAATCAACTTGATTGCAGCTGCAATAAGCACAATTATTACTAAAATCTTCAATTTGTTTTCCTTTATCTCAAGGGACAGTCTCGCGCCTAGAATTCCTCCAGCAAATGCACCGATCGACAATAGCAATGCCTGATAGTAATCAGGATGTCCTAGCATGGAATGCATGATCAATCCGGAGAAAGATGCGAACATCAAAATGAATTGTGATGTTGGTGCCGCACGCTTCATTGAGATTCCAAGCGCAACTACCATCAATGGTACAAAGATTAGACCACCTCCAATACCAAACAGACTTGATATTATTCCCGCAAAGAAACTAGCACCTGCTGAAAAAACAAGCAAAAGATGAGATACGTCTATGGGTTTTTCCTCTATTTTTCTTTTAAGAAATATGTATGATGCAGAAGAAATGAGAACTAGTGCAAACAAGATTTTGAAAATATCCGGAGATATCTCAGAAGATACGAATGCACCAAGTATAGTACCAGGAACTGCCATTAAGCCAAGCTTCCAACCAAGTGAAAGCTCTATCCGTTTTTGTTTAGCGTACATAGCTGTTGACGCCACAGAATTGCTAAACACGGCAAATAGGCTGTTACTTACAGCTAGTGTGGGAGAAAATCCCATGAATGTCAATACAGGGACAATAATTATTCCACCTCCCAAGCCAATTATTGATCCCAATATTCCCGCAACAAACCCAAGCGGAATTAACCAAAGTTCTTCAATCATGCTATATCGAAATTATTTCCATTTTGGAATTTTCTGTTATATTGAATTTGTCGACAAACCCAGCAGTCACTTCTAACACATACTTAGCATTATCACCTGAGACACCATTTTCTCTACATGCCACAACTTCTATAGTTGTCTCGCATAATGGAACATTTTTCTCAATTGCAACTACATTAGAATTTTCATCTAACCAAATTATATCCAAATTAAATTGCATACCTAACATCCACATAGAGCGTGTTCCGGATCCATCAAAGACGAATAACATTCCCTCATTATACGGAAGTTTTTCAGGGTACCATGATAACCCTCTCGTTCTTAATTCTTTTGTATCTGCAATTTGTACCTCTAAGATTTTATCGTCAATCATTATCATACCACGTGGAAATTCAACAGATTCAAGCTTAACGTCAGTTGGAAGAGTAAGCATTCCTGCTACTCCGATAATGACTGCCGCAGCTAGAATTGGAATTAAAACCTGAGTTCTTGTTGGCATGAATTAGGATGATATAATCCGTTTAAAAACTAAAAGAATATCACATCACAGAATCTTTAAAATCATGAATGGTAGAAATTGAATCTTTAGTATGACTATGGACATCAGATATCTTTGCGCCATTGTAAACTTTACCAAGATACCTACCAGCTAATATCATTGGACCGCCAACTGCACATGTAATACCAGTTGGTTCGGGAATCCATAACATAATAAAACCAATTTTTGAAATTTTATTGCCTGGTGCTGGGGCCTTTGTTAGAGCTTTTAATGAACGCGTAGTATTCTTATCATCAAGTTTTGAAATATCCGTGTACATTTCACTACGCCTTTTGGCTGATTCCCTCATTATCTTTAATTTCTCAATATGCCTTTGTAACGGATCCTCCATGAATGATAATGAAAGAAAATTAGATAAATGTCGGTGTAAAGTTCTATCAATCAACAGTCAAAAAACTATTACAAACATAACCTGATATAGAATTTAATCAGTTAATGAAAGACACTAATTATACCAGAATTAACTAGTAATTATGTTGAAAAACAGTAAAAGATTAGAATCAATCAAAGCTGCGCATAAAACTAAAAAAACAACAAGTACAACAAGTGAGGAAGATTATCTAGAAGTAATTGCTGAATTAGTGGAATTGAAAGGATATGCAACCACATTAGATATTTCTAGATTTATGAATGTCAGCCCACCAAGTGTTACAAAAATGCTTCAAAAATTGGATGAAAAAAAGTATCTTGAATATGAAAAGTATCACGGTATTAATTTAACTCACATTGGTAAACAGGTCGCGGATACAATTCGTCGGAAACATAGCACATTATTAGAATTTTTTGAAATTTTGAATGTTGGAAAAGGCATTGCAAATCAAGATACAGAAGGACTTGAACATCATTTAAATGACAAAACAATAAGACAGTTAAGAAAATTCATTACATTTTTGAAATCAAACCCAAAAATCATAAAGCAGTTTCGTGAGTTTTAACATGATATTAATTTTGAGTTTAATTACAAAACAGATCAGCAGTGAGTTTTAATTATACGGAGAAAATATGGTGATTAATTGACATTCATAACCGATCTTGATGATTTGATTAGATATAGACATGGTGATGTAAAAAAGCTAAGGGAAATTAGAGATACAGTTAGACATGATAATTTCATTACTACAGATGACAAGAACTATGTTGAATCATTAATTACTACACATCTAAAAAATCAACCTCTTGATAGATCCTTATCTCCTAAACAATCTGATACCAAAATAAAATTACAAGCAAAACCTACTACTAGTTCAAGTTCAAAAAGTGATTCTGCATCTAATTTTTCATCCAATAAAAAAATTGCTGTGTTCAGCGGTGTAGCTGCTGCAATAGCTATAATTGTAATTGCAGGATTTACTATAACTAACCAAACTGATACGATGGATTTTGTACCAACTACAACAACTGAACCAATATCGGTGAATGTTGATCAATCTACGTACCAAAAGGCAGACATAATTTCCATATCAGGTGTTTCATCATCAAACGCTGAACCAGTTGAATTATCGATAGAAAATACTAATGGTATAAAAATATGGAATGAAATCATCAATCCGATGCATGGTGAGTTTTCAACACTTGTTATAGCTGGTGGTGGCGGATGGGAAAATGAAGGTGTCTATACATTAAAAGTAAAACAAGATGATTCAGCTAATAAAATTGAGTTTAAATTTGTGGCGTAAAAACTAGTTTATTAGATCTACATCATCCCATTTCAGTCTGTACTTTCCAACAGAACGCATGTATTCTATTCTACCACCTTTTTTGAATACTAATTTACGTTCTCTATGTGATACATCACGAATATTCAAAGTCAGATTATCATCCAACGCCTCAAAAATAGTAGGATTATTCGATAGTATTTTCCAAGATTCAGAAGGAAAATCTAGATACTGTGTTGTATGGACAATTCCCATGATTCACGTGTTAGATTACAATACCTAAATGTTTTTGTTAAATTTGATTTTGTAAAACTAATCAATCAGCTTTAATGATTATAGCTATGAAAGAAACTTTATCCCTCAAAATAGTTCAAGAAAAAGTCAAAAATTGTGAAAAGTGTGATTTGTGCACTAGTAGAAAAAATGCAGTTCCTGGAAAAGGAAATCATAATGCAGACATAGTTTTCATCGGCGAGGCACCTGGAAAAAATGAAGATGAATGTGGTGAACCATTCATTGGTACTGCGGGAAAAAAGCTTAACAATGCGCTAAAAAATGCAGGGTTAGAAAGAAGTGATGTATACATCACAAATATTGTAAAATGTAGACCTCCTAAAAATAGAATTCCGAATGATAATGAAAAAATGATGTGTAGTAATTACCTTGAAGATGAGCTTGCGATTATTAAACCAAAAATAATTTGTCTGCTCGGTAATACATCATATCACTCAATTTTAGGTGGTAGTGAAATTTCAAAGAATCATGGAAAGTTCGTTTCCAAGGATGGTTATCTATATTTTATCTCATTTCATCCTGCTGCAATAATTTATAATCAAAAACTTGAAAAAGTATTCAAAAATGATATTAAAAAACTTGTAGATGAATTAAAAAAATTAAAAACAAAATCTGGTGATTAAAATAAAAATACTACTAAAAAAATTTTACATGAATGACACTAAACAAGTAGCAAAAGATCTATTAGGAAAAACATTAGTAAGAAAAATTGGAACACAGATATTATCTGGTGTAATAACAGAAACTGAGGCATACAAAGGAGAAAATGACCCAGCTAGTCATGCATCAAGAAAAAAGACTGAACGAAATAAAATCATGTTTAGTGAAGTTGGTATTGCGTATGTATATTTTACATATGGTATGCATTATTGTTTTAACGTGGTTGCAAAAAAAAAGAATGATAAAGCTGGAGCAGTTCTGATACGTGCGATTCAACCACAGCAAGGAATTAATCATATGATAAAAAATAGAAAAACTGATATTATTTCTAATTTGACAAATGGGCCTGGAAAACTAACTCAAGCAATGCAGATTACACTAAAACAATATAATCACGACCTAACAAAAAAATCATCATTGTTTATTATTGATGGTGAAAAACCAAATAAAATTATTGCAAAGCCTAGAGTGGGAATAAAAATAGGTGTTGACAAGCTATGGAATTTCAGTTATAAGATCTAGTTTTGATTATTGTCATCATCTTCTAGTGTCCATGGGGCAACTCTCCTGAGTATCCTTTCCCAATCTAATCGTAATAAAAGAATTACAATGATTGTCATTGCTAAACCTAAGCCAATAATACCAATGTAAACTGGTAATGGATCTTCAATATCTTGTAATATTGGTTCTAAAAGTGATAACCCCATGTAATGTGAGATTAATACAATAACATAATACAAGACGATCTTCCCCAATAACGTAGCAACAAAAAATCTTTTTGGATTATATTTTGCTAATCCTAATGGAATGTAAACTAAATCATCAGGAATAGGAGTTGCAGCAGCAACAAAAGCTGCCGAACCACCATATCGTTTGACTAATTTCTGAAATGGTTTCATTCGTTGTTTGGTTTTTTCGGAAATAATTTTTCTTCCACCATAGCTAACGTAAAATATTATTTGCTTAGCTGCAGTAGATGTTAATGCGGCAATTAGAACCAAAATATGAATATCAAATTGTTCGCCTACTGCCATCGTAGCTACCAAAACAAATGAAGGGATTGGTACAAATGGTATAAGTGAACCAAAAAAACTTACAATAGCTAAACCAAGATAACCAACTTCGGGAGTAAAAGGAAATAATTCCCAAAGATCCACATGTCGATCAGTATCACGCATTATTTAACTCTAAAAAAAATAATCGTTAGTCGTCAATTGCGATCAAAATATGTTTTTTTATGATCGACCCATACTATAATCATGTATTCAACATGTTCACAATGTGGTAGATTAGTAACAAGGCCAGAGGCTAAATATTGTTCTGATGAATGCGAGGAAAATGCAAACTAGTAAAATCTTACAACTATAATTAATTATTCATAAAGCCAGCATAAGACATGTCCTGATTCTGTTTTTATTTTTGGTGGATCAGTTTTACATTTATCCATTG
>JACASW010000001.1 GCA_013390785.1 Marine Group I thaumarchaeote
ATCAACCTTAGTGCCTTTTGGTATAGCAATCTGTAACAACAATCCACCATTGAGAGTTTTACTAATCTTGTTGCATCCTGTGATCTCTGCACTTTTTCCAGTAAGACTTGATATCTTATCAATGTCAAGTACTATTCCCTCTGAATAAGTCTCAGTATCAGTTATTTGTTGGACAGAATTTTTTCCATATTTTTCAGCATCTAACGCAATAAATCTTTCAGATCCATCACTTTCAGTCATACTTACGATGATATTTATTCCAAGATCTTTACTTTTCTTTGTTGCAATATCTACAGCGGTTTCAATTACCTTGTATAGGATCTGTTGTCCCTCATTGTTATTTTTGAATCCCAATATGCCGTAAATCGCATTCTGTAAGCCTACCAAGTTGATCACCAAAGATACCGTACTACGTTGCATGTACAACGTGTCAGCAGCAAGTATTGGATTAACACCTAACCTGATAAGATTGGAGATATTTTTGTTACGCTTAGCCATAGAGTCTAAGGCAGGTTTCATTAACAACGCAAGTCTTGCTCGAAAATAAGTTTCGTCTTTGTTTGATTCAAACGCCAGACGTGGTAGATTGATAGACAGTGAACCCAAATGTAATAGAGTTGAAGTTGAATTTTTTGGATGAGTTACTCCTTTTTGGGATGTATTATGTTTCGTAAACATTACTTTACCCCCAAGAGTAATAATTTCAGATATTGTTTGTGATACATCTGTTATCTTTCCCTTATCATAATCAATAACAAGTCCTATCTTTGGAATTGGTGTAAGCTTTGTGTATGTCTTGTAGGCAGAAAGCACGGTTTTTACAATTTTTTGATCTATTCCTAATGGGATCCTAAATGATACCACTGTTGACATTTTGTCATAGCCCATAGTCGTAGAAGATGTTGTGAAGGAATCAACAAGTTTACGTTCAAGTTCAGGTAAATCTTTTGAATATTTTGAGAGTGATGGTATTAGATCATCTAGCACTACTTCCTGAGAAGCTTCCTTTGAGATGAGCGCTATTATCATAGATAATGCAGAAGATAGATTACTCAGTGTCTTAACTGATGGAATTCTGCAAACATTAAGGTATTTTCCTTTTAGATCTATGCCGTCTTCGATCAATGCTTTAACGTTTATGAATATAGTATCTGGTAAAATAGACCATAACCCAGGATTAGTGATATGAAGATCGCCTGAGAGATGTGCATCTGCTATATCTTTTGGAAGAGTGCTTGTGAGAAGATGCTCAGCAAATACAATTCTACCAGTCTTGAATAACAATCCCTCCACACCATTCTCTATATTCTCCGCGTTTGATACCATTTCTTGAACTTCAAATATAGGAAGCCCAACTCTGGCTAGTTTGTGTCTGTATTCTTCATGACCATGTTCTAAAAGTACTGAATTAACCAATTCACGAATCAGTGAACCTGTTAGATATGCAGTCTGATATTTGTAAATGCGATTTTCAACCTCTTCAGTTATTTTCTGTGCCAATTCTAGTGGCAAACTCCCTTCACGAACTAGTGATTGGATTATTTTCTGAGAATTAAATTCCTCAATTGAGCTGTGTGATGTTCTAACATACATCTTGCCACTTTCAATAATTGATCTTTCTTCGATCTGCCTTGCAAGGCTTAAAACAAGTTTGCCCAAATTTGTAATTGTATATCTTCGTTCTGACTTATTTAATGCCACAAGTGATTGCCTTAATAATTTTCTTAAATGGTATGCAAACTTACCACTTTCTTTCTTTGATTTGAATCCAGCAAGAGATTTTAGTTCAGAATAGGTAAGCGGTCCCTTTGAGTTCAATATTCTTAATATATCAATTCTGTTTGGACTTGCCATAACGGAAAAGATCATTCTCACACGTTTGGAAGTGGATTGTAATACTTGGCTGCCTGATAATCCCTCATCTAAACTAAGTTCATCATCATCAAGATCACCCATATCCATATCAGATTCAAGATCGATCTCTTCTTCTAGATCTAATTTTTTGCTACTCCCCAATATGGTTATTAAAAAAATAGAAGTAATTAAGGTTTGTAACCTGATCCAACTTTTAATTTTTATAGTAAAAAACAATACTTGGATCTAAAAGAAAAAATCAAATCACTTTTTTTCTACGTCTAGTGAAAATTCAGCTGATGAGAGAGTTTGTCCGCAAGATGGACATTTGTTATTATAATGTTTCATAACATCTTTCACAGATTTAAGCATCTGCATTGTAGAAATTTTTTCGCCGCATTTTCCACAGGTTACATCAACAGACATGTATAAACATCTGGTGTTAAATCGTATTAAATTTTAAAAAATTTTTTTTCATAATATACTAAAAATGATTTACAATTTTTCCAAAACTATACCACGATTATCGAAACCAATCACTTTTACCGCCATTCCAATCGGAAGATCTTCAGGTTTTTGTATATTTGGTAAAAACCCTGAGATCCTTATACCTGAATCATCTAATTCCATAACAACCCAAGCGTATGGTGCCAAATCCTCAAATCCTGCAGGAGGGACAGTCATTATTGTATATGTAACAACTTTTCCAGCACCCTTGATAATGGAATTAGAAAATCCTTTACTGCCACATTTTTTACAAAAGTATACTGTAGCAAGATGCAACTCACCACATTTTACGCACTTTCTAGCAAGAATATTACCAGCCTTTGCTGCATCAATAAATTCAGGTTTTGCAGACAATTTACACACTCTGAAATATATGAACTGCACAACTAGCACCAGTAGCACCAAAATTTTGTGTTAGTCCAATTTTTGCGTCATTAACGGTTCGCTCACCAGACTGTCCTGTTAGCTGCTCAAATACTTCAGCTATTTGGCCAACACCAGTTGCTCCAATTGGATGTCCTTTGGATTTAAGACCACCAGAGGGATTAATAGAAATTGAACCGTTTAGTTTAGTTTCACCATTTTGTGCAGCAGTTGCACCAGTACCTTTCTTGAAGAATCCTAGATCCTCTGTGTCGACAACTTCTGCAACAGTAAAGCAATCATGAACTTCAGCAAAGTCAACATCTTTTGAAGTAATTCCTGCCATCTTGTATGCAGCTTCTGCTGCAATCTTTGTACTTGGTATTGTAGTAAGATGTTCACGTCCTTGCAATGATGCAGGTGAACCACCACGTCCGGAACCAATTACTTTTACGTGATCTTTTGAATGTTCCTTAGCAAATTTTTCGTTACATAATATAACAGAACTCGCTCCGTCAGAGAATGGGCAACAATCATATAATTTTAAAGGACTAGCAACTACTGCAGAATTCATCACATCATCAATAGTAATTTTTTTTCTCAGGTGCGCTTTAGGATTTAATACACCATTTTCATGATTCTTTACTGCAACACTTGCAAGATCTTCTTCCGTTGCATTAAATTCATTTAGATATGCACGTGCCATTGATGCAAACAAACCAGGGAATGAGGCACCAGCTTGACCTTCATAAAAGAAATCAGAACAGTAAGAAAAGTAAGTTGTTGTCCAATCAGTACCTGTATGTGTTACTTTTTCAGTACCAGTTACTAAGACAGCGTCATAAAATCCCGCAGCTACATTTGCAAATGCTTCTCTAAAAGAAACAGAGCCACTTCCACATGCAGATTCAATAGAAAGTGAAGGACATTCAGAAATTCCTAGATTACTCATAACAACAGGACCCAAGTGTACCTGCTTGTCTGCAACACCAAATACATTAGAGATGTAACCTGCTTGAATCTCTTTAGGTTCAATTCCAGCACTTTCAATTGCATCAACTGATGCTTGAATTGTAATATCAGAAATACTATCTT
Organism: Marine Group I thaumarchaeote; assembly: GCA_013390785.1. Classification (GTDB taxonomy): domain Archaea; phylum Thermoproteota; class Nitrososphaeria; order Nitrososphaerales; family Nitrosopumilaceae; genus Nitrosopelagicus. The sequence goes on from JACASW010000001.1 coordinate 3,820, forward strand.
CTAATTTACCATACTTAGTACTTCCAGCACCTAAAACGCAAACTTTCTCCATAAAAAATTCTGACCAACTCCTTATAAAAATTCTTCATAAGTTTTGATAAGGATAAGTTTTACATAATAATAGTGAGAAAAAAAAATCAGCTTTTACAAGTTATAGAAAAAAAGTCAAACCCACATAATGTGATAAAACCAACAAAGAAAAAAATAGATGTTTTGAAAAATGAACTAGCGCAATACTTGGATTCAAATGGATATCTTTCCTATTCTGCAAAAAAGAAAAAGTACATAATTTTAGGTACTAATTCACCAAAAAATGGTCTAGCTGTATGTCCGCAATGTAAAATTGGGCAATTAATGATCATAAGATCACCCATAACCAAAAAAAGGTTCATCGGATGTTCAAACTATAACAATGGATGTAAGGCATCTTCACCGTTATTACAAAAGGCTAGACTACGTGCAACAAAAACAAAATGTGAGTTTTGTAAATGGCCTATTGTAATATTCAGATATAATAAAAAACAAAAATGGACTAAACAATGTTCAAACTTTAGATGTAAATCAAGGAAAACTAAAGTCTGAAATTAGAATATAGGTCAGTCCTACGATTTTTTAACAGTGGTAGTTTTTTTCTAGTATTCCTAACAACCGAAATAGAAATATTTACGTAGCCTATTCCTTGTCGCTTTTTCATATCAAGAAGTATTCTGCCGTAAGGATCAACTGCTAAACTTCTTCCTGAGTAAATATGGCCAATGTGATCAGGTGCAATTACATAACAACCATTTTCAATCGCGCGTGATTTGTTTAGTGTGAGCCAATGTTCTTCCTTCATTGGGCCACTAACCCAAGCAGAAGGTGCAATTAGTACTTCAGTACCAGATGACGCAAGTGCTCTGGATAATTCCGGAAATCTAAGATCATAACAGATAATCATTCCTAATTTACCAATTGAAGTTTTTGTTGGTAAAGGAATTGTTTTCCCAGCCATCATTTTTGCAGATTCCTTGAATCCGAGTGCATCGTAAAGATGAGTCTTTCTATACTTTCCAATGATTTTTCCACTTTTATTTACTATGAACGAGGTATCATACACTCTATCTTTCTTCTTACTTTTTTCTAACATGGTTCCAACTACAATTATAGAATTTTGTCTTGCACATTCTGATATAGCAGATACAAATTCACCATTTATTGTCTCAGCTTGTTGTGCTACCTGTTTAGCAGATTGTGATGCTGGTGTAAAAAACATCATGTACTCGGGGAATGCACAAAGATCTGCATGATTCTTTGCGGCCTGTTTGATATATCGTAAAATCTTTGGAAGATTTTTTGTTTTATCAGTTGAAGCTTTGAATTGTACTATAGCAATTTTAGACATAGCCGTCATAACATTGATCAAAATAAAAAGATAGTTAGAGTTGGCTTCCTGCTTTAAACCAATTCTCTTTTGGATTCTCTTTAAAGACTACAATTACAGCTTCTGCTTCAGTCTTTAAAATCTCAGTAGCAGATTTTGTTACTGCCTTGGCAAAATCATCTTTTTGTTGTTGAGTTCTGCCAGGATACATTGATACTGTGATCAGAGGCATGAGAATTTTTTTGTAATGTGTAATTTAGTAGTTGTTATCTGTAATCTCCTCTGTAACCATAGCGTGTTCCATAGGTAAACTGAGAGCCACGAGATTTTCTGTATATGTATCCAACAGCAAGCCCTAGTACGAAGCCACCAATATGAGCAAGATAAGCAACTCCACCTCCTGCAACACCAAATCCTCCTATGAAAAATGGTAATAGGTTTTGAAAAATTAGCCAGAATGGAAGGAAGTACATAGCCTTGATGTGAAGCATTCTCCAGAAAAATCCCAACATCAAAAATGTCTTAACTTTTGCATGTGGAAACATTACAAGATAAGCTCCCAGTACACCGGATATTGCGCCTGATGCACCAACTGCTGGAATACCAGTTGATGTATCGCCCATGACGTGAATTAATCCTGCACCTATTCCCCATAACAAATAGATGCCTAGATATTTTACTCGTCCAAACTTTGCTTCAATGTTGTCACCAAAGATCCAAAGAAACAACATGTTTCCACCAAGATGCATCAAACCTCCATGCATGAAAACCGAGGATAGTAATGTAAGCTCTGGGATTGCAGGACAGTTAATTACGTTAACTCCTGTGTTAATGCCGCTTATTTCTCCAGTAATACAACCGGGTACTGCGCCCCAATTCAAGAACATATTCATTGCTTGACGATTACTAAATTCAAAAAATTCCCCAGTAACTGCTACTTCAAAAAAGAAAACAATCACATTGATAGCAATCAAAGCGTATGTTAGTTTTGGTTTGAATCCTGGTGGATGAGGATTTTCATCCCCTATTGGTAACATATCTGATTATCTCACACAGTCATATGAATAATAATATTTCATAAAACGTTATTACGAAATCTTCATGATTCCGTTTGAGATTAGCCATTGAAGTCCAGATACAAACGAACCGTCGTCTATCTGTCCGTCAGCCCACCATCCTGCGTTGTTCTTTATCCAACCTGGAATTACATCATCAGAACCTGTTCCCTGTTCAGTTGGTGGTATTGTCATTACATTGTTTGAGATAAGCCACTGTATGCCAGATACAAACGAACCGTCGTCTATCTGTCCGTCAGCCCACCATCCTGCGTTGTTCTTTATCCAACCAGGGATAGAAGTTTCAGCTTGACCAACATTAATTGTAAGCGTAGCGGTTTCCAAGGGAATTGGTTGGAATAGTATTCCTTCCATTTCAATGTGTACTATGTGTGAACCATTTTCAGAAAATTCCACTGGAATTGTTATGGAACCTGGTGATGTATGCAAAAGACGCGCCATGGGTCCAAACACATAGTCACCATCATTTGTTACACTTACACGATAGTCTATGTGCAGTTGAATTTTTTCAGTACCTGATTTTAGAAAGTCAATCTTTAGTTTTGTAGGTTCTTCAGTGTTTGGTATTGCAGGTATGGTGTAAATTCCTACATCAAGTGTTCCATCACTAGTTGAGACAATTTGATCATATTCAGCTGCAAAAGCAGGATAAACCATGAAAGGAACCAAGAATAATACGTAAAGCAGTTTCAATGTGTCTCCTTTTCAATCCTAACTAAAAATTGTTATGCAGTTTCTAGTAATTGTTCACAGCTTTAAATAACCAAAAACCCAAATAGAATTGTTGTACAATAAAATAATTATTCTAAGTGTATTAGCTTGTCTTTCTTGCATTCCACTGTTTAGTGATGATGTATTTGGACATGGTCTTGGTGCGGATCAGGCACCACCAATAGACTTTGCTGGTATGCTGGTTACAGTTTCTACAGTCATGGATCCATCAGACATTACTGTAGGCGAAGTTGACAGAGCTAATTTGCAGATACGATTCTTTGATCAGGGCACTGATACAAATCTAGAATCTGTTACGTATAGAGTTCAGGTATTCCAAGCTGGTGAACTTCTTGCAAGAGAAATTTTCTATGACAAAGACGGAGAGCTAAATGTACAGATTAGACCACAAGACCAATGCTTCGATCCTGAGCCTTGGAGATGTACTATCTATCAGGGAGCAAGAGACCCTATCAGTGGAGGCTTGTATGCCCAAGGTAGTGGTGTTCCTGTGATTCAGGGTCCCATCTTTACTAAAGGTGGGCTTTACAACATTAGCGTAGTAATTGAGGGTGCAACCAGTCCCAAAACACTAGTTGCTGAACCATTAGTATTTGACACGTTTGTAAGTATAGCACAAGAACAATACTTTGCCATTCCAGAAGCATTTGGAGTTCCTGTAACAATCAAAACATATTATGACGATGTTTCAAACTTTGAATTCAAAGAGTCTGACAAATCAATTTCATTTCAGATGCCTTTCGATTGGGCACCAGATTACATTGATCTAGTTGCGGTTGTTCACGAGGAGATACGTATCCCAAAAAACTACGAGCCATATAGTATTGAGAACGACTTTATTGGATATGTTGATGGTGTGCAGGTTGACAACAGAGCTCTACTAGTTGATCCATATTCGTCAGATACAGAAAACATAATTCATTTTTTGGTTACTGGTAGTGAGCTAAAAAGAATAAACGATGTTTTAGGTCCTGACCATTATGACAGTAAAGAAATGTTCTTCGAACTTGTACCACAAGGACAGACAACAGAAAATGGTTTTTCCACTACGTTTGAAAACGGATACAAGGCTAATGTAGCGTGGAAACGTACTTACGGTGCAGGTACTGAGATACCATTTCAGATCACATTCTTTGATGCCAACGGAGAATTGTTAAAAGATGTCAATTATGCAATTTCACTTTTGGATCCTAACGGACAACAAATCTATCTAAATATTGGAGACGAAACAGCACCATATCTAGGAGTAAAGGCATCTGAGGGAATTGATACACAAACAGTCTACATTTTGTCTGAAGGGATATACACTATGAGTCTAGCGCTAACAGGAACTGGTATTACAAACTGGGAAAGCGTTGTTCTGTCTGAAGCAGTATTTGAGATTGGAAAAGCTGGAGAACCTATTGCACCAATTCCAGAATTGTATGGGTCTGAAACTTCTATCCCTGGTTGGATAAAGAACAACGCAGGATGGTGGGCTGACGGACAGATAGACGACGGTTCGTTTGTATCTGGCATACAGTGGCTTATCTCAAACAATGTAATGACAATACCACCAACTGAACAGGGAACAGGTTCTGATGATGTAATTCCAGGTTGGATAAAGAACAACGCAGGATGGTGGGCTGACGGACAGATAGACGACGGTTCGTTTGTATCTGGACTTCAATGGCTAATCTCAAACGGAATCATGAAGATTTCGTAAATCAGATTAGCCTAACATCTTATCTATTCTTCTTTTGTCATTAACGCTCTTGACAAAGAATAATGATGAAACCACTATACCACCGGCAATCAACGGTGAAACAATTTCAGCGTAATTGAAACCAGACTGATTAACCCCATCTGTTACAGTTCTAGCCTGTCCAGGAACACTGCTAATCGAAACTACTCCAAGCTTCTTGGTTCTTTGCTCTACAAACCAAATATCTCCATTATCATCTGCGGTAATAAACTGCGTAAAGCTCTCAAGAGTTGGAATAGGAATTTCGATCAGTTGATCATTATATGGATCATAAACTCCTAGTTCATCAATCACATGTTGTCCAAACCAAATATTGTCATACTTGTCAATAGCCATACCAAATGGGAGTGATTCTGGGTTGGGGACATTTACATGATCAAATGTTTCTAATACTGGATCAAACTTGGTTATTCCCGGACCTATGTGTTCGGCAATCCATAGTGACCCGGACTTGTCAAATAACAAAGCAAATGGTTCATCTAATGGAGTATCAGGTGCAAATTCAGTAATCTCAAAAGTTTTAGAATCTACAACTCCTATCTTACCTGACAGTGCTTCTGCAAACCATATGTCACCATTATCATCTAAGAGTAGAGCAGATGGACCAGATTCCGATGTTGGAAGTCTCAAAAATTGTTCAAACTCTTTAGTATTCTGATTGTACATTAGTAGCATATCTCTGTCCACTACTCCAATCCAGATGTTATTATCAAAATCAACTTTGAGTGCTATAGGAATTGAGTATGGTGATGCTGCGGTAAGTGATGGGATTTCTATTACCTCAAATTTTTCTGTCTTTGGATCAAAGTTTCCAATCTTAGAATTTGGAGTATCAGTAAACCAAATCTTGCCATCATGATCTATGTCAAGAAATATTGTGGAAATTCCAAAAAAATCATATGAACTGAATTGTTTGTCGTCTAGTGTAAACTTCCAAAGTCGTGGTTCTGATGCATCACTAATCCATATTGTATTATCACCATCATATCTAGGGTAAAGAGGCGCCGAGTCAGCTTCTGGAAAGTCATACTCTGTAATTTCAGTTCGAATATCTGTAAGAGTTGGTTTTACTAACACATCAAATATCACACCCTCGTTTGCTGCTTGCGTCCTCTGTGCCTCAATCTCTATCTGCCATGTACCCGCAAATCCAAACGTAGCTTCTCCCTCAAATTCTGTTATCCCACTACTTGATTGTGATTCTATTGTTGAAATTTCAAGTGGTGATATGCTCCTTTGTGGATTGGAAACTTTGATCTTCAAGCCAGAAATATCTGAAAATGGATCACCATCAATAGCAGAAACAATAACGTTGATTGTGTTAGAACCTACACCTACAGGTAAAACTGAAACATCAAACTTTGCCTGTTCTGAAAACAAGATAGATGAAAATCCAAACGTTGCAGTCTGTGCCTCAGCTGTTTGTACTTCTCCAGCTGGAAGGGAGGAATTGACAAGAAGGGATACAACACCAAGAAGTATGATGCCTGTTATGGCAGAAGCTTTGATTGGTTTTTTAATTTTCTTATATGCTAACGCCTCTATGGTAGGTGGTTCAAATCCTTTCTTTGATACATCAGGAGGTTTTTCACCAAAGCCGAATACACCAGCACCTATTGCCCCACCTAGATTTTTTACTGCAGGCCTTTGAACTTTAAACTGGAAATATCCACCCAATCCAATCATTACCAAGGCTAGGAAAATCTTTGCAAATATCAAGAACCCATAAGTTGAATTGGTAATTGATGTGACATTACTCTCTAAGAACCACAAAAGAGTTGGTCCAGTAATAATGAGTATACCCAATGCAATTGTAATCATGCCTGAATATCGTGGCAAAATTGCAAGCACTATTTTCTCTTTTTCCATCCAGTCCAGTTTTGCAAGTGTAGGTAATATTACAAAAGCAAGAAAAATTACGCCGCCTATCCATACAGATGACAACAAATTGTGTACATAATCTAAGATCATTGGTGCTGCAAGCTCAGTTGCTGTACCATGTCCTAACATAGTTGTTGTAAATATTAGTACCAATGATGCAACAAGCATTGGTACATGTTTTTTACTTGTTAGACGTGGTTTTCTTTCCATCCAAAACCAAATACCAAGAAGAATGATTGTTATGATCATTCGTATTAGCCAAGTAGCACCGAATGAAGTACCGATTACATCAATTGGAGATGTTTCAAGCCGAAAAGTTTGAACCGCTACCATAATAAAATTTGATGCAAGTACACCAACAAGAGCAACTCCTGTTATTTTTGAAAATTTTGAACGATATGTTCGATTTATCAATATGAGATTTTCTTTTCCAAAGTGTTTTCGTTGTGTACCCCAAATTGCAATAGCAGATATTGCACAACCTAGAACAACTGTTTGTCCGACAATTCCCGGAAATCTTGCCGCTGCTTCAGGTAGAAATGTTGTTTCTGATTCTTCTTGTGTTTCTAAAAGTGAGATGTCAGCATTGGCTTCACCTGCACCAAAGATGACAGCAGCGCGTACCAAATGTCCATCCACTTTTGATAACACTTTGCTAGTTACAGTGTAGACACCATCCTCAAGTGGTGATGTTGTAATTACTAGAGAATTTTCTCCTTCATAATATGCAGTATCTCCATTATCTATTTGATTTCCATTACCATCAAATACCTTCAATTCAGAAAAGTCAATCTCAACTGCTTCAGAATATTTTGTGATGATTTGTGTTGTTCCAATTGCTGCATTTCCTGCTTGGGATGGTTCAGAATCAAGCAAAAATGGATGTGCGTATGCTGATGGAACCCCAATTATCAAAATCAAAAATGCTAAAAGAAGAAACTTGTTCATTTTACATAAAACAAACTCGTTCATAATTTAAAGAATTGCCAATTCGAAAGTTGTACCATTTTAGTAAAGATAATAACGCGTAGACACGTTTTGCAAATTGTGAATTATTCACTTTTTGCTATTGTTGGATTAATTGCTTTAGGATTTAGTTTTTCTTTTGTATATGCACATACGACCATTGAGGTGGGTCCATATGAGATTGAAGTTGGATGGCAAGATGAGCCTCCAGTTGTTGGTATACTTAATGCTATAACTATAGACATCAGGGAGCCTGGAGATGTTGAGGGTGCCTCCATGGGTGTAAATAACGCATTTAAAAATTTGCAGGCGTCTGTTGTTTCCGGTGGAGCATCTAAGATGCTTGATATAAACACTGATCCAAGGCCTGGACATTATTATGCAAAGATAATTCCCACAAAGACTGGTTCACTAGAAATAAAACTGCAAGGAGAGATTAATGGTATTGAAATCAATGACGTGATTCCTGTAGAAGATGTTGAGAGCACATCCGTTCTTGACTTTCCTACAACCTCCGGTTCATCATCTGGACAAGAAGTTACCGCTTTAAAAAATGCAGTAACTTCTCTTCAAAAAGATGTCTCGTCAATAAAATCACAAGTAGGTGGAATAGATACTAGTTCAGGAAACTTTGATGTAGAAACAGCATACAACTTTGGAGTATTTGGAATATCTCTTGGTGCAGCAGGAATAATACTAGCTATTATTGCAATGATTAAAAGAAAATAAAAAAAGAAAAAAAGAATTTCCTAAAGTTTAGGAATTAGAGTCATTCTTGTCTTTGCAGTTATTGCAATGATGCTTACTATTGCTACAGCAAGTATAATCATGGCAATTGTTCCAAACTCTGGAACTGCATAGCTTCCAACAATTTCTACTCGCTCATTTCCAGCTTCGTATGGAATTGTTAGTTTGTTTCCATTCTGTTCAAACTCAACTTCTTCATTGTCTATTAGAACGAAGTAGCTACCGTCGTCAAATGCTTTGATTACTTTACTATGCAATTGAACTGACAGTTCACCATCATCTTCTGCATCAATGACAATTATTACAGAGTCATCATCAGCGTTTGCGGTGATACTTGTTACAGAAGCGCCACTAGCATTGATATAAGTTGCTGCATCGATAGATGGTCTTTCCATTGCTGCTGCTGCCGCTTCCTTGGCTGCTTGTTCTGCTTCAAGTGCTGCTACTGCTGCTGCTGCATCTGCTGCTGCTGCATCTGCTGCTGCTGCATCTGCTGCTGCTGCATCTGCTGCCGCGTCTGCTGCTCCTGCTGCTTCAACGATTACAGTTCCTGACATCCATGGATGAACCATACAAAAGTAATCGTATGTTCCTGCTGTATCAAATGTATGGGAGAAACTTCCATCAACCATCATCAAGCTGCTGTCAAATACACCATCTGGTCCATCAGTTGCTGAACCTGAAGTTGCTGTATGAGCTGCGTTGTCAGTGTTTTCCCAAGTAACTGTGCCACCTGCTTCAATTGTAGCTACACTTGGAATGAAACAGTTGTTGGTTTCTTCACATCCAGGAGTTGCTGATCCTGGTGCGTTTGTTATAGTCACCTCATGATGCATCGCAAATGCATTTGGTGCTATTGCAACCATGGAAACCACAGACATAAGAACTAGAAGTGAACTTAGTGTGCTCATTTTCATTTGATCAGAAGACATAGTATGAATATATATTGTTTTTGAGAATCATACCAATTGAAAGTTGTTTTTTGATGTTTGAGTACTATACTATATTAAACTATTAAAATCACGAGCGATCGTCACGAATATGGATAACATGAAACAAGATAAGACTAAAGTTTCTATAATCATGCCCACGTACAACGAGTCTGAAAACATCATTCAAGTCTTAAAATCAATAGGTGAACATCTACCAGAAGATATTGCTACTGAAGCACTGGTAGTCGATGATAACTCTCCAGATGGAACAGGAAGAATTGTTGAAGACTACATAAATGATACACAAAATGGAATTGGGTATGCTATTGAAGTAATACACCGAAAATCAAAGAGTGGTTTAAGCTCAGCAATACTTGACGGGATACAACATTCAAGTGGCGAAATTATTGTAATAATGGACAGCGATTTTTCACATCCGCCAAAGATAATTCCACAATTGGTAGAGGAGATAGAGACCTCAAAGTGTGATATTGTCATAGCTTCACGCTTTGTTCCAGGAGGTGTAATTAACGGATGGTCAACTAAACGAAAACTGATTAGCAAAACAGCAAAAGGAATTGCGAAAGCGGGTCTTGGTGTAAACGAATCAGACCCAATGTCAGGATTTTTTGCATTCAAACGCAAAATTCTTGAGGGTATAAAATTTGATGCAATTGGATACAAGATGCTTTTAGAGATTTTAGTAAAGGCAAAGGATGCCAAAGTGAAAGAAATTCCTTACACGTTTACAGACAGAACACGTGGTTCAAGCAAGCTGGACTCTTCTACAATGTTTGACTATGTCAAGTCTGTATGGAAACTGTATAGACACGGTCGAGAGGCAAAAGTCAGTGATACGCGAACGTCTATTCGCTTTATATCTAAAGCAGGTAGGTTTTACACCGTAGGCGCATCTGGACTTTTGGTAAATTACATTATATCGCTTCTATTTGCAGATGCAATAATTGATTTTTGGTATATTCATGCAACAATAATAGGAATAGCGGTTTCAATGTCTTCGAATTTTATTCTGAACAAGATATGGACATTTGAAGATAGAAACTTTGAGGTAAAGAAAACTCTTGCGCAATATGGAAAGTTTGTAGGATTTAGTTCCTTAGGTGCACTAATCCAACTTGGAATGGTGTACATCCTAGTTGATAATTACCAATTCGTATATTCTATTGCGTTGATTCTAGCTGTCATTATTGCTGCATCCAGCAACTTTATTTTCAATAAAAAATGGACGTTTAAAGAAAAGGTTTGGAGTTAGTACGTTTAATGGTTTAATTAGCCAGAATGACCAAAGTAAAACTATGATGTTAAAATTAACTGTCAGAGATATTCTAAGACAGAAAAGTTTTGGTATTATCGCAATTATTTCTGGCTTTTTGCTTGGTGTAATTTACTATTTCCTTACCTTATCAAGCGCAGTAAACCACAACTTAATTGCACTAGTTGTTAGTCCTCAATATCTTGCAGCCTCTGTTGGATTAACATGCATAGTAGCAATTCTTGGAGGAATTAACATTGCATTAGTTGTATACAACATAAAGACGCAAAGAATGAATTTGCAAAAAGGTGGCTCGTCAGCAATATTTGGTGGTGCACTTGCTGCGTTTACACCTGGATGCCCTGCTTGCACAACATCACTTACTGCAGTCTTAGGCATTGTGGGTGGGCTAGCAATTTTCCCACTTCAAGGCTTGGAGCTCAAGTTTGTATCCATAGCTGCATTATCATTTTCAATCTGGTGGGCAATGCGAAACATCAACAAACCAAGTTGTTGTACGATGGAAAAAACTGATTAGATTTTAGATTAGAATACTTGTAATGTACATGATTATCATCCCTACAGCAATACCAGCTAGTACTGAACTGTTTGATAATTTACCCTCTTCATTTTGTATCCATCTCATTATTGAGACAATTACCTGAAATATTGCACCCGTTCCAATTGCTAAAAAGATAACAGCCGCCAAAGGCGAATAAACAAATCCACCGACCCATGCACCAAAGATTGCAGGAACACCAGCAATCATTCCCATTGCAGCAAGCTTTCCAATCATCAGCTTTGTACGTGCCATTGGTGCTGCTATGGCAAATCCTTCAGTAGTGTTATGCAACGCAAACCCAACAATCAAGAAAGCACCAAGTGCAGCTTCACCAAGTACAATTGCTGCACCAATGGCAAGACCTTCCCCAAAGTTATGCAAGCCTATTCCAATTGCAATCATTAATGCAATTGCCACAGGACCAGCAAGTTTTGAAGCACCTGCACGTTTTCTGAGTTTTTCACCTACGTAATTAAGACCAAGAAATGATACCACAGCAACTGTGGCAACTAACAGGATGCCATTGAAAATATCTGACAGATTATTGGCAGAGATTTCAATTGCTTCCTCAGCAGTGCTAACTCCAAGGAAAAGTAAAAGACCTACAGTGAGTGCCAAGAAAAATTTGTACTTGCTACGGCTAAGTTTCGAAATAAACGGAAACCAAAGAAGACCTATCAATACAGGAAGAATCCCAACATATGTTCCTATTAGAGCAAAATATGATATCATTTCAGCAGTAGGCTGAATCGATGGTACAGCTACATCAACTTGCTTTTCAAATCTTGTTCCATCATCTACAGTAAGTCCTACAGCATATGGTTCTCCCTCGTTCCATTCAAATGGTATTCGAACAATTGCTGACTCGAATCGTTCAAGATGCTTGTCCGGTTCTATTGCGGCAGGATATATTCTATCATTAATGTCCGCCATAACAACGTCAACAGCAATCGGTCCAGTATTTCGTACAGTTGCAATTATTTCCGAGTCAACGAATTCAACTTTCTCAATAGATATTTCTGGTAATACAACACCAAATTCAATAAGTTCAGAGCCTGGACCAAATACATATCCAATCATTACAGCCAATAAAACAAAAGGAATGACAACACTAACTGCTGTTTTTGTTCGAGATGATCTTTTAACTTCCATAAGCATACCCTTCCATGTTTGGTTGAGAACTATCTTTTGCATAGAAAACACCTGACCATCCCTTCTCAGAGAATTCAGTCAAGTGTGCATGAAACATGTATCTTCCCGTATATTCATATTCAAACTCTAGAATTCCCCTTTCACTTTGTGAAAATGTAGTCATGTCAGTAAACTCTGATGGAACCATATCAGTACCAGTTGGATAATATTTGTACAAGGTTCCATGTAAATGGAAATTGTTGATGGGGTCTAACCCTACCATATTTACAACATAAACTCTGATTAGTTCATTTGTGCTAACCTGAATGGGGTGGTGCTGGTAGTAAAATGGAATTGTGTTTGCAGCGTATAGATTGTTTTCACCATCAAAGTCAGTATCAAATCCGTTTAGCATCATAACCATTTCATCAGCATGTTGTCTTCCGTCCTTTGGATCTACGATGAAGACACCATAAAGTCCATGACCAATGTGCTCTTCAACTGGCATTACATGACAATGATATGGATGAACACCAACAGGGCCTGCTATGAATTCGTAAGTAAACTGACCGCCGTTAGAACCTACTATCTCAAATATACCGTCCATCTCAGCTGGATGATTTCCGTGAAAGTGAATTGTGTGTTCCTTGTCACCGTTGTTAGTAAAATGAATTCTTACTAGATCACCCTCGGTTGCACGTATTGTGGGTCCAGGAACTTGCCCATTAAATGTCCAGACATTATAAAATATGCCAGGAGCAATTTCCATTATTTTGTCATCTTCAGCTATAATTGTAAATTCACGAAGTGTTGTACCATCTTCTAACTGGGAAACCTTACCATAGTCAAAATCTCGCAGGTATTTTTCCGGATCAAACTCAACTTCTTGAATTGTATAAACAGGATCTAATATATCACCAGTTGTCTGTACCACCGCGCCAGAATGAGTTACAAAAACTTCTGGTTGTTCTTGTGCAGTGATATACATAGCAGGAAAAACAAGATACCCAGCAAAACCCAAAGAAACAACAGCTAGGACAATAACCATTTTTTGCCCACTAGAAAGCATACGACTGCTTGAGATATTGAGTATTTAAAATTTAGCCAAGGCTAACTTTTTTAGTATAAGGTAAAACTAAACAAACTTCAAAATTGACTGTTCAAAAACCGTTTTCGTTTAGAATTAGACCTAATAGTGCAGCACGTGTATATTTTCCATATTCTGCCTGCTCAAAGTACTTCGCTTGATCGCTAGAGTCAACATCTGTCGAAATTTCATCTATTCTTGGAAGAGGATGCAAAATTATTGCATCTTCTTTCATCTTTTTTACAACATCCAATCCAATTACATAACTGCCTCTCATTTTGACATATTCTTCTTCGTCAGGAAATCGTTCTTTTTGTATTCTTGTCATATACAAGACATCTAAATCATCAATATATTCATCAAGACTTGTGGATTCTGTGTAAGAAAGTTGCTTTTTGATGTCATATGTAGAGTCATTTCTAATTTTTAGCGACTCCGGTGAAATTAGGTGAACGTCAACATCGTAATTACAAAGTCCATGTAACAAAGAGTAAACTGTTCTTCCATACTTTAGATCTCCGACTATTCCAATCTTCAGTCCATCAATCTTCTTTTTCTCTCTCTTGATTGTGAAGAGATCCTGAATAGCCTGCGTTGGATGCTCTTCGGTTCCACTTCCACCGTTAATGATTGGTTTCTGTGAAATCTCTGCTGAAAATCTACTAGAACCATCAAGAGGATGTCGTAAAACAAGAACGTCCGTGTATCCTGACATGACCTTAACTGTATCAGATAGACTTTCGCCTTTTTGTACTGATGATGAACTTACATCCGCAATTCCAAGCGAAGTTCCACCAATTAGTGCCATTGCAGACTGGAAACTCAGACGAGTTCTAGTACTTGGCTCAAAGAAGAGATATCCAAGTGTTTTACCTCTTGCAATCTCACGTCTTTGGTTAGGATCTAAGCCAATGATTTTTTCAGTAGCAGAAAAAACGCTTTCAAGGTTTTCCTTTCCAAAATCTCTAATTGAGATAATGTCCTTCTGGAAAAAGCCATTCATCTTTGAACCATTTATAGAGTCATATATACAAACCATGCTATGGAACAGTCGGATCTCGCAGTCAGGCGTATCAAAGATGGCACTGTAATAGACCACATTGATGTGGGAAATGGACTTAGGGTGTTGGAGGCACTTCAAATTGACGGTAGTGATGGAAACGTCATCACAATAGCACTAAATGTCCCAAGTGGAAAACTAAAGAAAAAGGATATGATCAAAGTAGAGGGAAAGTTTCTTGAAGATGATGACACGAACAAACTTGCTGTAATAGCACCAACATCAACAGTAAATATTGTCAAAAACTACAAGTTGGTAGAGAAGCGACGTGTATCTCTTCCAAACGAGATTGACAGAATTTTTAGGTGCTCAAATCCTGAATGTGTCACAAACAGTAATGAGCACATTGAATCAATCATGGATGTATTAGATAAAGAAAAATTAGTTTTGAAGTGCAGATATTGTAACAGAGTATTAGACGTAAACCAGTTGAAATATTCTTAATTTTAAAATGCAAGAATGCAGAACTAACACAAAGGGGAGCATCGTGAAAGTCCTGCGATCTTTGCATTCTAGTATTGTAAAGTAAAATGATTACCAAAAAAGTGAATTTTCTAACACTATTTTGTGAAAATTTAATCAAGTTTTGGAATTTTTCTATTTAACCTTTAGTTTTGGTTTGTCCGATTCTTTCTTTTCCTGCTGTTCAGAATGATATTGTTCTTCTGTAAATCTTCGTAAAGATCCAAACGGTGAGAATTTTCTGCCGTTACCACGGTAAAACTTGGAGAAATACTCAACGTAAACCAATCTTGCGCCTTGAATTCCTGGTTCAAAGACTCCTATGATTATGTTGAACAGGTGTCCTATGAATAGTATCATTATGCCAAGGGCAGCTAATGGAAGTCCAATGTTAAGCGATTTTAAGAAAATATAGTCAATTGTATGAGCAAGTATAACCGATGCTAATAAAATTCCAATCAGTCTTGTATAGGAAAGAATGTGGCTGATTATTGTTGCCACTTCCATTAATGCCATGACCTTCATAGGTCCTTTACTTTTATCACAAGCAACCATTAACGCAATTCCACCAAAAATTAATCCATAGTACATGTATGCTATTGGATTAACTTCAATCAGTCTATCCCACGTTGGATTAATAGCATCACCGCTTATGAGAGCAAGTCCGAGAAGAACTATTCCCCAACCAACTGCCAACCATCCAATCTTGACCAAGGCCTCTTTCTTTTCACCTTCTCTCATACAATCAATTACACCTAAAATTAGACCAAATGATACAAATCCAATTCCAATGTATCCTGCATAAAGCAAGAGCGTACCTGCTTGATGAATTGGATCAATAAATGCCTGTGATGGTCGATTTAAGATCTCACCAGGTTCTGGAAGACCAGTAACTCCTGCACTGGCAAGAACATCAAACACGTAACCATTGAGGTGGAATCCAAAATGCAAGTCGAATATACATCCTAACACAATTCCAACAACACATCCAGGAATCATTGCTTTTGATAGTTTTACCATCTGTCGTTTTTTCAATATCAACATTGCAAAACTACGCAGTTGCCTAGGCATTATGTTTAGATTGCGCTTTCCTTTTTCTACACGTCTGATAACCCATAGACAGACGAGAAGTATTACCAAACAGTACCCAGTATCACCAATCATCAATCCATAGAAGATTGGAAAAATAAGAGCAAAAACCATAGTAGGATCAAATTCCTTGCTCTGCGGTAGGGAATAGAATCGGATGAATGCCTCAAATAATCTAAATTTTCCTGGGTTATTCATCAGTGTTGGTGCTTTCTCTTCTTCCTTGGTTTCTAGTTCGTAGATTGTCGTACCATCTGTAAATTTTTCCAAAGTAGACTTTACATGACCGAGTTTTGATTTTGGAATCCATCCTTCCATTGCAAAGGCATCTTTTGTGACGCCAAGATTAGAAATTACTTCAAGTTTTTTATTCTCTATCTGCAGTTGTTCTTCAACTTCAACTAAATTGGCAAAATATTTCTCTGAAATTTTGTTTAGTTCACCATTAATCTGTTTCAGCCTTTGATTTTTTGTTTGCAGTTGACTTTTTTGATTTGTGATGATTTCAGTTGGTTTTCCATTTAGGGTTGGTACTGCCTCAATCTTGACATTGTGAGTTTGGATTATGTTAGCAAACTCATCAGCTGAAATGGTAGGAAACACTACTAGAATTAGATGCGTTAATTCTTTTTCTGCTTGGACATAAAGCATGATGTCCTTGCTACGTGGCTCGATAGATTTCTTAAATTCCTCAAACTTATCAGATGGGATTCTACCAAAGTAGGATGTTGCAGAGGAAAGTTGAAGAATCTTCAGGTCTTCGGGAAAGAAGCTAAACTCTTCAACTAGTTTTAGATTGTTCTCAGTATCCTTGATTTCAGTTAGAAGTGCTTCCTTTTCTTTTTCAAGGCTTGCAACCTGCTCGTCAACATCGATGGAACTAGCGGTTTGTAAGAGATCATCAATAGAGTCAAAACGCTTTCTAACAGTTACCGGTATACTAGGGAGCACAGTCATTAGCGCTTTAACACGTAATAATTCATCAGATACCTGTCTTGTTAGCTCATTGTCACGCTCATTTTTTACAATATCTAAAACATCTTTTGACAATGGTTCTAACTGTAAAATTTCCATGTCATGCAAAATAGAAACTGAAGTTTGCTGATTTTTTCGCAGACCCATAATAGCTATCTTAGCCATTTGAACTGGCTTGAACACTTCTACTCTACTCCTTTTAGTAAAATGTTGATAATGTCTTGTGCATTTTGTGCTGTAATTTGTGATGCGATATCTTCAGACTTCGTTTTTGCTTCTTCAATTGTTTTCTGTGTTTCAGCGTTGGCTTTTTTTGTGGCTTCTTCTACGTTTGAATCAACTAGTTTTTCACCCTCAGCCTTTGCAGCAGCAATTGCTTTTTCTAATTCTGACTCTATCTGAATGATTTGATCTTCAATCTTACTTTTGTAACTATCAATTTCTTTTTCAGCTTCTTCCTCTACTTGTTTTATCTTCTTCAAAGAGCTGATGTATTGATCTTGTGACGCCGACATGTTATGCACCCAAAAACTCCTTACTCAAATATAATATAACAGCGATAGCTATGAAGATGTTTCCCATCATCATTGCACGTTTAATATAGTAAAATTTTTTTTGCTGGGAGTTTTTAAAATTAATTTGCAATTACTTCTACCTCCACATTTTTTTCTCTTTCTTCCATCTTTCGTTTTACAGTCTTTAACATGGCAAACGTATCTCGCTCCATCTCCTCTAGCCTAAACGTAATGAACTTAACAGCAGACTCTAGTCTTGGAATAAATACATTTTCAATTGCGTTAGCTTTTCGTTTTGTCTTATCAATTTCATAAAGTAATTTTCGTAGTGTAGTTTCTTTTTCTGCAACGTCTAGAACAATTTTATGCACCTCTTGGAATGCCTTCATAGCCTCGCTAATGGAAACTGGAATCTCCAACAAATAATCTGTAAGTAATGCTTCCCTTCTTCCACCCTCCAATCGTGGAATCTTTACGCCCATGACGTTCTTTGGTGTAATTAATAATTTTTTTAATTGAGGAATTTTCATTGCCTCATTTTCCAGTCTCATTTCACCATCAATCATCTCCGCCATCCTTATGCTTTGGTAACCTTTGATCAGCTCGGCGTTTAGCTCTCCTCGCAATCTGGATGATGCCTTACTAATGCTAAAAAATTCCAGAATCAAAGCTTGACGTTTTAGTTTTAACAGCTTGAGTCCCTTTTTTGCAATCTTGATTCGTTTTTTTGTACGCAAGTATTCGAGGCGAGTTGGCCGGATGTCAGCGTTGGATGGCATTCAAATCACCTATTCAGATTTGTTTGTGCCACCGGTACTAGTCTTCTTTGCATATTTAGCAATAAATTCTGGTTTGATACGGGTAAGTTCAGTCTCTGAAAGCCCTGCTAATAGATCCCAACCAAGCGAAAGTGTCTGCTCAATGGAACGGTTCTCGTTAGGTCCCTGATGAACAAATTTTTTCTCAAAGTCGTTTGCAACAATAAGGAATTTTCTATCAAGATCACTTAGTGCACCTTCACCTACAATGGCAGCAAGTGCTCTTGCATCTTTACCTTGAGCATAAGCAGCATAAAGTTGGTCCGCAAGTTGTCTGTGATCTTCTCTTGTTCTTCCTTCACCAATTCCTTGGTTCATTAAACGTGACAAACTTGTTAGAACGTCAACTGGTGGTTGAACGTTTGCTCTGTGCAATTCCCTATTCATTACAATCTGACCTTCAGTAATGTAGCCAGTAAGATCAGGGATTGGATGTGTGATATCGTCAGCAGGCATTGTAAGAATTGGTAGTTGTGTTACTGAACCTTTCCTTCCCTTGATTTTTCCTGCACGCTCATAGATTGAAGCTAAATCTGTATACAAATAACCTGGATAACCTCTTCTTCCTGGAACTTCTTCACGTGCTGCAGAAATTTCTCTTAATGCTTCACAATAGTTTGTCATATCTGTCATAATAACTAAGACGTGTTGTTCGCGTTCATATGCAAGAAATTCTGCAGTGGTTAATGCAAGTCTAGGAGTAAGTATACGTTCCATTGAAGGATCAGAAGATAAGTTAAGGAATAATGCAGTTCTTTCAAGTGAACCACTCTCTTCAAATTGTTTAATGAAAAAGTTTGCCTCCTCACTTGTAATTCCAATTGCTGCAAAGACAACAGAAAAGTTTTCTTCCGCGCCAAGAACTTGTGCCTGTCTTGCAATTTGTGATGCAAGTTGATTATGTGGTAAACCGGATGCTGAGAAGATTGGTAGTTTCTGACCCCTTACCAATGTGTTCATTCCGTCAATGTTTGACATTCCTGTTTGAATGAATTCCGATGGTTCTTCTCTGGAATATGGATTAATGCTGGAACCTACTAGATCAAATTTTTCTTTTGATACAATCTTTGGTCCATTATCTTTTGGATTTCCTAGTCCGTCAAACACTCTTCCGAGCATTTCATCAGACACTGATAATGTCGCTGTTTCACCAAGGAATGTTGTTGAAGTACCGGTAGTGTTAAGACCTAAAGTTTGACCGAAGACCTGGACTATAGCAAGACCTTGACTTGTATCTAACACTTGTCCCTGTCGTCTTTCTCCATTTTCTAATTTTATCTCAACCATTTCACCATAAGATGCGTTGTCAACCCCCTTGACAAAAATCAGTGGACCTGCAACTTTGTCTAGTGATTTGTATGATACATTTGCCATTAGTTAGAACTCTCCTTTGAAAGTGTATCAAATTCTTGTTTCATCTTACTGTTAATGTCGTTTAGTAATTTTTCTAATTCTTCCTCTTTTGTCCATTTCATTTTTGGTATCATTCCTCTTGATTCAAGTGCTCCTACTTTGGCAGATGTAGACCCTTTCTTTATTACATCAGCTTCTTTCTTACCAAATTCTAAAATCGTGGACAACATCTTATGTTGTTTTTGTATTGATGTGTAAGTGTCAACTTCGTCAAATGCACTTTGCTGTAGATAGTCTTCACGAATTGAACGAGCAGTGTCTAAGATTCCTTTTTCTGGTTCCGGTAATGCATCATATCCTACAAGTTGTACAATCTCTTGCAGTTCTGATTCTTTCTGTAAAATTTCTAATGCCTCTTTTCTTAGTTCAATCCAATCCTTTGAAACGTTAGATTTGTACCAGTCTGCCATGTCATCCATATACAAAGAATAGCTTGTCAGCCAGTTGATTGATGGAAAGTGTCTCCTGTTTGCTAAATTGGCATCAAGTCCCCAGAACACACGGGTTACTCTAAGTGTGTTTTGTGAAACTGGTTCTGAAAAATCTCCTCCAGGTGGAGATACTGCACCTACTAGTGATAATGATCCCTGTCGCTCTTCAGGGGAAATAACAATGCTTCTTCCACCTCTTTCATAAAACTCTGCCAATCTTCTTCCGAGATATGCTGGATATCCTTCTTCACCAGGCATCTCTTCTAGTCTTCCTGAAATTTCTCTTAGTGCTTCGGCCCATCTTGAAGTGCTGTCAGCCATAAGTGCCACACCATATCCCATATCACGATAATATTCGCCCATTGTAATTCCAGTATAGATACTTGCTTCACGTGCAGCTACTGGCATGTTTGAAGTGTTTGCTACTAGAATAGTTCGTTCCATTAAAGGACGCTTTGATTTTGGATCTATTAGTTCAGGGAATTGTGACAGTACTTCACACATTTCATTTCCTCTTTCTCCACAACCAATGTAGACAATTATATCGCTGTCTGCCCATTTAGCAAGCTGTTGTTGTGTTACTGTTTTTCCACTTCCAAAAGGACCTGGAATTGCAGCTGAACCACCTTTAGCAACAGGGAAAAATGTGTCAAGAACTCTTTGACCAGTAAGTAATGGTTGATCTGGTGCAAGCTTTCTCAAAACTGGTCTTGGTGTTCTTACTGTCCACCAACTTGATAAACCGATATCAGTTGTTTTGCCATTTTTTACAGCTGCGACTTTATCGTTTACAGTAAATTGTCCTTCAGAAATATCAACAAGTTCGCCAGAAACGTTGTAAGGTACCATAATTTTGTGTTTGATTAATGGAGTCTCTTGAACTTCAGCAATTATTTCACCTGGAGAAACTTGGTCTCCGTTTTTCTTTACTGGAATAAAATCCCACTTTTTCTTTTGATCAAGTGCAGGAATCATTTTTCCTCTGCTGATAAAGTCTCCACTTTCTGCAGCTAGAACATTCAAAGGTCTTTGAATTCCATCATAAATTGATGTTAAGAGTCCAGGACCAAGTTGCATTGAAAGTGGTCTTTCTGTGTTAATTACTTTCTCTCCTGGCTTGAGACCAGTTGTATCCTCATAAACTTGAATCTGTGCGGTATTTCCTTCTAGACGAATAATTTCACCCATAAGACCCATCTCACCAATACGTACAACATCAAACATATGCGCACCTTCTAGATCTTTAGCAACAGCAACAGGACCAGAAATTCTTGCAATCGTAGCATCTACCATATCAGTTAACCTCTATACTAATTCCCAGAACTCGTTTTGCCAATGCAGCGATTGATTCTTTATCTTCTTCAGCAGTTTCTTTTTGAGATGGCATGAACAACACTAGTGGTTCTATGGACTCCTCAATTTCTGCGATAAATTTTGAAGAAAGTTTATCACGCATTGAATTGCTTGCAATAATCAAACCGAACTCACCAGATGAGTAAAGCTCTTGAATTTTTTTACCTGCATCCTCTTCATTGCTGACAATAAATGTATCATCAATTCCAATCAACCGATAACCAATTACAAGTTCGCGATCGCCTACAACTGCTAATCTACCACTTGTATCAGCTTTTTGTTTTGAAATCTGTTCACTCAAAGTAACAACATCCCCTTAATTTTATCAATTGGAAGATCGTAGCGCTTACCATATGTAATCCTTTTCAGATTTTCATGTTCATTTTCTGCTCTGAACATAAAATAGAAAATAGTCCCGATCGACAATGCAATATTTCTCAATTTTTTTACATTGTTTGTAAAGATGAGTTTCGTAATTGCAACTTCAAAATCAATCAAACTGTTTGAAGTCTTGTATTGTTCGATAGCATCGGTTAGTTTAAAGTAAGAATCAAATTTTCCAACCATTTCTATAACGTCTTTTACCTCATAGCTGTCAAGTAATTCCTTTGAGGAGATTCTTCCACCCTCAACAAGATGTTTTGATACAATATCTTTCTCTAAGTTTGATTCCTTTGCCTTCAAAAGATTCAGAATATTTTTCTTGTCTATTTCGGCTCGAATTAATTCTCTGATTGAGCCTTCATCTCCCTGAAAGAATTTGAGTGATTCAAGTAATTTTTGATAGTATGCCTCGTGTAGGGCTGACATCATTGGTCCCAAATCTCCAGTTTTTTGAAACTCATCCAAGTGCTTCATCAAGACAACACCATAATCATATTTTGTTAGCTTGCTAACTACTCCATCAACAGTTGTTTCAGCAAGAATGATCTTTATCTCATCGTGAGGTATGTTACCAGCAGCAATTCCTGCAGGAACATTTCTGCTAGAAACCAATAACGATTCAGTCTCTGTAATTTCTCTTCCCATTGCCTTGGAAGAAAGAATCAGTTCTATGTTGTAAAGATCCCATTTTGCAAGATAAGCTCTTACTGCGTTTTTGCCGCCAAATGGTGTTGCTTCTGAAATCATTTTATTAGTTTCAACCATGTTACGGTTAAATGCAACTTCTAAGAGCTCGGCTTCTTTGTATACTGATGCAGCCTTTTTGATCTCTTCACCATACCAAGTTGATTCTAATTGTTTAACCATCTCTGTCACACTATTTGCCTTAAGCAGGTTTAACAAAAATTCCTCAGAAAGAAAATTTATTGCAATTGATTGCAGTCTTCCAAACGAAGATGCATATTGTGATGCACCCATTATAGTATCTTCTCCAAAACTGTATTCTTTATTTCGTCTTCATTATTTCTAAGCAGTTCTTCAAATGTCAAATCAATCTCTTTTGTGCCTTCCTTGTTTTCAGCAATAAAACCACCAAGAGTTTGAATTGTAGAACCAACTTTTACTCCACTCTTGAAAAATGATTTATCTTCTTCGCGGCAACGAACTACTATTTCTTTAGCAAGCACATTCTTTGAATAATCAACCAGTTTTTGTATGACTTGTTTGTATTCCGGTTTTTTTGAGTAACCACCTAATTCTTTTTTGATAACATCAAATGTGGAATCTAAATTTTTGTTGATTGCATCGAACAATATTTTCTTGGCTTCTAGTTTTCCAGCTTCAACTATTCTGGCACCTTCTCTTTCCGCTTTTGTTTTTGCTTCGTTAGCATAATTCGCCTTGAGCTCTTTTACCGCAGAATTTTTTTTGGCGTCAGTTTCTGACTTTTTGTCGTTAAGTTTTTTGTCTAGCTCAGCAAGATCGTTTTTTTTTCTATTTTGTATCTCAGTAACAAATTTGTCTATGCTCAAGGTGTTTCGACCTAGAGTATATCTAATAACAAGATAATTCCTAAAACGAAACCAATAATCCAAAGTGTTTCAGGAATTACGAAAAAGAACAAAACCTGCCCGAATTTTTCTGGTTTTTCTGCTATAATTCCCATACCAGCCGCACCAATTCCCTGTTGTGCGCTACCAGTACCGATTAAACCCCCTGCTATCGCAATAGCAGCAGCGAGTGCCAAAATAGGCTTTGATAATCCTGAATCCCCACCCTCAGCAGCAAAAGCTGGTGGTGAAATAAATGTCATAGATAGCATGACTGCTCCCGCAACAATAGCGAGATAGGAAAGTTTCTTCCTGGAATGAGCCATCTGATCTCGCTGCCCTCCTAACGTTATATTAACCATATTATGAAAATCTTGATCGGTTTTTTTATTCGATGGGAAGTTCAGGTTTGTTTCCCCATTCTGCCCAAGATCCAAGATATACCTTGACGTTTGTGAATCCAATCTTCTTTAAGACCAGAAATGTATTTGCCGCTCTGTATGCCCCCTGACAATAAGTCACAATTTCAGTATCTCTTGGCATCTGATATAATTTAGAAAGTTCTTCATTGCTTTTGAGTGTCCCGTCATTAGCGATGTTTTCAGTATAGTCTATGTTAGTTGACGTTGGTATGTGACCTCCTCTTGCTGCTCTTACAAGTTTGCCATCAAATTCTGCATTTGAACGCGCATCTAAAATTGTAATTTTACCAAGGTTATCTGACACATATTCAAAACCTGCTAAAACCTCTGGATTTGGTTTTGCAGAAAAACTGGTTGTTTTGTAGGCAATTGGTGTTGTATCCCATTTACGTCCTTCATTCTTCCATTTTGTGAAACCGCCGTCAAGCATTGACATGTTATCGTGTGAAAAATATTCAAGCAGCCAAACTCCTCTTGCAGCAAGCATTCCAGACATATTATCATAGAAAACAACCTTTTTTTCTTCCGAAACACCCACATGCGAAAAAATTTTTTTAAACTGTTCATTGAATGAAGATATTCCATCCTGGCTTGTATCAATCCAATGAAAGGAGAAAAGATCCAAGTTTACAGCATTTGTAATATGACCCTTAGAATATTCTTGGAAGGATCTAGCATCAATTAAGATCAGATTAGAGTCATTAACGATTTTCTCTAACTCGGTTGTTGAGATGAACATAGATTGTATATCATTGACACAGTAAATGAGTTTGTCCTAGGATATTAAAATAAAAAAAAGGAAAAAAAAAGAGTTTTTTTTACTCGTTTATGTATGCTCGTTCACCGTTCTGGGCGATGTCAAGTCCGACTTCCTCCTCTTTAGGAGTAACTCGAATTCCACCTGGCCAGATTGCGTCCATAATCTTCAGTATGACAATTGTTACACCAAATGCATAAGCAACTGAAAGACATGCGCCTGCTATGTTGATAGCTTGCTGTTCATATCCTTCTGGTGTTCCAGTCCATGCACCAATACCGTCACCGGTATCCCATACGTGTGGACTTGCCAATGTTCCTGTCAAGATTGCGCCAGTGAAACCGCCTATTCCGTGTACTCCCCATACATCGAGGGCGTCATCCCATTTGCGAGCATTCTTGAACGCAACAGCGCCGTAACAAACGGTTCCTGCAGCAACTCCGATTATGATTGCAGCCATTGGGCCAACCCAACCAGATGCTGGAGTAATTGCTACCAGACCTGCTACTGCACCAGTTGCAGCACCTGCGATACTGGGTCTTCCAGTATGTCCCCATGACATCAGTAACCAAGTTACCGAAGCCATACCAGTTGCTGTGTTAGTTACAGTCCAAGCGCTGACAGCGATTCCGTCTGACAAAACTTCGCTTCCTGCGTTGAATCCGAACCAGCCGAACCAGAGTATTGAAGCTCCTAGTACAACCATAGGTATGTTGTGTGGTTCCATTGGAACCTTTCCATATCCAAGTCGTCTACCAAGAACTAGAGCTCCAGCTAGAGCTGCGAATCCTGAAGATATGTGAACTACAGTACCGCCTGCAAAGTCAAGACCATACGAAGGTGACAGGTCTGGATCAAAGTCCATGTTTCCTATGTATCCGCCTCCCCAGACCCAATGTGCAATTGGATCGTAAACGAAGGTTCCCCATAAGAGAACAAAGATTACCAGAGCACTGAACTTCATTCGGTCAACTAAGCCACCGACAATGAGTGCTGGTGTAATAATAGCGAATGTAGCTTGGAACATTGCAAACAATTGATGTGGAACTGTTCCAGGCCATCCTTGACTACATTGACCTACGTCTTCAGATTTCATCTGTTGCATCTGATAATAATCAGACCATGTGCCTTCACATGGACCTGGTTCACCTAGTGGTGCCCAAGCTGAAACTTGATTGAAACCCATGTAATCTAGGTTACCCATGAACATGTTTGCTTCAGTGTCAACTGAACCGAATGCTAGGGAATATCCCCACAGTACCCATTGTACTGACATTAAGCCCATGACAATGAAAGTCATGCCAATTGTGTTAACAGCGTTCTTTGATCTTGCAAGTCCTCCATATAGGAAGGCGACACCTGGTGTCATGAACAAGACTAAAGATGATGCTGTAATCATCCAAGCTGTATCACCTGTATCAATCAGACAATACATGTCTGGAACGCCATCGTCATCTGTATCCCACCAACATTCGTTGGGGTTACCAGTGTAGATTCCGGCGCCACCGTCAGGGTCTCCGACAACATACCCATCCATACCATCTGTGATCTGTTGGGCATATGCCTGAGCCATTGCTCCTGTCGCGGTTATTGCGACTGCGGCCATAAGTAATAGAGCATACTTATGGTTTGCAGATTTAATCTGCATAATAGAGTTCATCTTGTTTTCGGCAAATTGAACTGGATATAAACCTGAAGTTGAATAATTAACAAATAAAGTCAATAACTGGATATAGTTATATAATGATACTAACATAATATTCTAGTATTATGTTACGCTTATCTAGGCATGAATTTGGCATGAATAATAAAAATCCTGGTGAACTATCCTGAAAACACAGTTTCCGAAGCTCTCAATATTTGAAACATTCAAAACAAAAACACAGCAGCTAACTGGGGAGGCTATTAGGCAAAGGCATATCATATCTCATCTTGCCAGAGAAGACAGTTCTACATTAATGACGCGTACTGCTATTGCCCAAAATATAGCAAAAAAAAATAATCTTCTTTGGAAGAATCTCTATTCTGGGGTTTTTCGTGATTTGGATGAAATTCTTATTCCGTTAGGAATCGTTGTTGAAGCTGGACGTTTACCACTAAAACGTGGGCCTAAGGCGTTACAGGAGAAGGGTGTTCCATACTACCAACTTACACCTAAAGGGCTTCTTGTGGTTTTATCAATTGATGATTTTGATCAAAAGGAATCTGTTTTGAACGAATTTTTATCAAGGACCGAAATAAAAGAAGGGTTTGGGAATGTTATCAGAACATTAGTGAAAATTTCACCAAAATTCACATATTCAATGTTTGAGATTTACGTTAGAGCCTATTGTGAAGGAAAGTTGGAAAATCTTCTGCCGTTTAGCATTTCAGAGTTTCAGAAAATATCTAAGAATGTTTTTGTAATACAAAATGAGTTGTTGGCAGGATTTGTCACATTATCAAAATCTAAAAGATTGGATGTTCTAAACTTCTTTTCAAAATTCACGTAATAATACATTAAACAGTGTCTTCTTTACCAAACTTACCAAACAATGATGATATGGTTATCTGTTTTCCTTCTTTCTTTCTGATATAGCATCTTTCATAGTATTGACAGTCTAGGCAATCTATTGATGGTTCTATTATTGGTGGTTTTGCTTTTGGATCAGTATTTCTCCTCTCTATTAGATCATGAAAAACCTTAGTTCTTCTAATCACCTCTTCAAACATCTTTTGGTTCCTGTTTGTTACAAACGATTCCTCTTTACCGTCTGGTGTAATATAGACAACAACTCCTTCAATTTTGTCGAACATCCACATGCAGGCATTTACGTACAAAATATCCGCAGGCAATGGATTTTCTGGATATCTGTTAACTGATCTAAAGATCAGTACAACATCATCTTTAATCATGTCTACCTGCCCTTTCAGTGCAAGACCACTGTCCATCTCATATTTACCAATTGTAGATTGGGATTTCATTTTCCGGAATAGTCCACCCAAAACTTTGTTGAATTGCGTCTGTTCAGTCTCGAGTGGTTCAGTTCTATCATAGAAGGAACGGCGCAAACATTTTGTTGCTTCGTGGAGATAAACTATGTTAGGATCTTTTGTATCAAACTTTAACTGAACATCTTCGCCAATCGAATCAATGGCCTCTCTTACAATCTGCTTATAGTCTCTATCGCCAACACTCATGATACATCATTTAACATATGCCATAAAAATGTAAAATATCAACCACTAATAGAAAAATAAGAAAATGGTGGAATGTTCCAATATTTTATGCGTCTGGTGCTCTGG
Organism: Marine Group I thaumarchaeote; assembly: GCA_013390785.1. Lineage (GTDB taxonomy): Archaea > Thermoproteota > Nitrososphaeria > Nitrososphaerales > Nitrosopumilaceae > Nitrosopelagicus. The sequence goes on from JACASW010000001.1 coordinate 31,825, forward strand.
AATGTCCTTTGCCACGCAGTCCAAATACTACTACTGCCATAGCAATCATAACTCCAACTGCGGCTCCAAATGCTGCCATACTTGCTTCTGCCATTCTTGACATGCTTAAAGTCAATCATATATAGTATTGTTAATTTTTCTTATGTTTTTACAAATAATCATAATTTTCAAATTCTATGATACATAATTAGTCATACTTTGAAAAGTTGAATTCTACAATGTTCTCATATCCTGCAGTTATCGAACTGAGGTTATAGAATGCCTCGCCGGAAATCCTCCAGTTCAATTCTTTACCAGAATTTTTCCAGTTGGTTAGTGTATCCCAAAGTTCAGGAGTCTTACCTGTATTCATGATAGTAAATTTTTCACCAATAGGAACTGGTCTTTCATTAGTGATAATAAAGTAATTTGGAGACGCAAGGAATCCCTCTGGGGTAGAACCTATTTCCTCTACGGCAATTCTTACATCATCATGATAGATTGAATATTTTATGTTATGAAGCATGATTGATTTGAAGTTTGAGTTTGTAAACTTGAATTTTACTTCAAGTGTTGCTTGCTTTTCAGTAATCTCTGTTATAGAAAAGTCAAATAATTCAATATCAAGTGGTTGTACCTCCTGGGTTGATGGTGAGAAAAATCCTCCTCCTACGTCACTAACTACTGAAGTACCAAGAAAGTTGCTGCCAAATGTAAAAACAACTAAAATTACAGCAAGCACGCCGGCCGCAGCACCAACAAAGATTCTAGGATTCACAGATTTTGCTTCTTGGGTACATTTCTTAAATGTTGAGATAAAGTGCATATAGTGCTAAAGATTCATTAAATTATGCAGTATTTTCAAGCAGTACAAATTGGAAAGCAAAGAGCAAACAAAGCGCAAATGGTTTTGTTTGATATATCTGGTTTTGCAATGCTAACTCTTACTACTAAAAAAATTGATGGAAAATTTGTTCCAGTTGGAGAAGAATCATTTGTTACTGTAATTAAAACTGGTGATGGTTTTGTTATAATTTTGGTAGATGAAGATGGATTTACCAAGGCACAAACAAAAGCATTGGAGAAGGAAGATGCACAGAAAATATTTAACAAAGTTTTGGCTTCTGGGATTACGGAATTTTCACGTAAGGAGATAAAAATATGGACTGATACATATCCTACCGTGCAGGATGAATTAAAGTAATTAGTTTATAGAATTATTTCTGTTCCTACAGGCTGACCCTTCATAGCATTTTCAATAGTTTTAATATCTGCTTTGATAATTCTTGTTTTAATTTTTGACCTCTCAATTACTTTTAATGCAACAATATCCATGAGATCATAGCCGCCAGCCATTGAACCTTCACGTACTAGCATGTTGCGAAGATCTTTAATGTTCATTTTGCTGAATTTTTTAGCTTTTTTATTTTTATTGGGATCAGAGTCGTATATTCCATCAACGTCGGTAGCATTAAGAAATTCGGTAGCCTTTATTTTTTCCGCAATTAATGCAGCAGTACCATTAGTACTTTGACCCGGATGCAGTCCGCCTGCAACAACAATAAGATCACTATCTACTGCGTTTTTTACTTCAGCCAAAGTTGTTGGTGGGTGAGGGTAGGCTTTGTCTTTTAATGCGTAAATTAGCAATTTGGCATTTAATCGTGATATCTCAATACCAAGCTCATCTAAAGTGGATTCATCAGCTCCTGATGATCTAGCATGAGAGATAAAATATCGTGCGATCTTTCCACCCCCAGCAACTATTATCGGTTGGTGTGTTTTGCTTTTCTTTACAAAAAATGTTGCATAATCCTTCAACTTTTTTGTCTCATCCATGCTAAATATCTGACCGGAAAGTTTGACAACAATTCTATTTTTCATTATTTCAGATCACCAAGTATTGATTTGGCTGCAATTTCAACTTTTTTTCTATTTTTTGCAGGAGTATAAACCCTCAAAATTTTCATAAACCCAGACATCACAGAAACAAGCTGAATGCTTGAAATTTGTATTTCTTTTGCTTTTGTTTTATTATTATTTTCCTCCAAGAGAATAATGGATTTAGATTCCTTTTTTGAAGGAGATAATGGAATTGAAGATGTATTAGAGCTGTCAACAAAAATTTCGTTAATGTCTACTTTGGAATTTTTTGAAAGCTCTTCTCTAATATCTTGCATACGCTTTTTTGTTATTGTACTCTTAGTTAGAGTCAGTTCAAATACTGATTTGAATAAATTTCTATTTTGATAATCTGTAGCAATTTTTTTTGCGGTTTTTAGTTTGAAGTTATGTTCAGGCAGATTTAGCAGTTTAGAGAGAATTACTTCATCAGATAATTTCAGATAGTCATCAAGACTCATTGAAGTAAGCCCAAGTTCTTCTTCTGCTAACTCCATTGATTCTAACAGCATTACTTCACCAGCCCTAACTGTCTTATGAAAATAGACGGCCTTGAACATTTGATATCTGGATGTCATCATAGTTTCAAAATTCACTAGTGCTGACTTGTCAAGTGCAAGTTTGTTCTTGTATACATCTAAAGAATGCATTAGCCTATTATGATCAATCTTTGCGTGTTCAGCACCTGTGAAGTATCCATCTCTAAGTAGGTAATCCATAATGTCGGCGCTCAAAGCCCCAGATATTATTTCATTCAAAAACTGTAATCTGGAGTCACCGAAAGCCACTTTAGTTATGAATCTCTTATCGTATCCATTTTTTGAAATCAAATCACCAATCTTTGTCTTTAGTATGATCTCTTTTCCTATGTCTTCATGTGAGTGCTTTTTCTTTTGTAAAAGTTCCTCAAAAATATGTGAAAATGGACCATGCCCTATATCATGTAACAAACCAGCAAATCGTAAATTTTGAATGTTATCAACAGAGATTAGTCCCTTTTCATGAAGTGCATGACCCGCCATTGAGGCAATGTGCATTACCCCAAGAGAATGTTCAAATCTAGTATGCTGCGCACCTGGATAGATTAAATGAGCGCCTGAAAGTTGTCGTATTCTTCTTAACCTCTGAAAAATTGATGTGTCTATAATTTTCAGCTCGCTATCATAAACTCTAACAAAATTATGAATTGGATCAATGATGTCAAGATGTGTCTTTTTCATGATCCTATTTTTTTGAAAATAATTTTAAGAATTTCTTTATGAACTTCTTGCTTGGTGCCTGAAGCATTAACTATCTTCCATCTATGCTTTTTTGCCAACCTACGATATATTTGAGATATTTTTTTTGAAAAATCTTTATTTTTTTCAAATGCATCTCTTTTAGATTTTTTGCGTGAAAATGAGTCACTTTGTGAAGCATCTAAAACAATAACAAGATCAGCTTTTGGGAGACCTTCCTCAAGTTTTTGTAACCACTTTTCTTTCAAGCCATTTGCAATACCATAAACAAGATTAGAATGATAATATCTGTTCATTATTAAAACAGAGTTTTTTGCAGCAGATTTTTTAATCTCTTCTAGTTTTTCCCATCTGTTTGCTGCATATAGATAATGAATAATTTCTGGCGGAAATTTTCTTTTACCATGGAGATAACCATTGATTTCTTTGCCAATGACAGTTGAGTAATCAGGAAAATCAAATACTGCTGTTTTGATTTTTTGTGCTTTTAGTGCCTTGGCTAACATTGCAGTTTGTGTTTTCTTTCCAGCCTGATCTGTGCCCTCAAGCGCAATAATCATATTATAAAATTAATGCCTCAGGATTAAATATCTATCAAAACTTATAACATAAAAAAAATCAGTGATCAAAATGGGACTGGTAAAGCATGTCGCTAAGGAATTTTTTAAGGAGATAGATGATAAATCTAGAGAATTTTTTGAGTTTGTGTTGCCACCTATTGATCTGCATGAGGAAAATGACAACCTAATTGTCACAGTAGACATTCCTGGCTTTGACAAGAGCGACATCAAGGTTTCAATGAATGGTAATGTGCTATCTATCAACGCAGAAAAAAAAGATGCTGTAAATGGTAGACCAATAATGAAACAGCGACCGTGTGTAATAGATAAAAAAATGAGACTGCCAATAACTGTTAAAGAGGGAGAGGAAAAAGTTACTTCTGCAAAATATGTTGATGGGGTACTAACTATTGAAATCCCAATTACAAAGAAGGGAAAAGAAATCTCATTAGATTAACGATTTCTAGCCGCTACAAATATTCCCATTATTGCTGCAGACGCAATCATTCCAATTATTCCAAGTGTTTCGTTTGATTGGAATAAGAATGCAGAGCCAAAAAACACGGCGCCAGACAAAATGCTTCCTGACAATAATGTATTCGAACCATGCTTATTTTTTTGCTGCAGAACACGGTTCTCATCCATGAATTTTTTTATTTCAGGTGCAATTGTAAGAGTATCGTCAAGTGTTTTTGCAAATCTTTTGAATGAATGTTTAATCTCTTCAATGTATGCATCCTTGATCAAGTGTTCCTCTTCTAAAATTTCTCTTAGAACCTTGATGAACTTAAAATCAACCTTGTGTGTATGGTAAATTCCTTCTATGATGGTTGACATTCTAAGATACAGTGCAAGATGTTTCGGAAGTTTAAACGGAAACTTTGACATCGTCCTGTTGGCAAGAGCCATCAGCGCTTCAACTTCCATCTCGTCTGGCTTTTTGCCATACATTGATTTTATGGACATGTCAATTCCTTGCTCTATTACTTGTCGGTTAAAGTCAGGTGCGAGCATTCCAAGCTCATCCATTGCGTTTACAGTCCTTGGTGGGTTTTTTTCCACAAGAGCAAGATAAAGGCGTACAAGACGCAGTCTAGTTTCATTGTTTAATCTTCCAATCATTCCAAAGTCATACAGGATTAATGTTCCATCATCCTTGACTGATATGTTTCCTGGATGTGGGTCTGCATGAAAGATGGAATGTCGCAAAAGCATCGTAAAGAAGACCTTGTGTACATCGATGACTAGTTTTTGCCTGTCAATTCCCTTTTTGTCAAGCTCCTCAATGTTGGTAATCTTGATTCCTGGAATGTATTCCATTGTGAGCACGTTTTTTGTTGAATAATCATCATGTACCTCTGGAATTACTACGTTGTATGGCTCCATATTCTTTTTTATTTTTTTCAGGTTTTCAGACTCTTTGGAATAATCCATCTCCTCATGAATCGACTCGGCAAACTGTTTCATTATCGGAATGATTGAGAATCTCAAGTTTTGGTCAACGAATCTCATTGCAAAAGGAATTATCTTCATTAAAACTTTGAGATCTTTTTCTACTTGTTTTTCAATTCCTGGTCGCCTTACCTTGACTATTACTTGTTGTCCGTTCTTTATTGCTAGATGCACTTGACCAAGTGATGCTCCAGACAATGAGTTTTGATCCAGTTCATCGAACTTTTCTTCAATCTTACCAATATCTTTCTCAATTATTGGTCTTACTTTCTCAAATGAAACAGCCGGTACGCTGTCTTGTAATTTAGATAATTCCTCAAGATATGGCTGTGGTAAGATGTCTGCACGTGATGAAAGCCACTGCCCAAACTTGATAAAGACAGGACCAAGTGAGATACACGTGTTTAGAAGTCTTTGTGCGTTTCTTCGAAACCTTTTTTCATCAATGTTTTTTCCTTCCTGCGAGATCCAAAGAATGCGGTCCTTTCTTAGAGCTAGTACTGCTGGAATCAGTTTGATGAACACATGAATTGTTCTTACAAGTACCAAGGTCTCACTCCTTTAGTTTTTTTGAAACAACGTATGATGCATAACCTGTCACCAAAGAAGCAATCAAGCCAGAAAAGATTGATAATTGCTTTGTACTTTTGTTTTTGTTATAAAGATAAGATCCAACCTTACTGCCTCCAATAATTGCACCAGCCAATCCAATTAGTACTTCTGGAGCATCCCAAACCAAATGACGTATTGGATCACTTCTTGGGTCGTACTTGTCCATGTGGACAGTATACTTGTCATCATATTCACGTATGTGTAAGTTTCCATAACGATATTGTTTTTTTGCGCCCTTTTTGTCGCCAAGCTTGGTCTCTTGTGCTCCTTCCAACATGAATTGTCTTAGATGCTTTGGGACTTCAATTTCTTTCATTTTGATGATCGAGTATTTCTGTAATTGCTTATATTATTAGCTGGCAATCTATGCAATTTTGGAAATTAATGTTAATAGAAGGCGGAGAAAGAGATAAGTCAATCAAGATAATCTTAATCTGACTGTCTCTTTTCCATCATACCTCTTGGACACATATTAAAAAACATTTCAGACAACAGATCCTGATACCTATGATCAAAAATGAATACGCCTAAGATTCTGTATTTTTACTAATGTATGGAATTTTCCCTTTTTTGATAAACGGAATCTTGTCTTTGCTGTATAGTTTATAGCCAATTGCAATTACAATTGCTAGAAAAATTAATCCTCCTATTATCGAGCCATAATCAGTATTATCCTCAAATGGAACGACTGTAATCGTGGTATCATATGTAACAGTATGTTCATCACGAACTGCGTCTTTGTATGAAACTATGATCGTAATGTCATGTTCTCCAAAACTAAGCAAGCCGTTAGATTCTATTGGCACGTTAAATGGAACTGGTGAATCAGGCTCTATTTCATCTATGTATTGAGAAGACTCTTTGATGTTAGAATCACCTCGTGGCAGTAATTTGACAAATCCAAACAAACCATCAGCATTTCCCTCGTTTAGTATTTCACCAATTACAGTCTTTTTTCCTGACAGTTCGATTACCTTCACTCCATAAATCGACGGTTTGATCAAACCGTTAATGTAAAGGTCTGCAACTCTTGTCAGCGATTGTTTATCTCCATGTGCGTTGGAATAAGTTATCTTCATGGGAATACGTAATGGCTCGTTTTTCAAACTTTCTGGAACAAACACATTAAATGAAAATGTCTTCGCAGAGTTCGGATCAATGTTTCCTATTTTCCAGTGATTTTGATCAAAAATTACTTTCTCTACATTTGTAGTAGATGTGCTTGCAGAAGAAATTGATGTGTCTGTGTTTTGTAATACAACATCAACGTTTGACAAGGTGGCAGAACCATAATTCGAAATTTCAAGGGTTACATCGTTATTTGTGATTGAGGTTATCACAGGAGTGAGAGATTTGAGGTTTAGAACGCTTTCTCCTGGTAAAGTAAAAGTAAACTGAAATGAGTTATTTCTTTCCCCAGATGACTTTAATCTTGAATAGTCTATTTCTACAGAGCCGGGATAAGTTTTGATTAATGCACCGTCAGATATATCTAGATAAAATGTAAGATGAAAATTGCTTCCTAGCGTTGCTTTTGCGTTACTATCCGCAAGAATTGGATAGTTTATCCCCTGTGGCGATTGGAAGTATGTTGGTACAGATAGTTGTCCTTTAATGCCAACTATATCGGCTGTTGATATGTTAGCAAATTCTACTGTAAATGGTACATTTTTGTCGCCTGGTCCAACTTCCATTTTTTCCGTTGAAGTTCCAAAGTAAGCGTCAAGCAATTTTACTCCAACTATGCCTGATCGCAAAATTCCTTGTGGAGGCTTGTCATCCAGTTGTCCATATGCATGAAATACTGGAATGCTACAAACTAGTACCAATAAAAATGCAAATTTTGCAAAACTCATTATGCAACAACCTCCAGCTCTGGGGAGTGTTCTCCTTCAAATGCACGACCATCTTTAATTGTAATAACTCGATCAACGTCTCCAAACTGTGCTCTCTCGTGAGTTACAACAATGAAGGTCTGTCCCAGATCCTTTGCCATGGTCTTCATTAATTGTACAATATTTCTTGCAGTAACGGAGTCCAAGTTTCCCGTAGGTTCGTCTGCTAAAACTATTGTTGGACTATTGACTAGTCCGCGCGCAATGGCAGCTCTCTGAGCCTGACCGCCAGAAATTTTGTTTGCCCTTTTGAATAATTGATCTTTCAAGCCAACTTTTTCAAGAATCTCCTTTGCCCTGTTATTGGTTGTAGAGTCGAACTGTATTTGGCTAGGAAGAAGGACATTTTCTAATACCGTAAGATCAGCCAGAAGATTGGAAAACTGGAAAACAAAGCCTAGTTTTTTATTCCTAAATGCAGAGATCTCGTTATCAGTCAAATCACTTGTGTCAAATCCATCTACCAGAACTCTGCCTTCTGTTGGTCTATCCAATAATCCAACCATGTTTAGTAAGGTAGATTTTCCGGAACCAGAGCTTCCTATAACCAATACAAATTCGCCTTTTTTTACAGAAAATGAAACGTTGTTCAGTGCCATAACTTTGGTTTCCGCTTCCCCGTAGATCTTGGTCAAATTTTCTAATTGTAATGCAACATCAGACAGATCTCATCGCCTCCACTGGTTGTTTTTTCGTAGCACGATACGAGGGATATATTGACGCAATCATGGCCAGAATGAATGCAAGGAAAGCTGTCTCACCAATTTTTTGCCAGTTATAGTTAACCTCTAGTGCCAAACTGCCCTGAAACTCCATATTTGTTATTTTTGCATAAGTAGTATAACCCAGTCCTAATGCAGTACCTGCACCAGCACCCATTGCACCAATAATCATTCCCTGCATGATGAACAGAATCAAAATGTCTTTACGTGTGGCACCAATGGCTCGCATAATGCCAATTTCCCTTGTTTTGCTGTTTACTAGCATCATTTGTATGGTAAGAATGGCAAATGCAGATGACCCCATTCCGAAATAGCCAATTAAATTAATCATGGCAATTCCCGATCTAAATCCTGAAAGAGTTGATTCTGCAGATTCTTCAATAGTTTCAGCCCTTAGGTTATCATTTGGAAATGCCTGTAAGAATTGGTTTTTAATTTGTGTTGCGTCATAGGGGCTTGCTGATTCTTGTAATCTAACCATAATTGATCTTGACTCTCCTGATCTATCCAACATGTCACGCAAAGTGTCTATGTGAATGATGACACTTCTGTCAAATCCCTGTCCGCCTGCAGTTCCAGAAATGCCAGTTACAACAAATCGCTTTTTTTGGTCAATGCCCCATTGATCTGTTATAGTAAGTTTTACACTATCACCAACCCGGACTGGTTGGCAATAGCCCATGTCGATACCACCTGTTACTGTTGGATCAGTTCCGCTAGACATGAAAGAACCGCCTCTGGAACAACCTCCAAGATCAGATGCAACTGATTCTCCAACAACAATTGAATTGCGAGCATAGACATATTGTCCATCACCTACCGTTTCGTGGATAGTTGATGTCCTAATGTCAGAAATGGGATCAACACCTAGAACAGGTACGTTAAATTTCTCATGTTGCTGTCCTAAAATTCTAGTTTCTGCAGTAGCAGATGCTTCTAACCTTGGCGTTGCTGCCTCAACGCCCGGAATTCGTTCAAACCAATTAATTAAAACAATGTCTGATTTCTCGATGGTAGATTTCTCTTCGTCATAAACGTAAATGTCCCCAAAACGATATTCAGACATGTCACGTATTATGGCATCATAGATTCCCTGAAAAATTACAAAATTTACATTGATTACTAAAATTCCAATCGATACGGCCAATACGGCACCAATCAAGCTTCCTCTTTTGTTTACCAGCATCCTCTTCGCCAGATGAAGTCGGTAATCCATGTACAAAATCTAATTGTACAAAATATAAAGGATCTGTACCATAGTGCTAACATATAGGACATAATTAACTATAATAACCACCAATTATAATATTCATACATTGAAACTTAACAAATTAGACAATTATGACATGAAAATTCTCGGAATTTTAACTATTAACTGTAGAACACCTGATAGGCAAATTGGCAAGAAAGTTGGTTTGTCGGGAGTTTCAGTAAAATCACGAATAACTAAAATGGAAAGAGCTGGAATTATTCAAAACTTTACCATGAAAGTGGAACCTCCATCTTTGGGATATGGCGTAATCTACTTGGTGGTACCAAGTGACGATGAATCTGATATAGTAAAAAAGCTGAATCTTGTTGGAGAACCGTTTTTTGTTGTACCGTGCCTTGGTGACATAATAGCATGTGGAATTGTGATTGAAAAAGACATGGAACAAAAGACAGAGTTGGTGAAAAATCTCATCAGCAATGCTAGGATCGTTCTAACCTTGGATCCAAAAGAATCTGAATTTCGGGCGGACTTGACTAAAACAGACTTTAAGATTCTTGAACAGCTACTAAAAAATCCCAAGGAAAAAATTGACAGTATTGCCAAGTCTACAAGCCTATCAGCAAAAACAGTTGCAAGAACTATTGAAAAATTTGAGATGAATCCAGCTATTCAATTTACCATAATTTATGATCCAAGGAAACTGGAAAAATTCATTGCGTTTGCGCTCCTTGCAATGGTCCAGAACGATACCAGAAAAGTTCTAAAAGAGATAGAAGCAGGGTTTGGCGACTATTTCTGGCAAGTTCCGTTTACCGCCAAAGAAATGTTGGTTCTATTCATGTACAGCGATAACATATACAATGCAGATGTAATGCATCATAAGATCAAGCATGCTAACGGGATTGCTTTTACGGAAGTCTTTTTCCCAAAAAAGATAATGATGCCTACAGACTGGATAACCAACTCGATCAAAAATGCATCAAGATCAGGTAAGCTGCATGTGCCGATAAATCAAATTATTTGATCGGCGTTGGTATCATCAGTATCACCGTGGTGTTAAATTGCTTTTTTGTGATAAGGTATTAAGATGGCAACTGTTACTGACTTTGAACAATTAGATTCTATAATTTCAAGATATTTTCCAGACAAGTTTTTCTATCTGAAACTTATTTTGGCGGCAGGGTATTCCACTCTTTTTATCAATGGTATAACACAACCAATTTCATTATTTTTGATTGGAGATCCATCAACCAAAAAAAGTACGCTGCTTGAAATTATGCGAGGTTTGGACAGAGTGATATTTTCTGACTTGTTCTCAGGAGCCTCGTTTGTAAGTGGTGCCAGAAATGTTGAAGGAAATGACGATCTTCTTCCCAGATTGCGAAATAGATGCCTAGTTACGCCAGAATTGGGTGTGCTTTTTAAAGATCGTAACCTTCCTCAAACGCTTGGCCTACTGACTAGGCTTCTGGATGGCATGGGGTATGTCAGGCACACAGGTTTCGGCGAGGTGGGTGTTCATGAAAATGTAAGGTTCAACTGGTGTGCTGCTATAGTAAAAATACAGCCAAAGATCTGGAACCTGCTTGGGCATTTGGGCCATAGGTTGCTGTTTTTGCATCTAGAAAATGACAATGAATCAATCGAGGCGGTAGAAAATAGGCTTGTACGTATGATTACGGAAGATCGCGACTATAACGAAAAACTGTCTATCTGTCGTAACGCTGTGATTGCATATTTTCAAAAGATTCAAGCAAGATATCCTAACGGAGTCACATGGAACATAGCCATGGATGATCCACAGGCAAAGCGAATCATAGTCAGGGCTGCGTTGATGCTGAAATCCCTACGTGGCACAATTGATCCAAAAGATGCTACCAATACAATCTTTGAGGAACCCACAAGACTGACTCAGTCATTATACAACATCTGTCGTGGTTATGCATTGATGCACGATAGAATACACGTTACCGTCAATGACGTCGAATCCATTCTAGCTGTTATGTTGGATTCAGCTCCACCAGAACGGAAAAAATTACTTTTAGCATTACTCAAGCAGAATGGTGAGATTGATGCAGATCAATACATGGAAATGTCAAAGCATAGCCACAAAAGAGTTCTAGAGGACTTTACTAATTTTGAAACTTTGAACATCGTAGACTTGATTCAGGATAGTTCTGTGAAAAGGATAAGAGTGAAGCCAGAGTTTTCATGGCTTCTAGATAAGAAAATTCTTAAGATGATCAAACTGCATAACTGAGCAGTTTGAAAAAAAAGACAGTGTACAAAGGAAAACCAGTCAGCATTGATGTTTACAATCTGACAATAGAAGGACGAAAGGTTCGGCGTGAAATAATTCAGCATCCAGGTGCATCTGCAATTTTAGCATTTGATGAAAATGGTAGAGTCATTTTGGTAAAACAGCATAGATTTCCGCATGGGTATATTCTGGAAATTCCTGCTGGCACACTTGAAAAACGTGAAAAACCAATCAGTTGTGCATATCGTGAGATAATTGAAGAAACTGGGTATGAAGCAAAAAAAATGACTAAACTGATTTCCTATTTCCCATCAGTTGGCTACAACAAAGAAGAAATTCACATTTTTGTTGCGTCTGGTCTAAAAAGGAAATATGAGTTAGAGTTGGATAATGACGAGTTTATCACAGTAGTAAAAATGGACATTAAGAAACTAATAGGAATGATCAAGACTGGTAAGATCATCGATTCCAAAACAATCTGTGCAGTTATGGTATATGCAGCAAAGAAAAAACTGCTGTAATTTATTTTCGATAAGTTGGCTGGACCAGATCAGATATGTCTGACCAAGACTGTGCAATTTTTTCAAATATGTAAATTAGATCCAAGAATGCAATCGGCGTCTGCTTCTTGTGTTCAAGTGACAAGCGAGTTTTGGATATTTTGTCCTGATATTGCTTATGTAATTTTATGGCCTCTATTGCAAGAGAACGGTTATTCGTGATAAATGCGTCAATTGACTTTTTCTGGATTTTCTCAATATCCTTTGCAATATCGTATATCTTCTTCTGGTCAGTGCCTGATAGGGAGGTTTCTGATATTGATTTTGACAGGTCAACGATTGTATCGCCGGCAGTTTCAAGGATGTTCCCAGCTATCCTGTAATCCAAGATGTCAATGTTCTCCAGATTAAATATTCCAGCCAGCCTTCTGTCAACCATGGTGCTCCTGATGAATCGAACTAGAAGGAAATACTGCCTGTTTATCTCATCATCGCGATTTGGGATTGTCTGAAGGTTTGTGCTATCACCTGTCGTTAGGGCGGATAGCGTTTCATCAAACATGCCAAGTGCGATTGAGCTCATCCTTTTGAAAATTGTCTTCGGATTGAGCGACGTCTCGTCAAGCAGGAATTGACCTGTAATGTTTGACGCGTCCTCATCTAGGATTTCCATGCCAACCAGCCTTCTCATTGACTCGCGTATTACTTCCCTGTCTTTTACCGAGATTGTAGATTTACCATTAATCTTGATGGTGTCATATCCAAGCAGATATGCGCCGGTAATGTTAGCTGCTATGTTTTCCTCTCCTGAAAGCGGATACTCTATCTCAATTTCCTTAGACAGTTTCCTACCCTCGCCTACTGTAATTGAGAGGCTGTTTTCTAAAGTCTCAATCTGGACCTGTGAGCTCTTGACCAGATTATGGTCATCTACCCACTGCTTTGGAAGTGAGACTAGGATGCTGCTGCCAATCTTCTGCAGGCGTCGCGTAAATTTAGACAATTTAAACTAGTTTAATTAGTATAAGCCATATTTTTATATTTTTACTTTAGTTTAAATCGATCCATGATGGCAAGCGCATTTTGTCCAGCCCACATTACAGGCTTCTTCAAGGCAGAGCTTGAGGGAAATGATCTAAACCGTATTGGTTCGTTGGGTGCTGGATTTTCAATTCAAAAGGGAGTAAAGACAACAGTCATTTTAAGTTCTAGGAATCCTAGCAATGCTACAAAATTCCATATCCAGATCAAGGGATTCAAGACTGGCGATGTCAGAGTATCTGAATATGTACTGAACGAATTTCTTGCAGACAATGATGATTATTTTGTTGATGTGATTCACGAGCTGGATGTGCCTGTGGGATATGGTCTTGGCTGTAGTGCAGCCGTTGCATTGTCATTGGCACTTGCGCTGAATCAGGCGCTGAATACAGGCTACTCAAAAACTGAGGTAGCACAGATCGCTCACTTGGCTGAAATAAGATGCAAGACCGGCCTTGGTGATGTCTTGGCATCATATCACGGTGGATTCGAGATTCGTACCAAATCTGGCGCACCTGGGATTGGCAAACTAGAAAAAATAGATCCCAAGGAGAAGCTTGATGCCCTGATAGTCTGCTTTAACCCAATCTCTACCAAGAAGTTCCTGGGCGAGAAAATTTCCCTAGTTAATGGATTGGGAGGCAAGATGGTTCAGGAACTGATCAAGTCTAAGGACATAGGTGAGTTTCAGGATAAATCGATAAAATTTGCAAAATACATCAAGGTAGTAACCCCAAAAATGGAAAAGGTGGTTAGTGAGCTTCGTAAAAATGGGATAAAATGTGGCGTTGCGCTATTTGGCGAGACCATATTTTCTTTGGTGCCTTGCAGTGAAAAAAAGAAGGTTTTGCAAATCTTAGAGAAATACGACGGTCTAGTTTTATCTTCTAAGATTGATAATTCCGGTGCCAGGTTGGATTAAAGATTATTTGTGGTGGTTTGTTGAATATTCCTAAATCTCATCCGCGCTTTGTATCTCTCAGCATACGCGAGAAAATTGTCAAGGGGTATAATGACGGCCTTGTTGCAAAAGAGGGTCTTTTGGCCCACGGACGTGGTGAGGCATTTGATTATCTAGTTGGTGAAAAGACTACCAAAACCGCAAAGGCTGCCATCCTAGCTGCCGCTGCCAAATTGCTTTCTGCCCAGAATCCAGTAATCTCAGTAAATGGAAATGTCGCTGCACTTTGCCCAAAAGAGATTGTCCAGCTTACCAAAGCTACCAAGGCTAAGATTGAGGTAAACCTGTTCTACTATAACGAAGATAGGAAGAAAAAGATTGAAAAATCTCTGAAAAAGGCTGGCGCAAAGCAGATTTTAGGCACAAATCCAAGGTCATATCGGAAAATTGGCGGTCTGGACAGCCCCAGACGCATAGTAGACAAGGATGGAATTTTTGCAGCAGATGTCGTACTAATTCCACTTGAAGATGGAGACAGAACCGAAGCGCTACAAAAGATGGGAAAAACTGTCATTACGTTTGATCTTAATCCACTTTCCAGAACTGCCCAGAAAGCGGACATCACAATAGTGGACAATGTCATCCGTGGGATGAGACTTCTCGTCTCGGCTTGTAAGAAATCAAAATCAACAAAAACTAACTTTAACAACAGAAAGGCTTTGTCTTCTGCAGTTTCAGAAATCAAGGATAATTTGAGGAGGAGGGGATCACTTGCATAAGACGGTAAATGATATCATAGCAAAAAAAGGCAGCAAGAAGATCACCGTAGTTACCAGCTATGACTATACCATGGCGACACTTTGTGATCAGGTCGATATTTTGCTTGTAGGAGACAGTGCAGGAATGGTCATGCTTGGCTATGAAAATACTGCTCCGGTAACCATGGATGAAATGGTGCTATTTACAAAGGCGGTCAGCAACGCAAGGGAAAATGCCCTCATCGTGGCTGACCTCCCAAACAAATCATATGAAAATGAGGCTGATGCGGTGGCAAATTCTGAGCGACTGGTTAGGGCTGGAGCAGATGCTGTAAAACTGGAGGGAAGGCTTCCAGATATCATCAAGGCGATTACCAAGGTTGGAATACCCGTCATGGGTCATCTTGGACTTTTGCCACAAACGGCCAAAAAATACACGGTTCAGGGAAAGACGGAGGAGGATGCCAAAGTACTGGTAGCTGATGCTAGGGCATTACAAGAAGCAGGAGTCTTCAGCATCGTCTTGGAGATGGTAGCTGCTGAAACTACAAAGCACATCACAGGAGCAGTTTTTGTTCCAACAATCGGCATAGGCTGTGGAAAGGACTGTGATGGTCAGGTTTTAGTCATTCATGACATGTTAGGGCTTTTTGAGAAGATGACGCCGAAATTCGTCAAAAAATACCTCTCTTTGTCGGAAGAGATCAAAAAAGCCGTGGCTGAGTATGTGGAAAATGTCGAAAATCGTACATTCCCAGCTGAAGAGCACACATTCCATATGGAGGTACAGAAATGACCAAACACCCATCCTTGGACATTGTGGAAAGCTATGGCACTGAACTCTCTGGAAAGAAGGTTGTTCTGTGCGTTGCTGGCTCGGTTGCCGCATACAAGTCAATCGAACTTGCAAGGCTGCTGATGCGACATGGTGCCAACGTAAAATGCGTAATGAGCGGTGCCAGCACAAAGCTGATCAAACCAGATTACATGAAATGGGCAACTGGAAATAACGTCATTACCAAACTAACTGGAAACATGGAACACATTGATCTTGCGGATTACAAAAGATCTGATCTGATTATCGTTTATCCTTCAACCGCAAACACATTGGGTAAACTTGCAAATGGTATAGACGACACACCAATATCCACGGTACTTACTGTAGCGTTTGGTTCAAAGATTCCAATATTGATGGGGTTGGCAATGCATGCATCAATGTATGAAAATGCTGCAGTTCGTAAGAACATGCAATTTTTGAGAAAGAAGGTGGATTTCGTATCTCCGCAAATGATTGAAGGGAAGGCAAAGGCACCAGAACCAGAAGATGTGCTGGACTTTGTTTTGACCAAGTTTGGACAGTCAAAAAAGCTGAAAGGAAAGAAGGTCTTGATGACTGCAGGTCCAACAGTTGAGAAGATTGACCCTGTACGTGTCATGACAAATATCAGCACCGGAAAGACTGGAACCCTGTTGGCTTCAGAACTAGTCTCAGCAGGCGCCAAAGTGACCCTAGTTTACGGACCTGGAACCGCCGAACCGCCAAAAGGTGCCAAAATCATTCGTGTAAAGACGGTTTCAGAGATGTTTAGTGCAGTCAAGAAGGAACTCCGGAAGAAATTTGATGTTGTGATTCTGGCTGCTGCCGTATCTGATTTTATCCCAAAAAACTCAAACTCCAAGATTAAGAGCAACAGAAGCACTGCCATCAAACTGACCAGAGCCCCAAAGATCATAGATCACATAAAAAAGATCCATAAGGGAATTCTCATCGGTTTCAAGGCTGAAGCTAATGTATCAAAAAAAGAGCTTGTTTCCAGGGCAAGGAAGAAACTGAGGGAATCTGATGCGGATCTAATGATAGCCAATGATATTGGCTCTGGATACAATAACTCTGATTATAATGAGGCCTTCCTGGTAGACTCAAAAAATGTGGTAAAAACTGGTCGTAAAACCAAGGCTAAGATTGTAAAAATCATCCGTAAAAATATTGAAAAAAATCTTAACTAAAAGAGAATGATGATGATATTATGGTAGGACCACAAGACGGCGGATTCGGATTTGACCAATCCAAAAAATATACGTCTGTTGACAATTTAGAAAAAGTCTGTGTTCAATGCCAAGCTGGTCAGCACAAAAATTGTCTTGCAAAGGCAAAGAAGATACCAAGTTGCGATTGCGAACACTGTCTAATTTACGGTTAAAATGACAAAGCAGCCTCTGTTTTCTGCCATGACGACAGACTTTGATGCAGACATCAAAAACTTCAAGGAAATACTAAACGAACTGGAGCTCAAGACGCATACAAAGAACGGCTACAAGTTCAGCCCTGATGCCAAGATGGCCGCGGGCTGGTGGTTTTTTGAGATTTACATGGAGCAGGAATTTGCAAGAAACATAATTGAAAGTGATATGATCAACAAAAAAAAGGGACGCGACAGAATCCTCAAGTATATTGAGGAACAATTGAAGAAAAGAAAGTCAAAGGCTCGGCTCAGATTCTTTGACGATTATCCGCTGATGCGCAGGTACTGGAGCTGGTTGATGAAATGAGGATCTAAAAGCCTAAAATTAATGTCAAAAAGCCTAAAATAGACCTTAAAAAGCCCAAAATAGATGTTGAAAACTAGTCAAACCACATGAACATTAAAACCATCAAAATGATAGCGCCCAAAGATAGAAAGTAAAATGGCGGCAATTTCCTTGGTTTGTCAGTGGCAAAAAACGAGTCCTTTCCACTGTCAGGTTTCATAACATTATAACACATGTCCAACATTTATCATTTCTAGGATGCCATACGGATATGACAAAACTAGATCAGAAAGAAGATGCAAGGACTGCAACAAACTACTTTATGTTTTTGAGGTTGGCGAGTTTTGCATAGAATGTTCAAGAAAACAGGCTAAGATATGATCATTACCTTTACAAATAAGATGAATGAAAAAAAATTATGACAGAACCAGAAATACCACAAAAAAGACCATACCCAATGCAAGTTGAAGCGGGAAAGGAATATCATGTTTGTATGTGTGGAAAATCCCAGAACCAGCCGTTATGTGATGGATCTCATGCAGGATCAGGCCTTGGACCAAAAGTTTTCAAAGCAACCGAAGCAGGATTCGTTGCGTTTTGCGGATGCAAGCACAGCGCAGATGAAACAGGAAAGTGTGACGGAACTCACGGCTCACTATAGATTAGAATTAATAAGATTTGGTTTTTTTCTTTAACCAATCCCATTCAGGACGTTCCTCATCATCGTCTATCATAATTGGCTTCAAACAAATTCTGGTTTTTGTTTCAGATAATAAATTTCACTATTGTAAATACATGAGCTATTGAGATAATATTTTTCTGATTTCTTCTAACTTTTGATCAATTACTGTGTCCTCAGGATTGTCTTGAAACCTGATAATTTCAACAATTTCATCAAGTATTCGTAAAGATTCTGCAATGTTTTTCCTGAAAGTTGCGATTTTTTCCTGCTCAGCATCTGTCATTTTCAAACTATGTACGACTTCTTGAGTTAAAAGAGACGGGGTGTATCAAATCGCAGAAAAAATATAGTCGGTTTTACTATAATTGAGTATGGAAGGAGACCCTACTGGTGGCATGTGGATATATCTCATCTTTTTGATCATACCATTGGCACGAATACTTCCACGTATGTTAAGGAAGTATAGAAACAAAGGTCTTAGTGCTAGTGACATCCACGGTGGACCAGACAAACAACAGAATCAGGATGGATTTTTCTCAGATAAATTGATACCAGAACGACCAAGATTTAGAGAAGAAGAGCCGCCAGAACGACCAAGATTTAGAGAAAGGGAACCGCCAGAACCACAACCAAAACCTGACAAGAAAGATGGCTGGGTGGGAAAAGACGATTTTTAGTAATTAACGGTAAATATTTTGTGTGACCCCTTCAAGCAAAACGTCTTTTGGAGACTACCTCCAATGGCTTTACTATGAAAGCTTTGGTTTTTTTGTTTTGCGAGGCCACACTCTTTTAGTCGTTAGCTTTGTCTGCCATCGGCATATGCAATACATCTTTATGATATTTAACGGTGTAAGGTAGTTATCATCTCTGTTCTTCCACTACTGTTAGTGTTAGGGTTGAACGTATTTTGTCCATCTTTCTAAGATTTTGTGTGATGGTTTCTCTAAGCGTCTCGGCTGTTTCTGCCTCAAGTTTTACAGTTATGTCATAAGCGCCAAAAGTTCCATGTACTTCCTTGACAGTTTTAAATTCCTTCAGTTTACCGATTATTTCTTCTTCAGCACCCAATTCACAATTTAGTAAAACATATGCTTGTGCCATAATTCTAAATTATATTCAAAGTATTTAATGCCGATCACGCTTCCTTTAAAATCAAAACTTCGCCGTCAATTACATTATAGTTTACTAGTGCTCTGTCTGGATCGAAATCTGCATGGGGCAACTCTTGTCTACATAAAACAAGCTTGGCTTCTTTTGGCAATCGAAAATGCATCCTTGAACCAAGTATCACATCCTTTATTCTGGTTGATTTCTGAAACGTGGTTTCCCATATTCCTTTTGATGTTTTTACATTGACTAAAACTTGATTTGCCATCAAAAAAAATACGCCCAAGAAATAAAATAGTCTTTAGATGCCAGAATGTAGTAAATCATGACTTTTACGCATCTACTCCATCCAGAAATTCCAAAAATTAAGCAGATCAATATTGATGGTGTTCGGCATTATGAGACACCAGATGGAACACTCATCTCAATCACCTCGCTTTTGAAGAATTTCACACCTCAGGGCATTTTAGATTGGAGAAAAGCAGTTGGAGAAGAGGTCGCAAATGCAGTCATGATAGCTGCTACCGATAGAGGCTCGAAGGTTCATCAAATAATTGAAAACTGTCTGTCAAACAAACCTGAAACTGATCTTGTTGGGAATTACGGTGAGCTTGCAGCCAGAATGTTCAGCCAAATGATACCGGCTATAGATAAGATTGACAGAATTAGGGCATTGGAAGTAGGGTTGTATAGTACCAAGTTTGGTATTGCCGGAAGGGTTGACTGCATAGCAGAATACGACAAGGAATTGTCTGTGATCGATTTCAAAACTGCCACGCGAAAAAGGGATGAAAGAAATGAGAACTATCTTGTTCAAGCCAGCTTTTATTCCATCGCTTGGGAGGAGCGGACGGGCGAGAAGATAAACCAGATAGCAATTCTTACCACGACGGAAGACGGCAAGCTTGACGTGTACAGGGACGATCCATCAAATCATGTGGGAAGGTTGGAAGAGATGATTGAAGAATACAAAACTAGTAAAATAGGAAAGACTGTCTAGCTTTTATGACAAGAACATCTGCAGTTAACGTGCCATTTCTTGAATGGGTTTTTTGTCAGAGGAAAACTTTGACCATACTTGTCTGCTTTCAAATCTAAATTTTTATGCCAGTCTTTACAGTTATCACATTTTTCAATTTCCACAAAAAATAACCTCCTACAAATTATATAATTTTTTTAAACTAGCGTTTTTTCTGTTTGCTCCTTCTGCGATCGGCCTTTTGGTCAGCCCATCTCTTATGCTTTCCTTTTTTTCGTAACGCCATGATTTACCAGATTTTTCTGGCTTTATGAAGTTTGCAAAAGGTGTTTTGTCTAGAAAACGCCTGCCATTTTTGTTGAGATAGTTGACATGTCTTCTCCTCTCGCACGTTGCTCTCTTTTCTGAGCGCGTTTGAGTGCTCTATCGGCTGTGTTTTCGCCATATTTATCGCGTAAATATCTCATAAACACAGTTGACACGCGGCCACTGTTTTCTGTCTTATGGCAATTCAACTCTATCTCACAGTCCCAATCATCAGGATTCTCTTCGTGTATACTGGTGTCTCTTACTTTCCCCTCAGAAAGGTGATCTGGGTCGTACCAATTGCTCATGGTTTCTATAGAAAAAATTGTTAAAGTAGAAAAAAGTCGACAAAGATAGACAAACCAGTCTGTTTTGGTTTTGTTTTTCATGTCATAGAACAATGTCTCCTAATGTCTCCTAAATTCCACCACTGGAAATTCTAAGCTGTAAAGAAAAGAAGCCTGTTGATACTGCTTTAAGATAATTTAGGAGACATTAAGTTGCGTTTGGATATACCGAAGCGCTAAGTTCTTTCTCAATGTTTTCTTCCACTTTTTTGAATGTGTGCATTGTAGCCGAATAAGATTTTAGCTTCTCTAAAAGATACAAAACCTTCTTCTTGGAAACCGCGTATTTCACAAATTCCATCATTCCGTCTTGTTGTTCTTCGATTACCATCTCTCCAACAAATGTAATCACACCGTCTGTTTGCATAACTACTTCAGGCTCCAAAACATCTTGAGCACCTACCAATGTACTTCTAACTACATCAAGTAATCTACCAAGCTTTTCCTCCTCAAACTTTATTCTTTCATTTAATGTACGAATCTTCCAAGTTCTTTCCTTTTCTTCAAGTGTAAGCGGATGATAATCTGATTTGACTGCTGCATTGTAAAACTCTGCTGTCTTCTTAATTCGACCTAAATTGAATAACATCGCAGTAACTTGGGATTTAAGATGAAACACGGCAAAGTCTTTTCTTTTTAGTCTGTGGTCTTCGTTTGAACTAATGATCTTATCTATTCTAACTTGATTTTTATGCGCAAGGTGATGGAAGAATAGTGCTAGAACTCCACCAACAATCAGATCACCATAAACCAGATGGCCAATCCCTGAAAGATCACAATGTTCACTAATTTCTAAAACATGACAGCTTGCATCTCTTTCCCCAGTAGCACCAAATGACATGTGAATGAAGAATGTAGAAGAAACAAATATGAAAAAAACTAATAATGTTTTAGTAAGCAAACTTTTGTGTATTTGTTTTTTCGCTGATAAACTAGAAGACAATTAGAACTACGTCCTAATCTAATTGTACAAGTGTTAGGATTATAGACGGAATGGTTGGTTCACCGTCTGGTTGCAATGCTTCTATACCAATGCCTTCTCCTTCTGTTTCAGCAGCCATCATTATGTTTAATGTGTCACCACGGTTTAGTGGACATACAGCATTCATTGGTATGACATCTTTTTCTTGAGAGTCTGTTAACACACGTCTAACGTTAGAGTTAGGAAGGTCTACGTTGTTTACTCTTAACCAAAAATCAATCCAGCGGTTCCTTGCTCCTCTTAGTTTTGCAATCTGCGGTCCAGCAATTACAAGATAGATTCCTGATTTTTTAATTATAACATCGCCCTTGTCAAAGTCAACTGATTGTGTTGCCTCAAGAACATCTTCCTGCGCATCAAATTCAATTTCTACAGGTTTCAAAGTGTTACATACTTGCGTCTTACTGGATGAAAATTGTCCAAATGCCTTTCTTATGTCACGAGCTTGTTGAGTCAGATCGATCCAAAACACAATAGGGTATTTAATTATATTTCAGTTTGATTTACACACTAGTTCTTTTTCGAGACTAGCGGGCATAGCTTAAATTCCCCACCAAAACAAAATCAAAAATGGTAAAAACCATCAATGCTGATGAGTTGAAAAAAAATCGTAAGAACTATGTATTGATAGATGTACGAGAGCAAGAAGAATTGCTTGGTGGTAATATTCGTGATTCCATTCATTTGCCATTGGGACAATTAATTAGGAAAGCAAGAAAGACGGAAAAGGAGGAATTTGGTCCTGAGGAAAGACATCATCTGTTTTTAGTTCTTACAAAACAAGTTGACGTAAAAAAATCTCTGGGCAAAAAAATTTGTATGTATTGTTCTTTTGGTTATAGAGGAAGCATAGCTGCTGATGAACTAGTAAAGTCTGGAATTAAGGCTGATATTGTAAACCTTGAAGGCGGATTTGCTGCTTGGGAAAATCATAATGGTAACTCTGGCACTAAAACCTACTAACTTTTTAAATTACAATCAAGTCTTTCGTAAACTTATGCATCACGGATGCACTATCCTTTACTATTAGCGAGTCCTCGATACGAACACCGAACTTTTTTGGTATGTAGATGCCAGGTTCTACCGTGATAGCCATGCCTTTCTTCAGCTTTTCTTTGTTTTTGGCAGAAATGTTTGGGTTTTCATGCACATCCAAACCAATTCCGTGACCCGTTGAATGAATGAAATGTGGTCCGTAGTTATACTCCTCTATAATTTTTCTGCATGCGTGGTCTACCGATGCGCATGTTTTTTGTGGTTTTACAGCTTTCAGTCCAACCTTTTGTGATTCTTTTACAATTTCATAAACTGTTCTAGATTCCTTAGAGATAGAGCCAAGTCCAAATGTTCTAGTTGCGTCTGAAACATATCCTTTGTATCGCAAGGTCAAGTCAACAGTAATCATATCGCCGTCTGCAAATTTTCTCTTGGTAACTTGTGCATGTGGAAGTGAAGAGTTTGTACCACTAGCTATTATCAACGGATTTAGAGTTGAACGATATCCAGTATCAAAGAGATCATTTGCGTTTGCAAATGCCATTAAAATTGTCTGCAGTTCGGACTCCTTTCTGCCTTTCTTGATAGTTTGTGCGCAAAGCTCAAACATCTCATCTATGACAGAAGATGCTTTTTTCAAAATGCGAATTTCCTCAGAATCTTTGATTATGCGCGCATTGTAAAAAGGAATAGAAGATTGTTTTAGTTTAGGAATTGATTTTTTTAATGACTGCATTACAGAATAGTTTTGACAGTCAGTGCAGATTTTTTTCTTCTTTATGGTAGAAGCTAATGTAGATACCAAACCACCTCTTTGTGAAGTTATAACATTACAGTTGACTGAATCTTCCTTTGCCCTTTGTGCCTCCAGTTCGGGAGCAATGATCGTAGTTTTTCCACCTTCTAGGATACCAACTGCTTCACCCCAAAAACCAGTCAAATAGAATAGATTCTCAGGCTCAAATGTTACAAGGGTATCACAGCTGATCGCATTGCAAAATTTTTCCAGTCTCTTTCTACGCGTATTCATTGTTCAAAAAGATGTTTTTGTGAATTTATGTATGTTGGAAAGTTTGTATATCCAGATTATTCTGTAATTATAATGGCAGAAAAGAAAGAGAAAAAGAAAGTTGTTGCGCTGCTTTCTGGTGGATTAGATAGTACACTTGCTGTAAAAACAATGCAAAAGCAGGGCTTTGAAGTTTCAGCGGTTGCGATCAAGACGCCGTTTTGTGATTTCGATTGTGGTAGAGGTTGTGGCTTTGAGATCAGAGAGAGGGCGGACAATCTGGGAGTTGATCTAAAAACAGTTTATCTTGGAGACGAATACATTGAAATGTTAAAACACCCAAAGTATGGTTTTGGTTCCGGAATGAATCCATGCATTGATTGTAGAGCAATGATGTTTGAGGCTGGCAAGAAACACATGGAAGAGATCGGTGCAGAATTTATTATTTCAGGTGAAGTGCTTGGACAAAGACCAATGAGTCAGTTTGCACCTGCTTTGAAAAAAATTGAAAAGCTGTCAGATTTGGAAGGAAAGATTGTTAGGCCGTTGTCAGCTGCGTTACTACCTGCTACTGATCCAGAAAAGAATGGCTTGATAAAAAGAAAAGATCTTGGGATGATAAGAGGACGTTCCAGAAAAGAACAGCTACAAATGGCAAAAGAATTTGGTATTGAAGATCCACCAAACGCTGGTGGTGGTTGTCTACTGACAGACCCAGCATTCTCATTAAGAGCTAAGGACTTGTTCAAACATATTGAGACACCAACAACAAACGATATTGATCTGTTAAAGATTGGACGACATTTCAGATTGGATAAAAACTCAAAACTAATTGTTGGAAGAAACAAAGATGAAAACGATATGATTAATGCACTTGCATTACCTGATGACATCTTGCTTGAAGCTAAAGAATATGTTGGACCATCTGTTATGTTAAGAGGAGACAGTATAGACAAACATGTAGAGTTTTCAGCCAGTGTTACACTGCGCTACTCTGACGCACCAAAAAATGAAACCGGTGTTGTTACTGTTCATAAAAATGAGGATATAGAAATTTCGGTAAAATCTGCTGAAGAAACATCGTATATAAAATTGAGAATTTAGGTATCAAAACATAGTTTACTCGTAAAAAAATAAGAAAGACTTTTTTGAGAAGTTGATCGCAAGATAGCTAATGCAAAAGCAAGCAAATCCCACATATCTAAAGGCAATTACAATTAGGGATCCAAGTGATATCCACACTATCAAAGAGGATGTCAAGAAGGGTATGATCCTAATTCTCCGTGTTACACCACTTGCTCAGAAGGATGTTGAGAAATTGAGGAAGGTTGTAGAGGATCTTTATGTAATTGCAAGGGATTCTGGTGCAGACATTGCACGTCTTGGTGAAGAGAGAATTGTCGTAACTCCACCGCGAATAAAAATTTGGAAGCCTGATTACGATCTAAAATAATTTAATCGCTTCTTGAACTTGTGGATAATGTGATGAGACTTTGTACATTCTACGTATTGACATTGACAGATTTTCCGATTTTTTCCTTTCTCCGTGATTAACAAGAACGCGTCTTAGTTTAGGTCGTAATCTATGTACAAATGACATGAGTTGGTTGTAGTCACTGTGCCCACTAAAACCATCAAGTCTTTCTGTACTACAGTTTATCGAAACAACTTCAATCTTACCATCTCTTCCCAATATTGAAACTTGCCTAGCCCCATCCATCACCCTTCTGCCAAGTGTACCGTTCACTTGATAGGAAACAAATAAGATCTTGTTTTTTGTGTGAGGTGCAATATTCCTAAAGTATTCCAGTACAGGTCCACCCTCAAGCATTCCAGATGTTGCAATGATAATACATGGTGAATCTTCTCGTAACGCCTCGTCTCTTCCGCTCTGATGTTCAATGTTTGTAAAGTATTCAGAATCAAATGGATTGTCATCTGATTCTAAAATTTTCTTTTTGAGATCCCTTACTAGATATTCAGGAAAAGATTCGTGTATTGCAGTAGCCTCTTGTATCATTCCCTCCATGAAGACTGGAGCCTCAATAAGATCACCTGATTTCATATACTGATCTAGGACTAGCATTAATTCCTGTGCCCTTCCAACTGCAGGTATAGGAATGAGAACCTTGCCTCCCTCTTTGAGAACTGAATTGACAGAAGCAACAAATGTAGATTCAACTTCCTGTCTATCTGGCTGTATGTCTTCTTTCAGACCATACGTGCTTTCGATGAGTAAAGTTTCTACCCGTGGATAGTTTGTGTTTGCGCTTTCAAGAAGCATACTTTTACCATATTTGATATCGCCTGTATACACAAAATTATGCTCGCCGTTACCGATATGAAAATGACATGTTGCTGAACCTAAAATATGTCCAGCATTTGATAGTACCAGTTTGATGTCTGGTGATATGTCAGTTACCGCTCCATATGGAATAGTAATCGCCTGTCTCATCACTTGATGCACATCTCTGTCTGCATACATAGGTACTCTGCCTTGAGCTGTTGCAACTTTGATTGCGTCAAGCTGTATGAGATTCATCATAGGAAGTGTAGGTTCTGTGCAAAAAATTGGGCCCTTGTAACCATACTTGAGTAAAACCGGCAAAAATCCCGAGTGGTCAAGATGTGCATGACCTATTACTACCGCATCTAAATCATCAAGAGTTATGTTTGCCCAGTCAAGACGCGGATATGCTTCTCTCGGACTACGTGCTCCTGGATTTATGCCGCAGTCAACCAAAACTTTGCTATCTGGTGTAGTTAACAACATGCATGACCTACCAACCTGACCAAAACCGCCAAGTGTCAGTAAGGATACTTCAGATTTTTGTGCAAGACGTGGTCTGAAAATTTGTTCGCCCACCTGTTTTAGGTATTTTACTCTTTCAGATGATGAAATTTTGAGTTGGTAGTTTATCGCCTGAATTGTGTTTGATGGTTTAGTTGTAGATTTTCTTATACGCAGCTTCCAGCCCGTTTTTTCAGAAATCTCAGCGTGGTTAAATTCCTCAACATTTCTCTGGCAAAGCCATGGTCGCTTTACCTCTATTGCAACTTCGCCAGTAGCAGTGTCAAAAAAGGTACCCTGTAAGTTTGCCTCCTTTGGCACGTGCTCGTTAATAATTTTTCTTGCATCTTCCTCGGTTTTTCTGATTGATTTATCGATACGAATTACAATTCGTTTTTTAATCTCCTTAACCAGATTAGAAATTATAATATTATTTTCCATCAAGAATCTTGGAGTTTTGGTATAAAGCGCAAATCGTGGACCTTCGTAATCAATCTTGGTCACGTTAGCTTCTTTGGGTATACTTGCCAGTATGGTTGCCATGATATTTTGGCTGTTAGGTACTTGTTGCTGTTGCTTTTTTTGCATTAAATCACTAAAGCGAAATTATAGATTTTTTTTGTTCCTTTGTCAAAAGTTGGAATCCGTTTTTATCAATTGTTGCTATGTTGATTCCATCACCGGTTCCAATGTTTCTTACAATAGCAGCTTTCACTGCACGAAGAGCAATCGCCTTTGCATCCTCAAGAGTAAGTCCATCACGATACTCATCTTCTAAAACACCATATGCAACAGGTGAACCGCTTCCAGTTGTTACATAGGATTTTTTTTCTACAGAACCAAACATGTCTATATTAAACAATTGTGGTCCATCACGATCATATCCACCAAGTAAAATATCAGCAATAAACGGATAACCTCTGTTCTGATGAAAGACTAGAGAACAGAGTCTTGCAAGTGATTTTATTGTAATGTTTTCGTTTGTTTGAACTGCATGTACATTTGCATGATATCTCAAAATGTCTGTCAGGTTTTGTGCGTCTGCAACCCCACCAGCAAGTGTTAGACCAGCATGATCATAGATTTTTTGTATCTTCATTGTATTATTATTAGCAATAAAATATCCGGCGCTTGCCCTCATATCAGCACATAGTACGACACCGTCTGATGCCTTTATCCCTACTGTGGTTGTGCCATGTAATATTTTATCTTCAATATTCGTAGTCATAGAATATCCCTCGTTTGAGATATTTTCAAGTTATTTTCACCCTTTAAATAACTTTTGTGAGGCAAATAATAAGCACTTGAAAGGGAAAAAAAATATGCCGTCACATACAATGGAATTACCGCGCCAAATTGTTGTCGGAGAAAAAAATATTGGTGATATTGGAAATTTTCTAAACTCGCTAAAAAAAACAAAAAAGATTTCTCTTGTTTCTGGAAGTAATGTTAAAAAAATAGTCCAAAGGAAAATTGAGGCATCTCTCGTTACATCTAAAATTAAAAGCTCGTGGTATTTAGCTAAAACAAACGATCAAAAAACAATACAAGACATTGAGAAAAAAGTGCGCCAGGACAAAAGCGAGTTAATTATTGGTATTGGTGGTGGACGTTCTGTGGATATTGCCAAGCTGATTGGGTTTAATCTCAATAAACCATTTGTTAGTGTACCAACATCTGCTTCACATGATGGTATAGCTAGTCCCTTTGTGTCTGTTAAGGGTGATAAACCACATTCACTAGTAGCTACTGCTCCACTTGGAGTTTTTGTAGATGTGGACATTATGAAAAAAGCGCCAAAAAAACTGCTTGCAAGTGGTTGTGGAGATCTCATAGCAAAAATTACAGCGGTACGAGACTGGCAACTTGGCAGAGATAAAACAGGTGAATATTACGGAAGATATTCTGCTGAATTGGCATCTATGAGTGCAAAATTTTTGATAAAAAATTCTGCGCGTTTTTCAAAAAAAGGTCTGCATGTTAGAGAAATTGTCGAGGCATTAATCAGTGCAGGTGTTGCGTCATGTATAGCTGGCAGTAGTAGACCATGTTCCGGTGCAGAACATTTGTTCTCTCATGCTGTTGACAAATTAGAGCCAGGAGTTGGTCTTCATGGTGAAAAATGTGGAATTGGAACGATATTGATTGCAAAATTACAAGGACAGGACTGGAAACAAATTACAAAGGCGCTAAAGGATGTAGGTGCCCCTACTACTGCGAAAGAGATAGGACTGAAGCCTGAAATTCTCGCAAAGGCGCTAACTATTGCTCAGTCATTAAGACCAGAAAGATATACCATATTGAAGGAAGTTGATATGACTGAAAAGAAAGCTGTCTCGCTTGCTAAAAGCACTAAGGTGCTTTAGCTTTTTTTGTTTTGGTTTTTGTCTCTGTTTTCTTACTAGAAGTTTTTTCTTGAGATTTAGTTTGCTGTTTTACATATGTTTCAACAAAGTTTACCTTTTCTAATGCTGAGATAAACTTGAAAATATCAGTTTGAACTAGGTGTTTGATAACATGTAACCCGTCAGCACGAAACATCTCTTCTGGTATGGTAATGTCTAATACGTTTCCAGTTTTTTTGAATAAAATTTTGTCGTCTTTTACTGGCAGATATCTTTTTAAAATTCCAGATGTTTTCTCGTCGTCTGTTTTTAATTCCTTTAATACGTTAATGTCATAAAGAACTGTTTTACCTGCAAATCTATGGTTATAGTCTATCTGAACTCTGCCCGATCCAATAAATCTCACAATTCCTTTTTTGTTATCAACTTCAACCATATCACCTATTGAAACTTTTTCTGCATCTTCTCCAAGCTTACGTAGTGGAATCATTCTAACTTTGCCTGTATCTCTTTCTCCAAATCCCTTGTCTGGTGTGATCTCTATAGTTGTTTTATCGCCTACAGAAGTTTTTTCTAGCGCTTCATCAAATCCTTTGATTACCCATGATTCTCCAACTGAAACAAGTTTTGGCTGATATTTTACATTGGGATCATGAAAAGAATGTTTTTTTGCTTCTTCCTCGATGGTTGTCTCAAAAACTTCACCAGTGTCTTTTACTTTGGAAGTGTAATCAACCAAAATTAATGATCCTTTACTGAATGTCATTGTATACTGCGTTTTTGAATTTCCTTATATAAGTTAACGTGAGTTAGAGATCTTTTAATTTTTCTTCTGCAATTCTGAGACCGGCTTTTGCATCAACATCATAACCCATCATATCTAATGTAGATGCGATGGAAGAAATTGTTCTCATTACATGATATCGCTGAACCTCTCCCATACAGCCAACACGGAAAACTTTTCCCTTCAAATTTCCAAATCCGCCTGCTACAAGAACTCGGAATTTTTCCGCTAAAGTATTTCTGAATGTTTTATCTTCTAGACCATCAAGATAATTCAAAGCTACAATCGTTATTGAACGATCTTCTTCTTTTGCAAATGGTGTTAATCCTAGTGCACTTAAGCCAGCGTATAATGCATCAGAACAAATCTTGTGACGATTAAAGACATTTTCTAATCCTTCTTCTAATAAAATTGATAATGCTTCTCTATATGCATAAAGTAATGGTAATGCAGGAGTAAATGGAGTATGTTTAGATTCTTCGTAGTACTTGAAATATCGTGCTAGGTTAAAGTACATTGTTGCAGGTGGATTTTCAATCATGTATTTTTTAGCTTTAGGGCTTATAGATATTGGAGAAATTCCGGGTGGAGCAGCAATTGCTTTTTGTGCACCAGTCATACATACATCAATGTTCCATTTATCAACAGGTAATGATGTGCCACCAAGTAATGAAACTGAATCTACTATGTACATTGAATCATTACGTGATGTTAGGTCTGAGACTTTATCGAGATAATTTACCATTGTGCCAGTAGAAGTTTCATTATGAACAACATAGAATGCTTTGACATCGTTGTTATTATCAAAAGCTTCTTTTACTTGATCAAAAGTTGCATTTTCTCCAGGAGGTGTTTCTAATCTGATTACATTTGCACCTTGACCTTCTATTAATTGTGATAATCTGTTACTAAATTCTCCATTTACAGGTATGATGACTTTATCATCTTTTTTAACAATATTTACAACGCCTGCTTCAACTGCGCCAGTTCCAGATGCAGATAATGCTACAATATCATTCTGTGTTTCAAAGACTTGCTGTGTTTTTGAAATAACATCAGTATACAATTCAACAAAATCATCACTTCTATGATTAATTATTGGTGCAAGCATTGCCCGCATAACTCTGTTTGGTACATTTGTTGGACCAGGTAGCATTGATAGATATTCCATAACTTCTTATCGAATTGACAATATTTATAATTACAGATTTTTTAAACGCTCTTTGGCGTTCAGATTATCTAGGACTTTTTGCGTTCCTTGCGGAACCAAATCTTGCCAGTTTTTATTGCCCGCTATTAGCTCGCGTATGTTTGTTCCTGAAAATTTTTCGCGATCTTTCAGTACTACTGGAACTACATTCATCTCACGTTTTTCAAACAAAGTTTTCGTAAACTCATCATTTGTAAAAACAATATCATATTTTGGTACTATTTTATCAATTTCAAAAGTCCATTTTTCATGGTCACCAACGTCAGGTATGTCAAAAATTTTGAGTCGATCCGCCATGGAGGATTCTATAGATGAAATAATCATCTCTTTTCTTTCCTCAGCTGAAAATGGATTTCTCTTTTCATTTGATTTGTTTGAACTACCAATGCCTATGAACAAATTTTCTGTCCTAGACAACCCAAACAGAACAGCATCTAGGTGCCCCAAATGAAATGGCTGAAACCGCCCAATTAAAAGTCCGTCCATAAAACTAATTTTCAAGTATCTTTAAAAAATATGTTTAAATTCCTGCGTCGAGCAAAGCGGCGAAAAACAATATGGCTACAGATAACACAACGGTGGTTTCCCCCAAGATCATGCCATTTTTGTTAAGTTTCTTCAATTCATTATCCTCAATTTCTCTATTCGTGATTTTTTTCTCCACGTCCCCACTAAACACACGAATGTGAACTACGAATGTTATAATCAAAGCAATAACAAGAATGATTTTTGTTATTAGAAATGCACCATAGCTACTCGAGAATAATATTTCAGGGGACTGTAATACCAAATGAGAATTATAGATTCCTGTGATAATCAAAATTATAAGTGATGGTAGAGCTATTTTATTAAATCGTCTGCCTGTCTTGATCATTAACTCTAATCTCTCTTCGGTAGAGAATGACATTCTTTTCAAAAGCGGAGCTAAAACAACGCCAAGAAATATTCCACCCCCCACCCAAATTGATGCGCTAACAAGATGAGCCCAAGTGACTATAACCTGCTCAATTGCCATGAAAATTCCTGTTTTTATTCAAATATTAGCTATATGAATTCTGACAACGTTTTTTAGTTGTATGAAAAATGAAAGTATGACTTGTTCATAAAGCCTTCAAAAATAATCGTATATATTGCAATTGGGGCGATGTTTGCATTCATGGGAGGCATAGTATACTATTCTACTTTTGATCTTCCAGAATTGGAAAAATCAGAACTTGAATTGCTTTCTGTTAATGTTGTAGAAATAGATAGTATTCAGAACCGTATGTATGTGGATGTTGTTTTTGGAATAACAAACCATGGTGAACGGACAGTAACTGTTCCACAAATTGGTTTTCAGCTTTTTACTAACGGAAAGTCATTAGGAAGTTCTTCATATGATGTTTCAGATATTCCGTTGAATGGAAGAGCTCTGATGATGTCAGGAATGCAAGTACCATTAGTAGGTAAAATAACGATTAATCTAACTGATGACATAAAAGATATCTATGAAGCAATGGCTGCCGGAGAAAGTCTTGATTACCGAGTAATTGGACAGTATACAATTGAAACAGCTTGGCAAGTGATTGATGTAGAGTTTGATAGCTCACTTTAGTTTTTAATTAAATTTAATGTCTGTAAAATAAATGGGCCGAGAGAGATTCGAACTCTCGACCACTGCCGTGTCGAGGCAGTATCCTAACCAACTAGACCATCGGCCCATGTCAGCCAAACATTATTTGTAGATTATTAACGTTTAACAAAAAATTAGCAGGTTTGATTAAGCTTAAATTGTTACATGTGTGTTTTTTGCTGGGCTTGTGGCGCAGTATGGATAGCGTGGTAGCCTCCTAAGTTACAGGTCGAGGGATCGAAGCCCTCCAAGCCCGCCTTTGAGTTTGGATATAATTTCCAACTATTCAAAACCTATTAGGGTTCAGGAATCCGTAAATATATGGAAAAATCCGGTGTTTGTATTTGTAAATGCCATCTGGGTGGTGCCGTTAGTTGTCCTGGTTGCAAAGAAAATCACAATGATGCACACAAATGTGAACATTGTTAATGATGTTTTACTCGGCTATTCTTCCATCAGCAGTATAAAGAATTTTTTTAACGGATTTTTTAGTTAATTTTTTAGGCTTGTGATCACTATGCATATAATCTGTACTTATCTGAGATACAAAACACACAGCGGTTAAGAACCACATTATTGGTACAGCCAAAATAAACACTAGATCATATACAGGTGACAAATCCACAAACATTGGCCAAAGTAGAGTCAAAACGGATGCAAAAACACCACAAACTAATGTAGCCAAGTGATTATAGAATAAACCCATATAATTCAAAAAAAATTGGTCGAATATAACATTAATGCTAAACTCTTAGGAGTGGTAAAAAATTAACCCAGCGCTGGTTTTAAACAGTGGGAACAGTAGTTTGCTGGGCTTCTGATTGTAATATTTTAATTTTTGTAAGCAATTCGTTTCTAAGATCTCTAGCTACACGCCTTACAGTAGGTCTTGGAACTCCCAGGTTGTCAACAACTTTCGAGTAAATATCTTGCTTGTCTGTAATGCCTTCATCAAGTAAAGAATTGATTGCTTCTTTGATAACTGTGCTTTGGTTGGTACGATTCACAAAACTGGTTGTACTGGTGCTCTATATAAGATTAGTTTTAAAAATCTGCCAGAGATAATTATTTATTTTAGTAAGTGCTAGCGATTTTTTTTATAAGCGGATCCCAAAGATTCTTTAACCTAAAATTAAGAATCAAATAAAATGGCTGATGTTGTAATAAAAACAGATTTTGGAGACATAAAATTCAGTTTGTTGCCTGATATAGCACCAGAAACAGTCAGAAGCTTTTCAAAGTTAGTAAAATCTGGATTTTATAGTGGAACTTTGTTTCATAGAGTAATACCTGGATTCATGATTCAGGGTGGTGATCCAAATACTAAAAATTCTGACAAAAGTACATGGGGACAAGGTGGGCCTGGGTATAACTTAAAGGCTGAATTCAACTCTCGTTCACATCTTAGAGGAATTGTGTCGATGGCTAGAGCCAATGATCCAGATAGTGCAGGATCACAGTTTTTCATAGTAACTAGTGATAGTACGTTCTTAGACAAACAATATACTGTATTTGGAGAAGTTGTTGATGGTATTGAAGTTGCAGATAAGATTGTTAACCTTCCTAGAGATGGCAATGACTGTCCAAAACAGGAAGTCAAAATGATTGAAGTTACAATATCTGAATAATACAGCCTAATTAGTTAGCATTTCCTTTTGAACAAAGTAAAAACTTCGATCGGCTTGTTTGCCTTTACTAAGTTCCTTACTAAATGCCATCTTCGCAAGTACTTTAGATACATCTAATGGGTTTACAATCCATCCACGTTCTCTCAACTCATTTACAGTTTCTGATACAGTTCTAGGTTTGTCAAAAAAAGAATTTTCTGATAGAATAGCTAATTTCCCATGCAGTTTATTTATTTGTACAAAAACAGGCTCACCAAACTCTGGTTCATAAACTTCAGCGTTTTCTAGTGAATCTAGAGCGTTACTTTCTCCAATACTAGGTTGGTTTGAATATGGTATAATTTTTGCACTACTTTCTTGTAAAAGAGCAGAAATGTTTTCAATGACTTTTCCTATGGTGTGGTTATCTACATAAAAATCTCTAGAATCAATTTCAATTTCATTATCTCCAATTCTGAGTTTAATTTTTGCCAATGAAATGATAGCCTTAAATTTTCATTTATTTTGTTAGCTCTAAGTAGGTTAAAGAATGCATCAAAATTTTTACACATTAATACTTGCTAGCCTTTTGAAAGGGATTTATACGAAATAGCAAGCCACGATAATGATGCTAACTGTTTTTGGTTCAACAGCACTTGATACCATCAGGACACCAACTAGGTTGTTAAAAGATGTACTTGGTGGTGCTGCAACTTTTGCTAGTATTTCAGCCAGTTTTTTTGTAAAACCTGGACTGATTGCGGTTGTTGGAAAAGATTTTCCAAACAGATACCATAAAATTTTAGCTAAACGTCTTGACTTGAATGGTCTTTCGATCAAAGATGGTAAGACTTTTCGATATTCTGGAAAATATAACAACACTTTGAGCTTAAGAACTACACTACGTACAGATCTAAACGTGTTAAAGAATTTCAAACCTGTTGTTCCAGAAGAGTATAAAAAATCCAAGTTTGTGTATCTTGCCAACAATGATCCTGATCAAAATAAATCACTGATCAAAGAATTTGACAACGTCAAGTTTTCAATGTGTGATACAATAGATTTTTGGATATCCACCAAAAGAGCATCAGTAGTGAAGATGTTCAAAAGTGTGGACGCAGTAGTGATTAATGATGAGGAGGCAAAACTCCTAACAAAGGAATTCAATCTAATCAAATGCGCAAAAAAAATTATGGATTGGGGAACAAAATATGTTATTATTAAGAAGGGCGAACATGGTTCACTTTTGTTCTTTGAAGATGTTGTTTTTCCTTCCCCTGCATTCTCCCTAGAAAAAGTTGTTGATCCTACTGGTGCTGGTGACTCTTTTGCTGGCGCCATGATGGGATACCTAACTAGTAAGAACAAAACAGATCTTGCTACAATTAAAAAATCCATAATCTATGGTAACGTAATGGGCTCGTTTGCTGTAGAAGGTTATGGTCCTGAAGTACTACTTCGAATAAAAAAATCAGATATTAAGAAAAGAGTAGCTCAATATGAAAAAATGGCTCGTTTCTGAAAAGTTATACATGTTAATGAATTGTGTGTGATATGGAAGATAAGTTGGAGGAGATTTTTTCTCTCCAAAAAGGACTAACGAAAATGATGAATCTGGATAGATATCCGAATGACGCTGAGGGCAGAGTTGCCGCTTTGTGTACTGCAATGATCCATGAAGCAGTGGAATTACAGCGCACAACAAACTGGAAGTGGTGGAAAAAACCTACGGAATTCAATCAAGCGGAAGCTAAGGAAGAATTGATAGACATTTGGCACTTTCTAATTCAAACCTCTCTCGAGTTAGAGCTGACCCCAGATGACATCTTGAAGGAATATCAAAGAAAAAATGAGATAAACAAACAGCGACAAAAAGACGGTTATTAGGTTAAATTGTTCCATAACTCTCACTGAGAAATTCTATGAGTTTTTATAATGATTATTACTAGCGCAAGAAATGGAAGGGCGGCATCTGCAAGAAAATGATAGACAATACAAGGTATTTCTCTATGTTTTCTACGCATGTATGGTGATGATGGGTTCCATAACATTCTTCGGTATTTTATCTATGACTCAAGATTGGCAGGAAGATGGAACGTATGTAATGGGAGAAATTCTGGTGCAAACACAGGTTCCGTTTGAAAACTTTGCAAATCTATCTACTTGGCTCTTCTTTTCTAGTGTATTGGGTTGGTATTGTGTTTCCAGAATTGGATGGAAAAAGACAACAAATTTGCGCTCCTATAGAATGGGGCTTCTTCAGATAATGTTACTAGGATTTACTGTAATCTGTTTGTATGAAGTATTATGGACTTTTACAATATTGAACGCTGAAATT
Organism: Marine Group I thaumarchaeote; assembly: GCA_013390785.1. GTDB lineage: Archaea > Thermoproteota > Nitrososphaeria > Nitrososphaerales > Nitrosopumilaceae > Nitrosopelagicus. The sequence goes on from JACASW010000001.1 coordinate 68,485, forward strand.
ACTTCACAGATGGTCTTGAGTGGACAGATTCCAGATATTGATGCTCTTGCGGTAGAATATCCAGATGTCCTAAGACCATGGAATCTAATTTTTGCAACAAAAATCTGGCTTGCTGGTGCTATAATTAGTGCTCATGCATTCTATCTTAGTACAAAACCAAGAAAATCCTTAGAAGCACTGGAATCATAATTTAGAATTGCCAACAATCTGCAAACTTTATAGGCGTTTAAAAAAAATTCAATTGAAATGGATGTAACTGAAAAAGTTAGTCTAGTCTCAAAACCACCAACAGAAGAAGTGGTAACTCAAGAAGAGCTATTGGAGTTATTTAAAACAAATTCAAAGCCAAAACACTACATAGGAATTGAAATTTCTGGTTTTTTACATCTGGGCAGCCTAATAAGCACTGGATTCAAGATAAATGATTTTGTTAAGGCAGGTGTAGACTGTACTGTGTTTTTAGCAGATTGGCACACTCTGTTAAATGAAAAGATGGGAGGCAATTTTGAAACTATAAGGAAGGTTTCAAAATATTATGAGAATGCGTTTAGATTGGTTTGTCCTGAGGCAAACGTGGTTTTAGGAACTGACCTTTATGATTCCAAAAAGGAGTATTGGTCTGAGCTTGTACAAATTGCAAAGCACATGTCATTGGCTAGAACCATGAGAACACTTACCATAATGGGAAGGTCAGAAAATGATGAAAAGGTTGATCTAGCAAAACTAATCTATCCTGCAATGCAAGCGGCAGACATTCACTCACTTGATTTGGATATAGTGCATGCAGGAATGGATCAGAGAAAAATCCACATGTTAGTTAAAGATGTTTTTCCAAAAATGAAATGGAAAGTTCCAGTAGCTGTCCACCATAAATTATTGCCTGGGCTAACCAAACCTACAGAAATAAAATCTGGCAGTGAAGTGGCTAAAATGAGTAAGTCTGACCCGAATGCTGGAATTTTCATTCACAACTCAGATGATGAAATTAGAACTAAAATTAAGAAGGGATTCTGTGACGAAGGAATCATAGAAAATAATCCTATATTAGAAATTGCAAAACACGTAGTGTTTCATGAATTTGATGCCATGTCTGTTGAACGACCTGAAAAGTTTGGTGGTAATGTTAGTTATGATAATTTTGAAAGTTTAGAATTTGATTTTTCACAAAAGAAGCTTCATCCTGCTGATCTAAAGCAGGCTGTTGGGGAATCCTTGGTCAAGATAGTATCCCCAGTTAGGGAGAAGTTGGCATTGAGTGATGATCTGTCTAATTTAATTAAAAACAGTTACTAGTTCTGCGTTTTTTGCTGTGCCTGAAGGCTATATTTTGACTTGTAGCCTCTTGGATTGATCATTAGATCGTTAAAGTTGTAGGTCGATGAGTTTCCAACAATTACTGTGCTTATCATGCCTAACTTGTCAGAATATTCCATCAAATTCTCCAGATCAGTAATAACTATAGATTGAGATTCTCTATATGCACCCTTGATGATTGCTACTGGTGTTTGTGGGGAACGATGTTCCAACAAAAGCTTCCTGGTGTCCTGTAATTGGTGTATTCTTTTTTTGCTTGATGGGTTGTAAATTACTATAACATAATCGCCTTTAGCTGCTGCTTCTACTCTTTTAACAATTATTTCCCAAGGAACAAGAAGGTCGCTCATACTTACTACTGCAAAGTCTGTCATCAATGGTGAACCAATTAATGATGCACAAGAATTTAGTGCAGAAACTCCTGGTACAATCTCTACTTGTAATCCTGTTTTAGGATCCCAACCAGATTCTGCAAGTATTTCAAAAATCAGTCCTGCCATACCATAAATTCCAGGATCTCCACTAGAAACTAGCGAAACAATTTTTCCGTCTTTAGCTGATTTAATGCATTGTTGTGCACGCTCAACTTCTTGTGTCATATCATATTTGTAAACATCTTTTCCATCTATTAGATCTTCAACCAAATTTACATATGTAGAATATCCTACAATGGTGTCGCTTTCTTCAATTACCTGTTTTGCACGAAAAGTCATATGGTCATGATGACCAGGTCCAACACCTACTACGTATAATTTGCCGGCCATTATCATAAGTGAATTTGCAATTAATTTATCTCTTTCAGCATCTAGTTTATTTTATCAAGATGAAATTCTTCATGAAGTGATTGGATAACAGACTTGCAATCAGAGTCCTTTACAACAAATGCTAGATTAAGTTCTGAAGATCCTTGTGCTATCATCATTACGTTGACGTTTCTTTTTTGTGCGGCAGAAAATACTTTTGCAGCCACCCCTACTGTGCCTTTCATGCCGGAACCAATTACCGCTATGATTGAGGCGTTTGGTGTTGTTTCAATTTTTTTAACCATCTTTCCCAGCAAATTCATCTCAAGTGCATTGACAGCCTTCGCAAGATCTGGTTTTTTAACAATTATTGAGATGCTGGCCTCAGATGGGTTAGAAGAAACCATCAATACGTTGATGTTTTTTTCTGCTAGAATTGTAAATATTTTTGCTGCCGAGCCTGGTGCGGCAAATAATATACCACCGCTTAGATCCATCAAGCCTATATTTCGAAGTGCAGAAACGCATTTGACAGTTTTTTTGGTTGCGGTGGAGGGAGATGGAGTTACAAGTGTTCCATTATTCTTTACATCAAAAGTGCTTCGAACTCGCATAGGAATTTTTTTGGATAATAACGGTTCGAAAGTTTTAGGGTGTATTTGTTTTGCACCAAACTGTGCCATTTCTATTGCTTCAGCATACGAAACTTCTTTGAGCAGTTTAGCATTTTTTACAAGTTTGGGATCAGCTGTCATTAAACCATCAACATCGCTCATTAGCCAAACTTCATTTGCGTTTATGCAAGAAGCAATTATTGTTGCAGTATAATCTGAGCCACCCCTTCCAAATGTAGTTATATTTCCGTGCTGATCAGCTCCTGCAAACCCGCCTACGACCGGAATTACTTTCTTTGATAATAATGAACCAAGTGTTTTAGAAATGCGAATTCTGGTAGTATCCATTAATGGTCTTGATTCACCAAAATTAGAATCAGTAACTATTCCAACCTCTTTACCATTCAACGCTGTAGATTTTTTCTTAAGATCTTGTAAGGCAAAAGATACTAAATCGTCTGAAAGTCGTTCACCAAAAGAAATTAAATAATCTAGCGAGCGAGCTGAAACTTCTTTTAGTAATGTAAGTCCACGTACTAGTTCTTGTAGTTCTGAAATATCACCGCTTAGTTTTTCTACCAATTGTTTTTTTATCGTAGAGTTTTTTATGGTTTGATCAGCAAGCTTTCTATGCTTTTTGATTATTTTATCTAATAATTCATTAACATCATTCCTCTTTCTCTGTTCAATCATTTTTGAAATCAGGATAAGATCGTCAGTTATGCCATCAACTGCTGAGCAAACTACAACAATTTCATTATCTTTGGAAAATGAAGCAACCGTTTTTGCAACACCTATAATATCTTTAGGAGATGCAAGTGACGTTCCGCCAAATTTTAACACTAGTTTCAAAGCAGTATACCTGTTTTAGTTAATCAATAAATTCGTTAACTTTCAACACGTGGTGCCAAATAGAAGTGTATTCTTCCAATATTAGTAACCTTGAATTCAATTCGTAATGGTTTAGCGCTAGAAAATTCACATATTATCGAGCCTGCTGTGCCCCCCACAGCCTTTACAATTGGATTAAGGTACTCCAGGCTGTATGTACCAACACTTTCTTGAGTTACAGATATTTCTTCTAATTCATCTGTATTTTTCTCAAGATTTATGACGGCTTCCCCAGAATCTCCCTTTCCAGAAAATTCCACGTTTTTAGATGCTGTTTTTATTGATAAATAATCGGACACCACTTCAATATCTCCTAAAATTTTATCAAACCTTGCCGATGATAAAGCAATTTTAGAATCATAAGAAATTTTGGGTAGTGGTGTATCAGATGCAGAACTCTCAATTAATCGCATTTTGTATTTTTTATTTTTTCCTATGGATACATGTAGCATGCTGTCTTCTGTTATGTTAATTTCAATGGCTTCACTTTTTTCAGCCCGTTTGATTAGTTTAGAAAACTCATCGATGCGAACTCCAAATTTTACGTCGCTGTCACAACTATACTTTTCAAATGCAGAGTTAGGCCAAGAGATATCTATCAATGCTACGTGGGAAGGATCCATTCCTCTAAATGAGATGCCTTCAACAGTAGCTTCAAAAGTTGCCTCTTCAACCAAAGTTGATATCGCAGAGATTATTGCTTTCCATTCATCGGAAGTATTTGTTTTAGCTGAAAATTCCATTTTAATTAAATAATCATAATGCCAAAGTTAAAAGTTATGTGTAATCCCGCCAAGTGTGATTACATTTTGTACATCTATAAAATTTAGTTTCAGGCTCATCGGCACTGCGCGTCTGAAATGTCCACGAAACTCCTTCCTTGTTATGACACTTCTCACAGTCAATCGGTACAGTTGATTCTAGTCCTTTTGCTATCTTCATGTCATCCTCCCCCATAACTAGAAATTCAGAGTTAGTTTCTTCAGTTTTTTCTTTAGTAGATTTGCCAGTTTTTTCTTTAACATAATTACATTTTAGACAAGACAGTAATCCGTCATCATTTTTTTTTAGCCGTACTTCACATTTAGGGCAAAATTCCATTCAGTTTACCTTTATCTTGGAGGCCAACAGCTTTTTTAATTCTGTAGCTTCGCTGATTGCGGTGTCTGTTGCCTTGATGATGTCTTTTAGTGGTTTGCTAGAAACTACGCGCATCCATAAATCGTTCGTAAGTGGATGTCTAGTTATCACACCGGCAAATTCGGTAGTAGAGCTCCTAAGTAACTTGTCCTGTATGATATACAAGACGGCTATATCTCCACCAAGTATTGATAAGTTTGCCTCTTTTTTGGTTAAATCCCTTAACTCTACTTCCATTCTAGCGAAAAACCACTTATTGTGGATATAAATCATTATAAGTACAGATTTGGCTAGCGAGATTTCAAACTTGAGATTGGTTAAGGATAAGGATACGTATTCAGTTGATGATAGTATTACTCTAAATGTTAAATTTTCATTAAGCGGGGAAATGCGCGATGTTTTTAATGAGAAGAATTGGACCGACGCGTACGAAAAGAATGATAACCAATTCAAGCTAAAATACGGAATCAAGCTCGTCTCCAGTGGACTAAGAAAACATGATGTCGTAAAGCCAATCGACACATATCGAAAGGCATCTATTTTCTGGACAAGAAACCCCAAGCTTGTAAACCCAGTGAAAGAAAAAAGAATTTGGGTTCAAGTTGCAAAGAATTTCGAGCCAATTATAGTATTAACAGAGGAAGACGTACAAAAAGAGTTGTTTGATTTCGATGAACCTGTTATTTTAAGTGCGTCGGAGCTTGGAAAAGGAAAACACAAAATTAGTGCGGAGGTTTTCGTCTCATGGAATAAACACACCTACATTGAAAAAAATGAGGAAAAAATGCATTCGGAAGAAATTGAGATCGAAATTGATTAGGGATATAAGTACGAACTTTCAAAATTTGTTATGGCAAAATACGACGGTTTGCTAGGCCAGCCATTGTTAGAAGTGGAAGAACCAGATAAAGAAGGTGGCGTTACATTAATTTTCAAAGATAATAGATTTATGTTTATCAAACTTGAAGATGGCAAGCTGTCTACTATTTCAATTCCGGAGTGATTGTATGGTAAAGTTTGATGGAATAAGAATGGCTGATCTTGTTGAAGTGCAGGATCCGGATAAGGATGGAGGCATAACGCTTGTTTTTAAAGAAGAGAAGTTCCTTCACGTCAAGGTAGTAGACGGAAAGATTGTAACAGAGTCTATTCCAGAATAACTAACTTTGAAGAGATTTCGCAAACTGAAAAATCATTTCCTCTTGCGGATATGACTGAATGGACCCCGGTCTTTCTTCACGGACTTTTTGGATGGCGTCGTCAGCAAGCATTTTTTGATATTTTATAAGGTAACAAGCCAATAGTGTTCCAGTCCTTCCCAGCCCAGCAAGGCAATGAACCATAACTGGTTCGTTATTAGTTATCCTTCTATGAATAAAATCGATAGCGGAAGTAAGATCATCAAATTCTGGGACGTTCATATCATTTGAATATACATGAAGATAATTGACGTCTTTTACCCAATCATCGTCAAGAGGTTCTTCCTTAACAGTAACAATGGATTTTATGCCTTGATCAATTACCCATTGCATTTCATCGATCGAGGTTGGAATTGAGCTTCCTGCTAGTTTATTTTCAATCAGCCAGGAAAATTTGTATGGTCTTCCAGTAACAGAGCCATGGATTTTTCTCCAAACGTCACCATAAATGGTCATAACACAAAATTATGATTTCGTAATATAAGATTAAGTTACTAAATAATAAAAAGAAGTTAAAGAGGTGGATTTAGTCGATTAGTTCAGTCCAGCCTTTTACGAAAACTGAGTTTTTGTAAAGAGGTACCGGTTGACCTACAGTAAAGTCCATTGGTCTCATCCAAAAGATTGCCTTTGTTGGGCAAACTCCTATACATGCACCGTCTGAGATACATCTTTCTGGATAAAATACAAATGCTTTACCTCGCTTCCAGCCTTCTACTGGTTTTACTCTTAAAACATCAGGTCCTAAAGTTGTACAGATTTCTACACATAGTGCGCATCCTATACACATTTGTTCGCTGATATCTGGTAGTATTGCTACTGGCATTGTAAATTAACTCGTTATCCATGCTTAATATAATTAACTCAAAAAGCATAACGCTGTTTGACTATATGATCGCAGTTCTGTCTCATTCTAAGTTTTTAGAATGAGAGATGGATCACTCACCAGAATTCAATGCTTCAACAAGTGTGTGGTTTCCCGATCCAGTTAACTGGATTTTTGCAAACTGTGCATTCTCTATAACATGCCTTCCAGTGTTGTATAAGATAGGCTTGTTTTCATCATTTAGTTTTGATAAGATTCCCACCATCACAGTAGATTTTGTGTGTTTTGCGGATGAAACAAGTAACATTAAAAATGAATTAATTAATCGCCCAATGTCTTTTTTGCCTTCTAAAAGGCTGAAAAATCCATTTAACGAATCTATTATTACTAATGATTTTGTGCTTGAAATTTTCTCAATTACAGATTTCAAATCTTTGCGAAAACTATCATTTTCCTGACAGCAAAATAAGGTTAGGTTTTTGGGTGTTGGTGTTCTTCCAGCCCTTACAAAGCCAGTATATTGTAAATCAAAATCAAAATAAAATATGGGGATTTCCCAGTTTGATATTTCCTTTGTAAAAAAAGCCGTTTTTACAAACGAGTCCTCGTACAAAATCATGTTAGTTGCGTTTTGTTTGGGTATATTTTGAATTGCTATTTTTTTAGGTTCCATGTTATGTTTATTTTAATTGGAATTGATTATTCTTGTCCTTCTATAACCATCATGGTAAGTGTTGATTGGACGGAAGTGATTTTTCTAATTTTGTTTGTAATGGTAGACCTCAATGTATCAATATCGTCTGAGCTCAATTTAAGCACAATATCATAAACCCCATACACTCCCTGAATTTCATATTGAATTGCGCTCTCGCCTGCTAAGATTTCCTTGATTTTTTCAATTATTGATTCGTCAGTTCCCAAATCAGAGTTAATGAGAATGTAAGAGGTTGGCAACACCAAAAATTAGTAAAATGATATTTAAGAGATCGTAGGATTTCTGTTATGAAGATTGTAGATCTCACACTGACAGTCTCGGATAAGATTCCTACATTTCCGGGCTCGCCACAGCCTAGTTTCATTCCGTGGGAAAACGTCAAAGAAGATGGCTACAACTTGGAACTACTGTTCCTGAGCACGCATACGGGAACCCATATGGATGCACCATATCATTTCCGCGAAAAAGGAGCAAAAATTCATGAAATTAGCCTCAAAAAATTGGTGTCGGAGGCGGTTCTGATAAAATCTAAGAAAAATGGTGGTGAGTCGATAACAAAAACAGACATTCAAAAGTTTGAAAAAAAACATGGAAAAATTGCGAGTTTTTCTTCCGTTATTTTCTACACGGGTTGGCAGGAAAATTTACAAAAAAAATATTACTTTACAAAAAATCCTGGGCTGTCGGTTTCAGCTGCAAAATATCTTGCATCCAAAAAGATCAATTTGGTTGGTATTGATTCTCCAAGTATTGATCTAGGTAAAGATTCCAAATTTTCTGTTCACCAAATCTTTGCTAAAAAAGGAATGTTGATCATTGAGAATTTAGCTAGTCTGGAAAAAATAAAATCATCAAAATTTCACCTAGTTGTTTTGCCTTTAAAATTAAAGAACGCAACTGGTTCCCCCGTTAGGGCTATTGCGTTTGTAGAATAAAAAAAAGAGTTTAGAGTACGTCTATAGATTTTCCCTTTGATTTTTCATCTTCTAGTTTGAACACCAGTTCAAGTATGCCATTCTTGTATGTGGCCTTGGGAGATTCCGCATCAACTTTGTGCTTGATTGGCACTTTAACATGGTAATTTTTCTCACCACGTTCTGCGTCAATGTGAATTACTTTGTCATCTCCCACAACTACGCTGACATCCTTTTTCTCGACACCTGGCATTTCTGCAACAATCTTCAGTGTCTTCTCTTTCTCGTCAACTAGAGTGTCAATCAATGGTTCTCTTTTGTTTTCAGTTGGAAGTGTGTCTGGCTGGACATTTCCGTACTCTTGTACTACAGGCTTGCCATCAGGACCAGTAGTCATGGTATAGCCATAAAAAACTGGGCCTGAAGTGGTTCCTGTATTTTTCAGCATCTCAAAAACATCGTCTAGGTTCACGAACGAACCAGACATCTGCTTAAAGATCCTGTCGAACTCATCATCGTGGAACATTTGTCATATTTCACCTAAGTATGTAATATGTATGACATTATATATAGTTTATTCCTTAGTAGTAAGTAATCTTACAAGTAAACTAGTAGTATTACACAATACTAATATAACTGACATAATATATAGTTTTTATGAGAACTGTTGGCCTATCTGTGCCTGATGTTGTTCGTGAGATAATTACCAGAAATAGGTCTATTCATGACTGTATGGCCATGGATGTCATTAACTATACAGCCCTGGCTGTCAAAATTCAGCCTGAGGTTGAAAGGCAGATTGGTAATCCAATTCATCTCAATACCATTGTTGTAGCAATTAAGCGATACGCAGATGCATTTGAAAAGGATGAGAACGTCATAGATGAGCCAGTACTGAAAGACGCAAGGCTTTCGATGACAGATAGAATAATGGGAATGCAATGGACAATGAAAGACATTCTTGATCAGGACATAGCCAGGATGTTGGCTGAAGCTGAAAAGGCACTTTCTAATTCAGAGTTTTTCAGGCTTGGTGATTCCTTTAGAATTTTAGCTGATGACTCTGATGTCACCAGAAGAATATTCCAAAACTTTCCAAAAGAAAATTTGTACAGTTCCGGACTGGCAAAAATTAGAATTCAAGTACCGGAACAAAATAGAGCAGATGTTGTTTCCTATGTTACAGAGATTTTACATAGAAACGGCATAGACCTGGTTGATGCGTTGTTTAGCCGAGATGGCATTGTATTGATTTTGAAAGAAGACCAAGCTCCAATAGCTTACGAAAAACTTAGGTCGGAGATTCCGAGGTAGTAAAAATGGTTTGTAAAAATATCTGTGAAAATTACAGGGCGAAAAAACCAGTCGGCGGTATGAGATATTTGGCTGGCCAAAAGCGTTGTAAAAGTTGTGATGTTTTCCTCAACTGGGAGGGCATCAGATGTCCATGCTGTTCAACGAAATTACGAGCTGGTCCAAGGCGTAGAAGCCTGAAGGAGCTTATGCTAGATACCCTCCAGGAAGTAATTCCAACAACTGCCTAAAACTAGCTGTTTTTGGACAAAAAAGTGTCAAAAAAGCACTAAAATTAGCTATTTTTTGTACTAGTTTGTTTTCTTGTTTTTTTATTGTTTTAATTATGCCAACTGCTCCTCTTCTTGTATTCCTTAATCCAAACGGAAAATGATGATTTGCAGTTACCACAGTTTATGGTTGTGTTTGATGGTGCTGGATCTGCCCATTTACCACCACAGCTAGTGCAATACTTTACAACGTCTTCATACTTCTTGCCAGTACTTTTTTTGGGTTTTTTGCTATCCACCCTTATTACCTTCAAATTAGATTTACAATCTGCGCAGAGAAACTGCTGGCCTGCCATCATATATTCAGAATTGCTAATTATTTTTCTACCTTCTTCTGTCATTGGTTCGTTTTTCAAATCATAATCTTTCCAACGAGTCTTATGGTTGCATAATGGGCAACGCTTTACAAAATTGATGTCTTTCTCTTGCATGCTCCTTTGGACGTTCTGCTTTCTCGATTTCACATCATGACAATTTGCGCAAATTGCCTGTCCGTTTGCAACCCTGTTATCAGAATGGTCTCCATTGATATGATCATATTGTGGGCGAACCTTATTCTTTCCAAAGAACCTAACACCACATATTTTACAATTTCCATCTTGGTTTTCTAAAATCTCCTCACATTGGGATTTACTGAAAGATTTACGCATTATTAGAGGATCATCCGGTTTCTGATAAATCTGATCTAGGCACGCTTCGTAGTGTCAAGGTAATGTCAAGGTAGTGTCAACAATAGCAAAAATTCCTAAAACTGCAAAAAGCAGATATCGCACTCTATATGAAATGTTTAGACTCAATTAAGTCTGTTCTAGGCATGAAATATACGTAAAATATATGTAAAAATATGACATTAATGACCAAAAAACACGTCAAAAACTACTAAAACAGGCTATTTTTTGTACCAAATCTAGGCGTAAAACCTACCAAAAACCGAAATGTGCGGTCTTTACGTGGTGTTGAAGCTTTTCCCGCTCCATCCAAGCGCTGTCCTTTAGAGGATCACACTGTGGACATTTCACCCGTGGCTTTGGTGTTGTTGTTTCCAGGGAAGATTCTTCTGGTTTTTCATGGACACAATCATGGGGCCTTTCCATGTTAAGATCGAAAAGTCTCCACTGTCCGGTGTTTTCAAAGAAATTAGTGTCCCATGTGAAATGGCCGTCTAGGCCACATTTTTTACAAATCATGATACTCCCCAAGGAAGTTTATTTTCCGATTGATTTGACCATTTCTGTGAATTTTTTTAGACCACCAGTTTGCTCTAACAACGTTCCTACTACCAAGCCGTCTGCTCCGGCCTTGATCAGAGAGCTGGCTGTTTTCGCGGATCTGATGCCGCCGCCAACCATGATAAATCCGTCAAACACTGCGCGGACTGTTTGGACCATCTCTGGGGTGACGTTTTGCTTAGCTCCGGATCCCGCTTCAAGATATACGAATCTCATACCCATGTATTGGGCGGCCATTGCGTAAGCTGCGGCAATTTTTGGTTTGTCAAAAGGTATCCCTCTGGCATTTCCAAAGAACCAAGCTGATGTGCCTTCCCCGATTATCAGGTATGCTGTTGGGAGTGCCTCCAATTTCATCTTCCTTACCAGCGGTGCTCCAAGTGCTTGGGCCTGAGTAATGTAGTATGGGTTTTCCGAGTTCATCAGACAGCTAAACAAAATTGCGTGTGCTTTTGGAACGACCCCTGTAATGTTTCCGGGAAATAATACAATGTCAAGTTTGGTCCTTCTTCTCAAAATCCTAACAGCCCTATCCATCCCCATTTGATCAGTGGCTGAAGAGCCCCCAACCAGAATTACAGGGTAGAAATCCTTCATCTCTCTAGTTGCGCTGAAGAGCTCCTTTGCTGTCTTTTCTACGCTTGCTGTAGAGCTAAAGTTTTCAGAGTCAACTAGCAAAAATATTGCCGTTTTACCCCCCTTTTTACACTTTTTTAGCCTAGTTTCGACCTTATTCCTCATACTTTGGTACGATCGAGACGTCGCATTAAAACTTAATTGAAAGAAGCTATACTGTTTTGTATAGCTATGAGCGAACCCGAAATGTCTAATTTTAACACAATTATTAAGGAAATTATCAAAAAATCATTGTTTACAGAGCGACAAATTGAAATTATTTTAAAACAGAAGAAAATGCTTGACGTAGAGTTTGGTGTGTCTAAGGGTGCCTACTACAGGCAGCTGGCCCAGTCACGAAGTAAGATTGAGAGCGTATACTACACGCTAATCCTCCTGCAGGCGCTGGATGTGATACTTACGAACAGCGATGTGATATCTAGGCTCGCTGAACAGGTTAATGTGATGAAAGATGGTAGTTTTACGCCTGAAAACGAAGACCAGATAATTGATGTTATACAGAAGACTGTGAAGCAGTTGGTTGATGTGTGATTTTGTTTGTGAGTTTCTTTAACGAAACTGTGATGTTATGATTTTTTGTTCGTATAATTGTGAATAATTATTGTCCCGTTATGATATATCATTTTATGGTTAATTTGTTGTGATGTTAGTAGATATCCCCGATGCAGGCATCATATTGGTTTCTGTGTTGGCATTTTTGTGCGGTCTTGTCACGTTGTACTTGTACACAAAGATACGATCGCCTGGCAGCGCAGTAAGGGTTGCCCCAACAAACTTGGACCGTATAGACTACTATGAAAGAGAATTAATCGACATGAAAATACGCCTAGACAGTATGGACTTGGATGGTAAAAGCTTCACTAGCCCCGATTTGCCTAAGAAAAGAGTAAAGTCGTTTGAGGAGCCTGAGATGGAGAAACAAGAATTTGTAGTTTCAAAACCTGCCACGGCTCCACGAGTTCCGAACATGAGCTTCGAAGATTCGCTTGTTCATGTATTGAAATTAATCACAAACAGACCAATGACATCACGTGATATTGAAGTGACATTAGGAAAATCACGTGAGCATGTTTCACGGTTTATGAAAAAATTGTTTGAGGATGGTTTTGTTAGTAGAGACAATTCCGTCAGGCCTTATAGATACACAATTACTGAGAAGGGCAGAGCGCGAGTTGGTTCTGATGAAGGCGGTATTGTTTACGCCGTTTCACAATAATGCCTAAGGATGTTTTTGTGCTATACGAATGATTTGGTAAGACCATTCCCTTCCTACACGCTTGCGCTCAATCCTATTGCGTGAGGCAAATCTTGCTAGGTAGGTAGAAACTATACTTAGTTTGATAGGCTCGTTATACTCATCCTCATACTTCTCAAGCACGCCTGAAGAGGTGAACTTGCCTGCGGGAAAGTGGTTCTCTACAACATTCCAGATTTTGCCTCCTATAGAATCCAAGTCTGGTGCCTGTTCTTCCTCTATATTCATCAAATCCATTAATTCAAAGAGTTTTAGGACTTTGTCCTTTGTGACGTTGCCCTCTATGTCAAACTTGAATTTGGCACCGTCAGTGTCCTCTAAGTTTATTCGTATCCGCTTCTGTTTCATATCGAGATCTATGAGGATCTTATGTTAACACTTCAATGGATCCTACAAGTTTTGTTAACAAATGAATTTGTTAAGATTGACTGCCTGGCCCACGCCTGTATGTTTTTAGTTGTTAACACTACCTGGACTGGAAACGGGGGGGTATTGTTAATTTTCGTGGGTGGAGTGGAAATTAAGGGGTGTTTTTGGGTTGTTAACATCTGTTAAGGCTCTTCTTAACACCTAAAATGCTAAAAGGGGTGTGTTTTAGGCTTATTTTATAGAAATATAGTATATTATTAACAAAACCTTCTATTATGAACCCACACACCTTTGTTTCTAGTCTTTTGTTTTAAAAAAATTTTTTATGACATATACAAACTAACAAGAAAAAGAATAACAACACACACTTTCCAAAAGAATAGATAAGAAATAATGGTGTGTGTCACCGATCAGGCCCGATCAGAGCACGTCAACCAGAACGATCAATCTTGTAAAAATCCACTACTGGATCCATTCAAGTGTGAAATTACAATAAAAAATGATCTCAAAATGAGTATAACAACTTTAGATCCAGTGGAACGTTTACTTGACAACGCAGAACAAGGCAACTCAATAATCAAAAACCCAAACGTGTTACGGCACGACTACATTCCTGAACGAATTTTACATAGAGATAAACAACAAGAGTTGGTAACACAATCCTTAATTCCATTATACAAAAAATCAATACCACCAAACCTGTTGGTGTACGGCAAACCCGGTACAGGCAAAACACTTGTTGTAAAAAAAGTATTGAACCAAATTCAAAACAGAGTTGACAAAAACTCATACCAAATTAAAATCGCAACCACAAATGCAAAGGATCAATCAAACCTTTACAATGTGTTGGTTGACTTGGGCAGGCAATTAGGACTTAAATCAAAAAAGACACCGGACGACAAACTTTGGTTACCAAGCACAGGATTGTCAATCAGTGAAGTCTTTAATCGTATTCTTTACGTTATTGAAAAAAACAAAATAAACACGGTTTTTGTAATTGATGAAATAGATCATCTTGCCAAACTTGTTGATAAGACAGGGAAAGACATACTTTACTCAATTACAAGGGCAAACCTCAAACTAAAAAATGGCTCACTATCTCTAATTGGAATTTCCAACGACGTTAGGTTCAAGGAGGGACTAGACCCAAGAGTCATTAGCACGTTAAGCGAAGAGGAACTCGTATTTCCTGCTTATGAAACAAACGAAATAAAAGAAATTTTAGAAGACAGAATACCACTAGCATTTGAAGAAAACTCTGTTACAAGCGGCGCTTTGAACCTATGTGCATCTATGGCATGTAGAGAACATGGCGACGCCAGGAGAGCAATAAAACTACTAGATGTAGCAGCAAAAACCGCCGAGTTAAAACAGGACAAGACTATAACAGACGAACACATACGTTTGGCATCTCAAAGAGTTGAGGTAGACAAAGAATCCCAACAACTCAACGCTTTTTCACTTCATGAAAAACTACTTGTGATTACCATAATGAAATCTCCCAACATCTCAACTGGAGATGTATATTCTGGTTACAAATCACTCTGTAAACAAACTCATCAAAACACACTCACACAAAGGAGGATTACTCAGATGCTTAATGAGATAGAATTATCTGGACTCATTACAGGTAAAATGATACACCAAGGAATTCATGGAAATACGAAGAAATTCAATCTAACAATCATGCCAGATTTGGTAAAAAACACTCTCAAACCTGACGAAATATTCGTAGATATTCTGTAAACCTATATCATAAAATATACCTAATTCTGAATTGAAATATGAAATGTATATCATGTGGAATAGGATTCTTTTCACCTGACGGTTCAGACAAATGTTCTAAATGTAGACCATCAGAGACTCACGACTCTCATGGAGATGAACACTCGTGTGGTTGTGGACATAGTCACTAACTCTATTTTCTTAACATTTTTTCTAAAACTGAAAACGTCCTTATCACACAAACTCGATATTTTGCATATTTGCCGCCAGGTTTAGGCGTGGATCCAAGATAATGTAACTCTCGAACGTAGTTTGTGATTCTTTGCTCATTTGGTTTCAGTTTATGCGCATACCTATTCCTGATTCTGGCTAGCAACTCGACATTTTTCTTCACATTTCCCTTGATCAGACCAGACTCTGTCAATATATCCATTTTTAGATTTAATGTAAACAGCGTACTATCGATTGACTTTGAAGGGATGCTGAATTTTTTCTCCAGTATACGGTCAATTGTATTTTCAATGTACATATGCCCAACTATGAACAAATCACGCTCATTGGCTGTCTCTAGAATCTTTTTCAGAGTTGCATTAGACAGCGGCTTTTGCATAACTATTCAAAATTGATGTATGATTCAAGTGTTACCTGATCGAAAACCATCACAGAAAGATCTGAAAACTCTTTTCCTTCTAACTGCTCAACCATACCCTCAAAGCCAGTCTCATCTTCGGTTGTCAACGCTTCAAAAACATGCACTTTCATCTTGGACGTTTCAAACCCACTTTGTTTTAGATATTTTGCAATCTCAGATGGCATGAAGTGTTTTTTAGGATCTTTTGGCCACGGCCTTGGAACCAATATAACATTAAAACCATCAATTATTGCTTTTTGAAGTTCTAATTTCTTCTCTTCAATCGATGTGGATACGTGCATTGTAATAACCTTAGATTTGTCTATCGGCACTTTTGCTTTTGAAGATGCAACCTGAATGGAACTAATTCCAGGAATTATTTCAACATCTCCAAAAATCTCAATCAATCTATCTACAACTTCAGACTCGGAAAAATTAACATCGCCTGTAAAAGGCACAACCAAAACTTTTTCGCCCAAATCTTTTTTGATTTGTTGGTATGTTTTTTCTTGGTCCTCCATTGTGATCGTATGGACTTTTTTATCCCGAACTAGATTAGAGATAGTCTCAAGCGTATATTCATAACCAACAATAATATCTGCATCAACAATTATTTTTTTTACGATTTCTGTGACACAATCATGAGATCCTGGACCAACCCCAACGGCAAAAACTTTGCCCATTTTATTTCGTCACAATTTGCCTGTCTTTAATGTATTTTACAAACCCTGACCAATCAACCTTCAAAAACTTCGTCGGGGCACTAAGTGGATATTTTACCCAGTCCTGTACAACAGAAAACTGCAACTTCTTTTCCTTTTCACCTTCAATTATATCCAAATACAACACACTACCCCACACCTTTTCTTTCGATTCAATGTACAAAATATTATTAAAACTAATTGTTTGATTTTTCTTGTTTTCCAAATCCACCCTCAAGTTTTCTTCGTTATATCCGTCTTCTATAATCATCACATCCTTTGATTGCAACAACCTAACTACTTGTCTGGTTCTGATAGCGCCCCACCATCTCATAGCCGCTTCAGTTTTTTTAACAAAACACAGATTTTTGTTTGTTAGAATTAACATACCTTCACTGCCTTTACCACTGAAAAATCCCCTATTTTCTCTCCAAATTGAAAGAACGTGAGCCTGAATTTTTTCATCCATCTCCATGGCACAACATGATTTTAACTTGATAAAAACTAATCCTACGTTTGGCTTTTATTGAAGTTGGAAAAACCAACAACATGAATTTTATCTTCTTGATAATTTCATTAGTACTAATCTCTGGTTTTGTAGGCAGTGTATCTGCGCAACAAATGATAGTTGAAAAAGAATACAGTTTAGAAGAGATAGAGGAAATGAAGAGTAAGGCAGTTCTTATCACTACGAATGTAGGAACTTTCATGATCGAATTATTTCCTCAAGACGCTCCTAATACAGTTAATAATTTTTTAAAATTAGTTGAAAGTGATTATTATGACGGTATTGTTTTTCACAGAATAATACCTAACTTTATGATCCAAGCTGGAGATCCAAACACCATTGGCCCTGATTCCGATAGAAGTTTGTGGGGACAAGGCGGACCCGGATACACCATCAAAGAAGAATTTAATACAATACAACATGATCGTGGCATTGTTTCAATGGCAAGATCTCAGCATGTAGACAGTGCAGGATCACAGTTTTTTATTATGCATAAAGACAATAACCAGCTTGACGGAAAATATACCGCCTTTGGGAGATTAGTGCCAGGTTTACCACAAGCACTTGATCGGATTGCAAACCTTCCAACTTATAGAAATGACCAACCCATCGATGCTTCAGAAGTTACAATCATAGGTACTTCAATAATTGATGGTTTTTCTACTAGCGACTTTTCACCTCCGGATCGGAATGTTTCACTTGTAAAAAAAATAAAAACTGAAGGTGGCATTACAGACGAATACTCAAACACTCTTCATGATATTGTATTTGATGTTCCCTACCGATGGAAGGTTATTGAAATGGAAAGTGATCATCTTAATCTGGTAGTAGAACCCACTCCGTTGGAACATAACGTACAGATACAAATAGACGAAACTGGATTCACTCCACAACTTTTGATAGGTTCAGAACCAAGAAATCCAAGCGCAGAAAGCGCTGGGGTTCCCACCGCATTCTTTTCAATAAAAGGCGGAGACGATCCTAAAATTTTGAACAACTACATATTTGAAAACGATGCCGGAAGAAAAGCTCATTTTGTAATTTCGACTCAAAACATTCAAACACCGACAGAAACCGTTCAGTTTAAAATCGCACAAATACATTTTGGTAATTCAGACACAACTTATTCTATAATACACATTAATCTTACAGAGTGGTTCAGATATGAAATTAATTCATTTGATTTTGTAGTAAAAAACTTTGAGATTATGGTTGATGGAACGATGCAACCCACAGGCTTTGGCGATCACCCAGTTTTTAAACAGGTAATTGATGATTCTCGGCAAAAGCCATTACCTGAATCACTACCACCAGCAAGAGTTGGTGGATGTTTAATAGCTACAGCGACATTTGGTTCTGAAATGGCTCCACAAGTTCAGTTCCTAAGGGAGATTCGCGACAATACGGTATTGCAAACTGAAACAGGCTCTGCATTCATGACCGGATTCAACCAATTCTATTACTTATTTAGTCCGACAATAGCTGATTACGAGAGGGAGAACCCAGTCTTCAAGGAGGCAGTAAAACTAACACTAACTCCACTTCTAACATCATTAACTCTTCTACAATACGTTGACATCGACTCCGAATCTGAGATGTTAGGCTATGGAACAGCCATCATATTACTAAATATTGGAATGTATTTCATCGCCCCAGCTGTTCTGATAACAAAGATTAGAAGTTTTTACAAGTTACAATAAAATACTCAAAGACCATGCAATGTATATGAGAAAAGAGTATGTTGTGGTGCGTGTTGACGCTGCACCAGACGCATCTCCTTATGTGACAGTTTCTTTGTCATCCAAAAAAGATGTACAAGAAAAAAACGGACCACTTTCCTCTCCGTTTGGTAAGTCTAACGTTATGGGATTCTCCAACATGAATGATATGGCTAAAGAGCTTAACAAAATGATGTCTGGCGGAGGACTTGGTGGCATGACTGGCAACACCACATCCATAAAACTAGACATGATTGAATACAAAAAACTAGGTCTTTCAGTAGGAGACAAAGTGTTTTTGGATCTTACAAAAGCTGAAAGTTCAGGCGTTTAATCCCAAAATGATCCACTTTATTTGAAACTAGATCCATACTAATAGAGCGAAATGGGACTGTTTGGTAAAAAAAACGATGAGACAAAGTGTAACAAATGTGATCTAGAGTTTTCTTCGTCAGAGCGGTTAGAACGTCATACTGAGAAGGCACATGGTAAGAGCTCAAAAACTCAGATCAAAAAGGAAACATGGGGAAGCATCAAAACCAGAAACAGAAAGAACCGAAATGTAGGCTCTGGATAAAACTATCTTAGTTTTACGTACTCATATGCACCAAGCTTGTTATCAAAACAATATTCAGTTTTCTGGTAGTTCTTTCGAAACTCTGTAACTTGGTTTGCTATTTCTTTTGCATCTTTTTTATCAACAACTATTTGTTTGATGAATGATGCAATTTGTTGCATTTCCGATTCCTTCATTCCCAAACGTGTAACTTCGGAAGTTCCAAGCCTAATTCCGCCTGGGTGCATGTAATGTCTCTTGGCTTTTAGATCGCCCGGAATTAGCTGTCTGTTTACAATGATGTTCGCCTTTTCCAAGTCAGCTTCAATTTTACCACCGTCACCATAATCAAGCACGTTTACAACAGCTTGATGTGATTCTGTGAAATTCTTTTTTTCACCTAAAACTTTGAAGCCCAAGTCATTTAGTGCTACAGCTAATGCCTTTGCATTTTTAATTGTTTGACTTGCATAATCACTTCCAAATTCTAGAGCTTCCGCGAACGCAATTGCTTTTGCGGCCATATGATGTATGTGATGAGAACTGGTAAGTCCTGGAAACGTTGCTTTTTTAATTGCTTCAGCATTCTTCTCAAACGCTAAAACAAGTCCACCCTGTGGACCAAACAATGTTTTATGCGTGCTCATAGTCATAGTATCTACTCCCTCCCCTAACGGATCTTGAAATTCTCCTCCAGCTATCAGTCCTGCAACATGGGCTGCATCATAATTGATATGCATGTCATAACTTTTCAGAAAGTCAGCTAGTTCTTTGACAGGATGTGGAAACAAAAACACAGAACCGCCAAACATAGCTATCTTCGGCAACCTGTTTTGCTTTTTCAATTCTTCAACCTTTGCTTTTGTTTTTTCAACATTGATATTCATCTCCTCTGAGTCAAATGCGAAAAACTCAATTTCTAGGCCGTGAACAAGACCTGCAGTTCCTGAATGTTCTTTTTTACCATGTGATATGTGTCCACCAGCTGGAATTGATGGAGCCAACATTACATCGCCCGGATTTGAAAAAGCTGAATAAATTGCCAGATTAGCAACAACCCCGGAAATTGGTCTTACGTCTGCAAACTCTGACTTGAATAATTTTTTTGCAAGATCCATACACCGAATCTCAACCTCATCAATGTAGGTACAACCAGCATAGACTCGTTCTCCAGGCCAACCTTCAGCATATCTATTACCAAAATCGGAGATTATCGCTTCTCTTACAGCTGGGCTTGGAATATTTTCACTAGCGATCAAAGGAATCGAGTTTTCAAACCATTTGTTATGTTTTTCTAAACTTGCGAATACTTCATCATAGGCGTCTTTATTTGAACTATTTACCATACTACTCGCTTTATTTTTCCCAATTAAAAAATACCTATGGTTTTGAGGCATGAAATAAAATAGGTATAAAATAGGCAAACAGAGTTTTTTTGACATGGCAGTTCAAGCTTCAAGTGCAAACATGCCGGTTGTTTTGCTCAAGGACGGTGCAAGTCAAACTAAGGGTAAGGACGCACAAAAAAACAACATTGCGGCAGCAAAAATTATTGCTGAAATAGTGCATACTAGCCTAGGTCCAAGAGGCATGGACAAGATGCTTGTTGACTCGTTAGGAGACGTTACAATTACAAATGATGGAGCTACTATTCTAAAAGAAATTGATGTTCAACACCCAGCAGCAAAAATGCTAGTAGAGATTGCAAAATCTACCGACAATGAGGTGGGTGACGGTACCACATCTGCGGTAGTTTTAGCCGGCGCACTCTTAGAACAAGCTGAATCACTTTTGCTACAGGAAGTTCATCCTACGGTGATTGTTGATGGTTATAGAAAAGCAGCAAACAAAGCTAAACAATTCATCAAAGACATTGCTGATCAAGTTACTGCTGATGACAAACCCACTTTACTAAAGATCGCAAGGACATCAATGCAAACAAAACTGGTAAGAAAAGATTCCGATCAACTAGCTGACATGGTTGTAAAATCTGTATTAGCAGTTGCTGAAAAAGATGACAGTAATTACACTGTAGACATTGATGACATTAAAGTAGAAAAGAAATCAGGAGGCTCAATTTCAGAATCTTCAATTTTACAAGGAATAGTTCTTGATAAAGAAGTAGTTCATTCAGGCATGCCAAAAAAAGTTACTGGCGCTAAAATAGCTCTTATCAATACTGCATTAGAAATTAGCAAGACAGAGACTGACGCTAAGATCAACATCTCAAATCCACAGCAAATGAAATCATTCCTAGACGAAGAAAGCAAAATGCTTGAAAGAATGGTTGATAAAGTAGTTGGTTCAGGCGCATCAGTTGTCTTTTGCCAAAAAGGAATTGATGATATGTCTCAACATTATTTATCTAAGGCGGGAATACTTGCTGTCAGAAGAGTAAAGGAAAGTGATTTAACAAAACTTGCAAAAGCTACTGGTGGAAGAATTATAACAAATCTTGATGATCTATTTGAAAAGGATTTAGGTGCTGCTGGTTTAGTTGAAGAAAGAAAAATTGAAGAAGATAGATGGGTCTTTATCGAAGGCTGTAAGCACCCAAAATCTGTAACTCTTTTACTAAGAGCAGGATCACAAAGAGTTGTAGACGAAGCCGAAAGATCAGTTCATGATGCTATCATGGTAGTAAAAGATGTTATGGAATTTCCATCAGTTGTAGCTGGTGGCGGAGCTCCTGAAACATTTGCAGCAACTAAGATTAGAAGTTGGGCAAAATCACTTGAAGGTCGTGAACAACTCGCAGCACAAAAATTTGCAGAGGCTTTAGAGTCCATTCCACTCTCACTTAGCGAAAACGCAGGTATGGATCCAATCGACACACTTGCTTCACTTCGTTCAAAACAACTGAATGGCAACAAGTGGACAGGCATTGATGTAATGAAAGGAAAAGTAGTAGATATGAAATCGAGCGATATTGTTGAACCTCTTGCAGTCAAAAACCAAATTATCTCAGCTGCTGCTGAGGCCGCATGTATGATTTTACGTATTGATGATGTCATTGCAACTGCAAAATCAGCAGGTCCACCACCTGGAGCAGAAGGCGGAATGCCACCTGGAATGGGTGGAATGGGTGGAATGCCACCTGGAATGGGTGGAATGCCAGACATGGGCGGAATGATGTAATTAGTATACTATTTTATGAAAACTATTACAAAAACTTCAGCAACCTATTTTTTGATGAGTGATATACAAATGATACCTGTAATGGGAGAATTAAGATGACTAAATGGGCACGTATGAGAAGACGGAAGGAAAGAAAAAGGGCTGAAGAAGCATTAGGAAAATCTGAGGCTGAAGGAAAAGAAGTAAAGCTAGCCGAACCAGAAAATATTTCCGAAAACATTAAGCATCCTCAAGAGATCGAAAAGATTGAAGACGCTAATACTTCTGGTCCAAACACAATACTATCCCAAATTCCTCGATATGCTTACCTACTTACATTTTTTGTATTACTTGCAGGTGTTTTTGTCCCGTTAATAACAAGGCAAGCATCTTTTGATGCAGTTATCCAAGGCACTGCAACACTGTTTCTTGGACTTGCTGGAGCTATTCTATTATTCAAAGGTGTAACATCAGACAAAAGACGCGGAATTTTTATTGCTATAGGGTTTGCATTAATTACTATTTCTCTCGCGTTGATTTTCACGCTACAAGAACATGCAAGACTATACTAATTATTAATTTAGACATCAAAATATAGATAAAATTCATGAGGGTGCGGTCTAATAGAAATTTCGCGCTGATCTTTTCTCTCTAATTCAATAATCTTGCTAACTACATGATCTTCAAAAATTGGATTAAGAAAACTTCTATCACTTTCAAGTTCGTCTAAAGCTACACCCAGGTTGGCAGGCAAAACTCCAATACCATTCTTTTTTCTCTCTGATTTAGACATTTTGTAGATGTCTTCATGAATTGGGTCTCCAGGATCTGTTTTCTTTTTTATTCCATCAAGACCTGCAGACAAAACCGCAGAAAATACAAGATATGGATTGGATGATGGATCAGGAACTCTATATTCCAATCTTTTTAAATGCGCATATTTTTCTCCCTTAAAATGACCTGGAACTCGTATCGTCGCAGATCTGTTGGCAGTACTCCATGCTATGTAGACCGGCGCTTCATATCCCGGCACAAGTCTGTGATATGAGTTGGTTGTTGGATTTGTAATCGCAGCCAATGCCTTAGCATGATTCATAACTCCACCACAAAAATAACGCCCTGTTTGACTCATCTCAATTGGATCATCTTTGTCATAGAATGCATTTTTTCCAGCCTTCCAGAGGCTGACATTAGTATGCATTCCTGAACCTGAATCCATGGAGATTGGTTTAGGCATCATCGTAGCAATTTTTTTGTGTTGTTTTGCAACGTTTCGTACAACATACTTGTAAGATTGTGCACTGTCAGCAGCATTCGTCATTTTATCATAATTAATATCAATCTCACACTGTCCAGCAGTAGCTACTTCATGGTGGTGGTTATCACACAAAATCCCAAAATTCTCGTTTAACACCTCGACACAATCATTTCTGTATTCAGTTAATGTGTCTGAGGGTGTACTGGGGTAGTAACCCTCTTGCAATCCCATTGGATATCCAGTTCCTTCTTGGCTCCATGGAGCTTCTTCTGATTCAATAGAGTATGACTGACCCTTGTAGGGAGTTAATACATCCCAATGAATTTTATCAAAAACAAAGAATTCCACTTCTGGTCCCCAGAAACTTTCATCAAATCCTTGCGTCTGCAAATATTCCTCAGCTTTTTGACATATACCTCTAGGGTCAGTATCTAGTCTACCTCTACCAGCACCACGATAAATATCACATAGCATCCTTGCAGATTTTTTATCAGCAATCCATGGAATTGTTGCGAATGAGTTAGGATCTGGTTTTAGTATTAAGTCAGAGTCGTCGATACTTGTAAATCCAACAATTGAAGAACCATCAAGTTTTGGAAGACCATCCTCCATTTGATCAGACGTAAATGTATTGGCTGATATTGTAGTATGATGAAACCTACCTGGCAAGCTGGTAAATTGTAGATCGATGAATTTTATTTCTTGCTGCTTAATTTTAGCGAAGACATCATCGGCAGAATATTCAATTCTGGTTGGTTTACCACCAATGACTTTATATGGCAATTTCTTTTCTTCAACAGAACAAAAATAACCCCATGATTTAAGGATTATTAGACGTGTTTCAATGTCAGAACAAAATAAGATCAACATCAATTCTCTGAACGCACTTATCTTACAGGAAGCTGAAACCGACCCGATACAAGAAATCGATTCCGATCTTTACAACTCTATTTCAGAATTAATTAAAAGTTTGAAAAGTGAGGAATATGATGGTATTAAGGCAAAAATCAATCAGGTCATGATAAAGATGATAACTGACACAACGTCAGCACTTCTAAAATTAAGACTAGAAAAAGCAGTTTTGGAAAAATCAAACTCATCCGTCTTACTTGACGAGGAAAAATACATCCTTGACTCTAGAAAGGAAATGGCAGAAAGAAAGGACACAATTCTATCTGGAATCTTAAATGGAAAACCATACAGTTTAGATAATCAATAAAGAAATAGGCAGCTATAATGTCCCATCCCGGCTCAGTTGATATAATTGATTTCGTTTTGCTAACAATTTATCCAGTCGGGGGATTGTTTATTATCGAAATTTTGAGCAGAATTATTAGTAAAGCAGGAAAACCTGTTCCTTCATGGCTTAAACTATCAATACAGGGTGTAACCATGGTTGGATTTGCTGTAGCTTATACCGTTTTTTTGCCGTTTTTCGTAAACCAAGATCATACTGCTGAACCGCACACTATCACTGCATTTTGTTTGCTTGCACTTTCTGCTGCATTGTTTTATCAAGCAAGACGCGCAAAAATGAATCCGGAAAATTCGATTTACTAACCAAACCTACCAAACATTCTTCGGAATTTGTTCTTTTTTCCTGTGCCACCGTCACGAATTATTTTTCTTTTCTCACCGAATTTTTTTGCTCTGAGTTGAGTAAGCTTCACACATCGGTGATCTTCTGGCAGTCTATGTTCGGAACAGAATGGATCCTTACAGTAATTACACTCAAAAGGCATGTCTGTCATATCTCCGCAGTACGCACACTTTTCTTCCAGCATAACCTAGTTTTTGGTTTTTTCTTAATAAATTAGCTATCATATTTTAAAAACACATTTACGGCGTTTATTGAAATTAACGATAATGTCGATAGAAGGCAAAGTTGCTATTATTACAGGAGCCAGTAGTGGAATAGGTTATGCAACAGCAATAGCGCTTTCAAAGGCTGGTGCCAAAGTGGCAATAGGCGCCAGACGAACTGACAAACTTACAGAGTTGGAAAACAAGATTAAAAGTAATGAAGGTGAAGTTTTCTCCCAAAAGCTTGATGTTACGAAAAAAGATGATTGTAATACTTTTGTTGAGCAGGTAATAAAAAAATGGGAGACAGTTGATATTTTAGTGAATAATGCAGGTTTGATGCCGCTTAGCTTTGTAAAAAGTCTCAAAGTTGATGAATGGGAACAGATGATTGATGTTAACATCAAAGGCGTGCTTTTTTGTACAGCCGCAGTTATTCCACATTTGAAGGAAAAAAAATCAGGACATATAGTTAACATTTCGTCAGTTGCTGGAAGGCTTGTATTTCCCTCCGGAAGTGTATATTGTGCAACAAAACATGCCGTTACCGCTTTTAGCGAGGGATTAAGGCAAGAATTTAGCGCCCGTTCGAACATTCGGGTAACGTGCATTGAACCTGGAGTGGTTGAAACCGAACTACTAAACACAATTACCGATGAATCGTTACAAAGTTTTATTGAAACTGCAAAAAAGTCACAAGGATTGAAGGCAGAAGACATTGCAGAGGCGATTTTATTTGCAGTGCAATCACCAGAACACATGAATGTAAACGAAATTCTTGTTAGGCCTACTTCTCAAGAGCGATAATCTTTTCAATCTCAACCATCAGACGGTTTAATAATTTCACGATTCGTGCCTAAAACAGGGACCGTGGTCTAGCTTGGTATGATACTAGCCTGGGGGGCTAGTGGTCGCAGGTTCAAATCCTGCCGGTCCCATTATAATTTCAAAACATCTAACAACTTTTCAAAACCATCTCTAGTTTGTTTCTGTTTATACCCACGTAAAGCAGAAATCATTTTTTCCTTTTTAGGTATTTTATACATACCACCTACCATTTTTGAAATTCTGGATCCTATACAAAATGCTTGAGTTGCGGATGTCACATTTGAAACTTTTCTATCCGTACTAGAACTTTCAAAATCAATAATTGTGGTTTTGTTACCAACAATTACATGTTTTGTTATATTACTTAATTCTCCATGATCCAAACCTATCCTATCCAGACTGTAACAATCTTCCAGAACTTTTTTAATTACAGTTTTGAGTTGTGATGAACTTCCTTTCTTCTTTAAACTGGAAATCCAATCACCAATTTTTTTACCTTCCAAATATTCCATCACAAGAAAATTTTTACTAAAATTTACTAATTTTGGTCCCACACTGATTTGATTTGTTATTTTAAGCAGCTCTGCTTCTTTTTTCAAATTTTTTCTAGGAGAATCACTCCGTCTAATTTTTACAGCAACTTTTTTTCTTCCTATTTTACCTAAAACTACTATCCCTACGTACCCTTTGCCTAGTATGCTAATAGTGCCTATTTGCAATTCACCTTGAAAAGAAACACTCTCTACACCAAGAGACTTCAACTCTTTTATCCGTGATTTTATCTGTGATTTAGTTCCCTTTGGATAAACCCAGATGTCTGAATAAGGCGGTTCAGTTATTTTACTAATTTTAACGAAAGATTGTTTCATCTGTTACGGCAACGTTTGCAATTGCCTCTTTAATGGATTTT
Organism: Marine Group I thaumarchaeote; assembly: GCA_013390785.1. Taxonomy (GTDB): domain Archaea; phylum Thermoproteota; class Nitrososphaeria; order Nitrososphaerales; family Nitrosopumilaceae; genus Nitrosopelagicus. The sequence goes on from JACASW010000001.1 coordinate 95,668, forward strand.
GTTGAAACCTTATTTGCATCAATAATTTTTACACCTTTTTTGAAATCCTTCTCAAGCCCCTTCGGTATACCAGAATTTTTTAGATTATTCTTTAAAACGTCTCGCAAAAATAATTTTACATCATCATGTTTTCGTTTCTGCAAAGATTGCATTTTACCTTCTTCGTTAATCCACATAAGCTGGCTTTTTTTTAGGTTTGCAGCAATGAATTTTTCACAATGCTCTTTACTAGATATTTCCGGACCGCTTCTGACTAGGCTGTTTTCAATTTTTTTTGTATGCAATAAAAATATCAACGCCGCGTTTTCCTTTTCATCCTTTACTGACGAATTTCTTAAAACAGTAAATCCGCCCAGCTCTAACTGAGTTTTTAGTGCATTTGATGCACGTTTTATTTGACCCCAAATAATATCATCACTTCTATCCTTAAACCTGAATTGCACTACAACGATTTTATCATTATTTTTCATAATACGCTTAGAAACAGGCTTTTTAAAAAATTTCTTAGAGGGTTTTTTCAAAAATACTCTGCTTGCTAAAACAAACTTTCCTAAATTATCCATTGAAATTGCAGTTCCAAGATTTCTATTACTATCAACTGGATCAATGATCACAATAGGCGAATCAAATTTTCTTGTAGATTTTCCAATAATTTGTCCTTTCTTCAACTCTGAGATTTTCTTTATTGTTTTTTCAAAGCTACCAAAGTAGGAAATTAACACTTCTGAGACATATCCACTAAAACCCTCTTTTGCTATTTCGGCTCCATAAACATCTATGTGAAGAAAAAACTTTTTAAGAATTCTTACTTCTCCCTTCAATAAATTAGATAATTTTTGTGACATGAATTTTGTATGATATATGGATCTGTCCGTAGCACTTTGCCATTCTCCCTTGTTTACATCATAACATGGAACAATGTTTACTCTAGTTCCATCAATAACAGCTTCTACAAACGGATGCTCTGCATGTCTAGTGTATGGCTTGTATTTTTTTAAAGATTGAAAACCTATCTCTGTTCCAATATTCCTAAAATTCTTTTCAGGTGTTTTTTTGTTGAATTTAACAAAGATATCAATGTCAGCTTTTTCCGGTAACCATGTGCCTTTAGCATATGAACCACCTAGCTCAAAACCAACTACTTGACTATGTTTTTCTATACATTGACTTACTAAATCACAGGCTTTTTTGGCAATGCGCTGTTTTTTTTCCTGTAATTTTTTTGGCGGCGTGGTTTCTTTTTTTGCATATTTTAAGATCGAATTCATTGCTTTCCTTTCACAACCAACAGATCTGTATAAACTGGACCATTAGGCGTAAGTTCACTTTTCTTTAATTTAATTTCTGAGACTATTTGCTTCCCAAAATAATACGATGAAAATTTTTCCAATCTGCTTGAGATACCTTCAATTTTGTTTTTTACTCTGAATATGGTCACATGCGGCTTGAATTTTTTATCTGGATTAAAACCAAGCTGCGAAAGCTTTGAGCGTATCATTTCTGCCAGTTTTTCAAGTTCACTGACTCCATCATTTGTTCCAATCCAAATTACCCTTGGAAAATTTGGCTTGGGAAAAACTCCAACGCTCGCAAAACTTATTGAAAATGTAGAAAATTCTATACTGCTTAGCGCATCAGAAATTTTTCTTACCATCTCCTCCGAAACTTCTCCTAAAAATTGTACAGTAAAATGCATGTTATGAAGTTCTACAGGTTTAGCTTTGAGGTTTAATTCAGTCTGAATTTTATGAATGGAGTTTAAAACGTCTTTACTACTTACTTCAATTGCAACAAAGGTTCGCATTATATTTTTTTGATATTATGTTTTTAATGAATTCCGGTAGCTTCATAGACTGGAATTAGTAAACAATTTCATCTTGGCTAAGCTAATAGTCTGTCTCACTGGCATGCCGGGTTCTGGTAAATCAACCATTGTATCTGCATTGAAATCTAGAGGTCTTGAGGCTTTGAATTTAGGTGATGGTGTCCGTGCTGAGGCAAAAAGACGCAATATAGAACCAACTGGAGACAACTTAGGTAGGTTGATGTTAGAACTACGTGAGAAAAATGGACCCGGTGCTATTGCCTCCCTACTTACCGAACCAATAGAAAACTCGCAATCTAAAGTAATCGTTGTTGATGGTGTAAGATCTACTGCAGAGATTGAAGTTTTAAAAAATGTTGGATCCGTCAAACTATTATCAATAGAGGCAACATCTGATACCCGCTACAAATTTTTGAGCTCCCGTGGACGTTCAGACGATCCTACAACAAGGGAAAAATTTGAAGAGCGTGATAACAGAGAGCTTGGGGTCGGAATTGGTGAATCCATAGCAATAGCAGACGAAACCATTGTTAATAGTGACATTACACTAGACGAACTTACTGAACTAGCATACAATGTAATTGAAAAATGGATTGAGATTTGAGATCCTTAGATGTAGATTGCAAAGTATCCGCTTACTGTACCATAAACGCATCAGAAGATATTAACAAAGTTCGAGCATCTCTATCAAACGTTCTAACTGATGTGGACGAAAAGTTAACTGGTGATTCTTTAGTTGCAAATTCAAACAACTATGAATCCTTAACGAAAATCTATGAGACTATGAGATCAAGAAAGACCAAAAGCGCATATCGCAGGCATCTAATGCGTAACATGACAGAAGACTCGACTTGGTTTTATCTCAACAGGCAAGCTGCATTTGCAAATGTTCCAGTTCTCTGTGACGAAGCAGACGAATCTCCTTTGGGTCCAATAAAGGTAGTATTACACTCTAAAAATATTGAAGATGTAATAGATTGGCTTGTATCTGATATTGAATAATTACAATCAAGCAATATTGATTTTTAATTGATCCTTAGCAGCTATTACAGAATTATGAATAGTTTTTGCCTCATCCAACAAAACGTTCTCATCTTTATACCTAGCAGAAAAATGTGTCAAAATCAAATTTGAGACACTTGCGTTTTTTGCAAAAGTAGCAGCCTCTTTTGCGGTAGAGTGACAAGACTCGACTGCTTTTTCTTTCAGCTCATCTGAAAAAGTAGAATCAAAAACTAGATAGTCACAATTTTTAAAAAACTCTTCTAGTTTTTTTGTGGGTCTGGTATCACCAGATATACCGATTTTTTTTCCAGGTACGTTTGGTCCCATTACTTCAGACGGCTTAATCGACTTATTTTCAATTACAACTTCTTCTCCCTGCTGTAACTTATGCCATAATTCTCCTTTTGGAACACCAAGTGAATTAGCTTTTTCAGGATAAAATGTTCCGGGCTTTTCTTTTTCCTCAAAAAGAAAAGAAAATGTTGGTACAGAATGTTCTGCTTCACAGGCATGAACTTGATATTTTTCTTCACTCACAACTGTCCCTTCATTTACTGGTGTTATTAGAACAGGAAACGACAAACCAAAATTCATAATTTTTGTATTTGCAGCAATAAGTTCTTCAATACCCTCTGGACCATAAATCTCGACGGGTTCTGTTCTATTTTGCAAAGTCATTGTTTGCAAGAATCCTAAAATTCCAATACAATGATCCCCATGTAAATGCGTAACAAAAATTTTCATTTTTTTATTCCATCCTAGGTTTGATTTTAGGTAAGAAATTTGTGCGCCCTCCCCCGCATCAAACATTAAGATTTCTCCATCTCTTACCAAACAAATGCATGTAGTCGAGCGTTCAAGCGTGGGCATTGCACCACTAGTTCCTAAAAAAATAAGTTCCATGATTTTACCGAATAGATTCCGTTATCACACCAGACACGTCAACTTTTGAAGTGTTTCTAGGTATAGTGTTTGTACTTATGATACGTGATACTCCAGCCTTTTTGATCTTCTTTTCTGCACCTTCTACAAACAATCCGTGTGTACATGCCACAAAAACTCGTTTACATTTCTGTCTCTTTAGGAACTGAGCAGCCTTAATGATACTGCCACCCGTACTTATGATGTCATCAACTAGAATCAAATCCTTTCCACGAACATCAACTTTTGAAGACTGGATTAGCACCTTTCCAGTATTTCTATTCCTAGATTTTTTTAATGCAATAAAACCAACATTCAGCAGACCGGCAAATTTTTTTGCCCTTAAAGATCCGCCCATATCTGGCGAGACAACCAACGCATTTTTCAATTTCATCTTTTTGAAATATTTAGCAAGCTCTGGTATGGCAGAAACATTTTCCTTGGGAATTTTAAAATGATTTAATGCAGTTTTACTGTGTATATCAACGACAACAATTTTTTTTGCACCAGCTGCCTGAATCATCTTTGCAATTATTGACATGGTAACTACTTCTCCGCTTAGAAATTGTCTATCTTGTCTCGCATAACCCATGTATGGTATTATTGCATAAATCTTTGAGGATACCTTTCTAACCTGAGAAATAATCGATAATGCTTGCAACAAATTCGTGTCAACAGGCGGGTATGTTGACTGCACTACCAGTACGATACTATTTTTTGGTATGTGTCCAAATGTGATCTTACTTTCACCATCTGGGAAAACCCTCGTCTTTGCTTCTACATATGGAGCTTTTAGTCTCCTTGCAATTCGTTTTCCTAGATCTCTAGATGCATTTCCTCCAACAACAGCGAATTTAACCAACATTTCAACGGAATGAAACAGATTCTTAAGTCTTCAGAAAATACTAATCGCCTTCTCCACGAGCCAGGTCACCAATTCCAAATTCATCAATGACTTGTTTACGCTTGCTCTCATACTCTGCAATTTCTTGCGCTTCCCTCTTTTCATCTCCCTGGTAAACTGTTCTAATTGGCCATGGAATTCTAATATCATATTTTTTAAATTCTTCATACATTATGAGACGCATCGCACTTTTCACTTTGAATTGTGTTCCGTATGAATTAACATAAATCCAAACGGAAAAATCAAGAGAAGAATCGTTGAACTTGTTAAATCGTACGGTAGGCTGATCTATGTCTACATGAATATCTTTATCACATCCACAGCTTGGCTTGTTTTGGTCAAGATACGGGCAGCGCTTTTGCACAGCAACGTGATTACCCTTTGAATCTTTTATCTCAACAAGCGCACGTTGTCCAACCTTCACTAAAATTGATGCAACTTGTTTTGGATCGTTAAGATAAGATACGCCGACGTCAACTATGGCAGGCACTAAATTAATTTCCTTTGTGAAATTAACAATCTCTGCAGTAACTAATTGCCGCGTGGGAATAATTGCAAGTGACTCATTAAGTGCATGTCTGATGTACGTAACTCTAGGAGTTATTCTATGCACATATCCGTTATATCCACTTTCTAACTGAACACGATCTCCTTCAGCAAACACCTTGTCTTTTCTAATCAAAATATATGCAAAATAATTTTCTAATGTTTCTTTTAGTGCTAGTCCAACTCCTAATGCCATGCCACCAGTTGCAGTAGCTAAAACAAAAAGATCAACTCCCCACCATCCAATCACACCAATAACAGTTGCAACAAAAATTCCAATAGGAAGAACTTGCTTAGCTGACTTTGGAACACGTTCTTCTTGTAACTCTGCATGACCAGCAGGTTTTGAGGCAGGAATTATTGGATCGTATCCTCGCTGCCTTTTTTCTTCTCTCCACAAATCAATTGGATAGATTTCTTGAGGCTTTGTTCCAGGCACAAGTTTTCTACCTGCTTGGTTATTTCCACTTACACAATCGTCAAAGTACTGTTCATATTTTTTTCTTACAGACTTCTTCCATTCTTCAAAAGGATCACTTACTAGCTTTTCATAACTTCCTATTGAAACACCCTTACTAGTTCGATAATTTTCTAAAAAGTTCACTCCTTCTTTTGTTTGCAGATTTTTTTCAAACTCTTCCTTTGTAAGATCCTCGGGGAGAATTTTAGGCGGAACCCATTTGAATATTTTATGAAACAAATCACCATCATCATCTTTAAAACCTTTTAACTCCTTCCACTTTTCAAAGTCCTCTCTTTCGAGAATTGTTTTTTCTCGCTTATTCAGTGCAACAGGTATTAGCTGGGAAACCGTGTATCCGATAACAAGTATGTTAATTGTATTTAGAATCTTTGCAAATGTTTGACTTGGTGAAAGATCATCAGTTAATGTAATAACTTGTTCATCAAACAACTCAAAAGCTTGTATGTATGCATTTACTGAAGAAACTAGTCCAATTGCAAAAAAGGCCAGCATTGCGGTACGAGCAAATCTGGATATATGTGGACGCGTATAACTAAATTTTTGAGTTTGTATCCAACTAGAAAACTTGCGGTATACGGTTACTATGATGATCAAACCAACCACTAGGACGGCTAACGCCATCTGGAGTGAAACTGAAGACGCTAACAGCTGTGAGACTGTCTCAAACTGTCCTGCCGAAAATTCACTAAGCTCTTCTACCATCTCCCCTGTTCACTAATGAAAAATAAGGCTGAATGTCGGAATTATACCAATCAGTCAGTAGTTATTTAAGCACCAATCAAAATTTTTTATAAATTCACACGCCTAGGAAATAAAAATCCATGCCTATTTTGCCATTTTTTGCCAAGCTTTAACAATGCTATGTGATAAAATAAGTAATGACAGAACAGCAAGCACTTTGGTCAGTAGACGAAACCACCTCAATCAAGTCCTACACACTGGGAAATTTTCGTACAATTCCACAAATTCAACAAATATCAGAGGAAACACAGTTTGAGATGGAAGTTGTTGGTAATGTACTTCCTTTTAAGACGAACAATTATGTCGTTGAACAACTTATTGACTGGGATAACGTTCCAAACGATCCTATGTACGTCCTAACATTTCCTCAGAAAGGCATGTTGATTCCTGAGCATTATGATAAGATGGCAAGCACTTTGAGAAGTGGAGCAGATAAAAAAGAAATTGCACGTGTTGCAAACGACATTCGCTTGCAATTAAATCCTCATCCAGCCGGTCAGATGGAACTCAATGTTCCACAGCTAAAGGATGGAACAAAACTTTACGGAATGCAGCACAAGTATGATGAAACTTGTCTCTTTTTCCCAAGCCAAAGCCAAACATGTCATGCTTACTGTACCTTCTGTTTTCGATGGCCGCAGTTTGTTGGTATGGATGAGATGAAATTTGCAATGAGAGAGGGCGAACAATTAGTACAGTATCTAAAGGAGCATCCAGAAATATCGGACGTTTTGTTTACTGGTGGAGATCCTATGATTATGAAGGCTAGCATGTTTTCTGTTTATACTGATGCCCTGCTTGACGCCAAATTACCTAACCTTAAGACAATTAGAATTGGGACTAAGGCTGTCTCTTACTGGCCTTACAAGTTTTTAACCGATTCAGATGCTGATGAAACTCTGAAAAATTTTGAAAAAATTGTAAAAAGCGGAACACACCTGGCTATAATGGCCCACTTTAATCATCTTGCTGAGCTTTCAACAGATCCAATAAAGGAAGCAATCAAACGCATAAGAAATACTGGCGCTCAAATCAGAACTCAATCACCACTTTTGGCTCACATAAATGATGATGCAAATATGTGGGCAGAGATGTGGCAAAAGCAGGTTTCTTTGGGTTGTATACCATACTACATGTTCGTTGTTAGAGATACGGGCGCTCAACAGTATTTCGGTGTGCCTTTAGTGAAGGCAGAAAAGATCTTTCGTACTGCATTTAGAAAAGTTAGTGGTCTGGCAAGAACCGTTAGAGGGCCAAGCATGTCAGCTACTCCAGGTAAGGTACATGTTCTTGGCGTGTCGGAAATTAATGGGCAGAAAGTGATGGCGTTGCAGCTGTTACAAGGAAGAGAATCAGAATGGGTCGGTGTACCATTCTTTGCAAAATATGATGAAAATGCAATATGGCTTGATGATTTAAAACCTGCCTTTGGCGAAAGGTTCTTCTTTGAAGACGAGCTTGAAACAAAATACACAAAAACTGCTTAGATAACTATAATTCCATTTTGTACTAGATACTGAATTCCTTGAACAAACGCAGAATCATCAATTTGATCTGTTGCCCACCAACCTGCATTATTCTTAATCCAGGCGGGAACTACCTGTGATCCTATTGATTCTGATGTTTCAGTGGGAGGAACAATCATTATTCCCTCTTTGATCAGGTACTGAATTCCTTGAACAAACGCAGAATCATCAATTTGATCTGTTGCCCACCAACCTGCATTATTCTTAATCCAATCTGGAATTGCTATTTGATCAACACCAATTCTGTCCACAACCACTGAGAAAACTGCGTCAGCAAGCTTGCTTCCATTCAAGTTATCAAACTGCAATGTAATTACACCTGTAACATCATCTGGAACATCAAACTCTATCATGTTATGTCCAGAGGCATTACTAACACCGCTTGTTTGGAAAACCATATCATCATTATTCATTATGGAAAGATCATAGTTGACAGAAACTTGTCTATCTATCAAGAATGCATCAAAAACCTCAAAGAAAAATACTGCAGTTGAACCAGATTGTATATTTTGAGGCTCCCAACTCAATCTTAGTTTGAACTGTGCATTTTCTGTCATTGTTGTTAGTGGTAAATTATCTCCTGATGGCATTATAGAAAAATCCATTTTGTTAGGAAATCCATCTATCGCCTTTGATATTTTTAAAAGATTATTCTGATTCAAAACTAGATGAACAAGTCTATTTTCTGGCGAAAAATCATCAATTGTTAACACATTTTCTGATACTTGGAATCCATTCACAGTTGCTGAAAAGCTTTCCACCATTAAATCACCAAAGGTTTTTGGAATTATAATCTCCTGATGCATAGTGGAAGTTACTAGAATATTTTCTTCAGACCAATCAAATGGCATTGAATAACCAATCGCCTTCTTGCTAGGCTCGTATGCAAAATCATCATTAAGCAAATCATAATATGTTATAATACCAAATTCCTGCTGCCCAAAATTTATGTCATTAATGCTGTGAGATGTTTTGTCCAAAAACGAAATCCCTACATCATAATCAAGTGGAGAAGAAAGCACATTTGAGTAATCATCCCCCGTTGTTATAATTACTTTAAAATTATACAGTCCTCCTGAACTGAAAGCATTTCCTTTCACATTAACAACTTTGCCAAGGGTTTCATCAAATAATGAACCAATAAGATCAGAACCTGCTTCCTCAACTGTGATCTGGTCAGACTCTGTTGTATGCAATTTTAACATAAACGTACCATCATCTCTTTGTCCTGTCGTGTCAAACAATACTTCATTTTGCTTAGTTAGCATAATGAAATACGTAACATTATCGACATTAACGCCAGTATCTGTTTCAAATAACGAGAATGTTATTTCTTTTGTGTATTCATCAGGCCAAGTGTCAGACGTTATTTCAAGTGAAACTAATTTTGAGCCAAGCATTTCTGGCGGCATTATTTCATAACCTAATCCATGACCATAAGATTCAGAAATTGAAGAAAATAATAACAAACAAACTAGCAAACCAGAGCACAAAGCATATTGATATTTCATATCAAAACACGCAGACATTACATTCAGCCGATATTTCACTATAAATAAAGACCGAAGCTTTTAGTACATGGTTTATAAAGACTGTCGAAAATAGATCCTAAATCAGTGATAAAATGGTAAAAACTGGAAAACCAAATTTAAAAGAAAAATGTCCCAGATGTGTTAAGGGCACACTAGTAACTGATCATGAATCAGGAGAAATGTTTTGCTCGAAATGCGGTTTCGTCTTAACTGAGAAGCTGCAGGAATCTGGACCAGAATGGAGATCCTTTACTCAGGACGAGCACGGCGACAGAGCTAGAGCTGGTGCTCCTACATCACTTACAATGCATGACATGGGGCTTGCAACAATCATTAATCCTACCAATAAAGATGCATCAGGTAAGCCTCTAACCTCTACAATGAAAAGCACAATTGAAAGACTTCGAACTTGGGATAGTAGAAGCCAAGTTCACGAGCCAGTAGATCGAAACTTTAGACAGGCATTCAGCGAGCTAAACAGACTGAAAGACAAACTCGCTATATCTGACGCAGTAATAGAAAAGGCAGCTTACATTTACAGAAAAGCACTAGACAAAGGATTGGTTAGAGGAAGATCAATCTCTGCCTTGATGGCATCAGCATTATATGCTGCTTGTAGAGACACTGAAACTCCAAGAAATCTTAAGGATGTAGAACAGGCTGCAAACATAAAGCGAAAAGACATTGCAAGATGTTACAGACTTCTTATAAAAGAACTGGATCTAAAGATGCCAGTTACTGATTCCATTCAATGTGTTGCACGAATCGCAAGCAAAATTGGAATACAAGAAAAAACAAAGAGACATGCAATTAACGTCTTAAAACTTGCACAAAAAAATGAGATATCTGCAGGAAAGGATCCTATGGGACTTGCAGCAGCTGCGTTATACCTTTCATGTGTAAAAAACGGCGAAGATAAAACACAAAGAGATATTGCAGAAGCAGCTAATGTTACAGAAGTAACTATCAGGAATCGCTATAAAGGATTGAAAGACTCCAACTAATTTTTTTATTTTACATCTTTAATATAACCACCACCCTGGCTATCTGGTGGTGGAATTTTTTTCGCTCCACCTAGACCAATTGTGGTGATAATAACCGATGTTATGACAATAAAAAAGATAATTTGTGGATATGCCTCGGCATTCGGAAGTCCCATTGATAGTGGGAAAGTAGCCAATACTGCTGCTGCTAAACCACGTGGAATCATAACTGATGTTACTTTTTTGTCAAGTTTGGAAAAACCCCTGACAAGAACTGAATGTGTGATAATTATTCTGCCTACATAAATTGCGAGCGCAGCTATAACACCGAAAATAACATATTCAATCTGGGTAAAGCTTGCTAGCAAACCTACAAAAACAAAGAAAAACGATCTTACCAAAAAAGTAACTTGACTATGTAGAGAGTTATCTATTGTATCCTCTGGAAACTTGATTTTGAGAAGTCGTGAAAAGTATGTCTTTTTTCCAAGCATCAATCCGAACACAAGGGCTGTTAGGGCTCCTGACTCACCAAATGAAGTGGCTAGGAAAAACAACAAAAATATCATTCCGATTGTTAGCATGTAGCTATGCTGTGCATTTTTCAGCTTTGATATAACAAACATCCAGGGAATACCGACCCCAAGACCCAACACAAGACCGACCATGATAGCCTTTCCAATTGTCACTCCCAACAGATCAAGGCTAAATTCTCCAGACAGCATTGCCTCAAACAAAACGAACGCAATAATGACAGCAAAAATATCAGTCAATGCGGACTCGAAACTAAGCATGGATTTTGCATCATCAGATATGTGGATTTTTTGTACAAGACCGAAAACAATGATAGAGCTGCTACCACCAACTATTGACCCAAGCAGAATACTGTCTAACCATTCCCATCCTAAACCATAATGAGCAAGTCCAGCAACAATACTAACTGAGATTGCAAATCCTACAATTACAAGAACTATGGCAAAATGTGCTGTCTTTAAGACCTTGCCGATATGAAGATTCAACCCACCATCAAACATGATAATTATCAACGCAACAGCAGCAAAGTAAGGAACGATTTGTAGTACTGCCTCTGGTTGAATTATTCCCAAAACAGGCCCAATAATTATTCCCAAAACCATCAAAAACAAGATATCTGGAATACCAGTTTTTTTGAAAAATGCCTCTCCCAAGACACCCATTATTATTACCACGCTGGCGGCAAGAAGCAAAATTGGTGCTGAAGCAACTAGAGAATCTCCAAATGATACATTAGCTAAGACATTCTGTAAATTTGCAATTCCCTCTGGCATAAAATTATAACCAGTTCCCCCAGGATCTGGTTCAGAAATTGGATTTGCTTCGAAATATGATTTCAGTAAATCTCTTACATTTTTACCTGCAAGTTCCGTGGTATCAATATTAGAGAAAACCTCATCTCTAAAAAAAGAGACAAAAGTATCAAACAGGGCCAGAAATGTCAGGTTCACTATAACTAGGTCAATTATCGCCTGAAAAATAAACGATTAGCTCATATACAAATTATAAGTCAGCTTGCAAATTTTGAATAGTTGAGCGCCACAGACACACTTAGGGATGATCACAAACAGATCAAAAGACTAGACAAGATTATTTCAAAATGCTATTCTGATCTTAATGCTGGAAAAATCATCCCATTCCCTGATTTGGAGAAGATTACATTCATAATTTCAGAATTTTTGGATTCAATTCATTATTCCAGGGAAGAGGATTCATACTTTCCCTGTGTTGCTAGTTACGATCACCTCAAAAAGGAGATTCGAGCATTATTGATAGAGCACGAGTTTAGCAGAAATATAGCCTACAAAATTACCCATCATCTAAAACGCTGGAAAAATGGTGAGGATTCTAGCGAGCCAGTAGCACGGTTCTTGAGAACTTATTCGATTTATCTAAATGACCATATAGCAAAGGAGGAGGATTTTTTTGAACGAGCAGAAAAGGAGATTATTTCTAAAGAAGAGGAAAAGGAGATGTTTGAACAATTTCAATCAGATATGGCAATTACCCAAAAATTGGAATCGATTGTAAAAGAGCTCGATTATTTGGAAAGCCAGCCTTGGTTCAAAAACTAGTTAGGTTGTTAACTCTGGCTTCAAAGTCCATGCAACACCAAGTACTACAAAGGGGATTGAGATGAAGCCAATAATTGGTAGAAGAGTGCCTAATTGGTTCTGACCCACATCACCAGTAACCATCCAAGGTAGGGGGAGCGTAACTACAAACCAGATTATTGCCATAATAATAATCGTGTTGCGTCTTTTCTTTTTCTTGCTATCTGCCAATTATCTCACTTTTTACTATTCAATAGGTTATTTCTATTTTATCTGAACCAGTTCTATGCTTACAGGCCCATTCAAATACCCACGCGGATCTATGGAAATCTCCATCCGTTGTGGTTCGTCAATCTTGAACCCTGTTTCGCCATCACCTAAATTGGCACAGCCAGAACAGGGAACAATTTGATATTTCCAAGTATACCATGAAGACATTCCCTCTTCAACCAGATTTCCAACTAAAACATAGTGCAGGGAAACATGCTCGGGGCGGTCAACTTGCCATTCAGTCGATGGAGAGTAATTCAATTTTACCGATAACTTCTGTGGGCTATCACCATTTGGCACAAATCTAAATTCATACATTCCCTCTTCGAGAAAAACTGTTTCAGTATATTTGCAATAGGTGGAGGCACCTATGGTCTCGCAATCATATAATGCCGGATCGGCTAAAGTGACATGAAATACAGTAGTATTTTTGATTGGTTTCTGTGAATCAACGTATTCATCTATAATCACGCCAAAACCAACAATGCCAATAATTACTGCTAGAACTATGCCTAGGAGAAGAGGTTTATCCATGCGAATTCCTTCATTTACTAGTAAATTTAGTCATCGAAAATTCATTTTCTGTTAACCATTATTCACACCGGAAATTAATAATTAATTTCTAAACCATGTTCCATGGCTTCGCTATCAAGTAGGTGGTCAAAACCACAGAAACAAGGCATATCTGAAAGATTAAACAATGTAATCAAACCAAAGGGTGCCTTAAAACCACGCATTGAAACAGCCATTAAAAAATTACAAGCTCAAACTTCAAAATTAGATAACATGCTTTCATCATTAGATAGCAGAAACGAAAAAGTTTTTCACAGAATTGTAGAAGCCACACAACAGCACGACACTCATACGGCTAAATCATTATCAAAAGAACTAGCTGAAATTCGTAAAGTACGTCGTGTTCTAGGAAATGCACGAATGGCTATCGAACAAATAGAATTACGATTAACAACATTCCATGACTTGGGAGACACAGTAGTAACTGTAATGCCAACCATCGGACTTATGAAAAATATGAAATCATCACTAGCCAAATTCATGCCAGGTGCAGACCAAGAGCTTAACAACATGGCAGAGATGTTAGGAGGCTTGATGACAGAAACATTCCACAGCACAGATGCCTCATTTGGTGGTGATACGGTTATCAATTCAGATGCAGAAAAAATCTTGCAAGAAGCTTCTGCTGTAGCAGAGCAACAATCTGGAGATAAATTTCCTTCTATACCAGATCAGATGTCAGAACCATCACAATCACGTTTCATGTAAGTGATTTTTTCTAGCTAGATCCTTTTGAAGCTTTAAAACTCTTAATTCTACTAGCCTCATCAGCTACCACTTTCTCAATACCTGAAATCTTATCCCGTAGGCTGTAAACTATATTGCCAACATCATCCGCATCTTTTTCCACTTCGGATCGTTTTCTGGTCAGGTCTTGTAGCCCCTGATTTTCCTCTTGGATGAATTGGCTAATCTTCGTAAGCTTTTCTTTCAAATTCTTAATATCAACAGATTCATCTTCAATGTTTTTTACCAGATTTGTTCGCTTTTCTTTCAAATCTTTAATCATTCCCCCAACATAGTCAATAGCTTCCTCCAGCTTGAATCGTTTACCCATTAACTGCTCTATTCCAATCTGACTCTGTGCCGCAGTTTCAGTTTGTGAATATGATGTTGTTTCTTCAGCAGGCTGCTCAGTAGAGGGAGTCTCGTAACTGGATTCAGGAGGTGCCTCGTAACTACTTGCTTCTTCAGCTGGTTCAGGCTCTTCACTCCGATATTCTTCAGTTATCCCACCATCGTCAGAATCTTCGTCTTTATCCTTGAAAACATCGAACAAGCCCATTGATTCAATGAAACCCACTCATGAAGATAAAAGTTATGGCGAACCCCAAACTCCTGTTATCTAACTCTAATACTTCTAAAACCTTGGATTTTCGCTCCCGCGTATAAAATGCTCATTTTGGGCAAATTTTGACATACCAAAACGTGTTCCGCTATGCGTTCCGCTATGGCGTTTCAAAATGTTCCTCATAAACACCTTCATTCTATGCTATGACATGTCAAAACAACAGTACAGATCCGAAATGGGAATCATGGGTGATATCCTAGATGTAACCATGGACGGAGGTCAAAGAGGCGTTATTGTATCTGCAATATCCCGAAAAGCAAACCTCTCTCACTATGCAGTATTAGACAAATGTGAGAAGCTAATCAATGCAGGTTTGATGCAATCGGAAAGACTAGATAGAAACAGACTTTTCAGGATTACTGAAAAAGGACTTGATTTTATCCAAGAATTCCAAAAGTTTCAAAATCTGATTGAATCCATGAATCTAAGGTATTAGGCTATGAATCTGCAACAAAAAGTTGCACAAAAACATCAATCTCCGGGGGGGGAAATGCTTTTGGTAAGGAACACGGATATCCTCTCAACGATGGTAAGAATACCAATAGTTGTGATAGGTCTGGTGCTCGTAGCATTAAGCGCACCAATCCAACAATCCTTTGGTTCTAGTCGAACCCTTGATTTCACCATTTATCCAGATGGCTCAACTCATGTTTTTTATGAATTAGATGTGGATCCACTAGAACTGGAAATCACGGTTGAACTTTTTGGAGAAACGATAGAAAACATCACGATTACTGATGAGGATGGGTTTTTACTATCAAATGAGATTAATCATAATTTAGCTGTAATAGAAACATTTGGGGCATCCCATATCTCTATAGACTATGATACGCAGGATTTGGTTTCCAAAACTGGAAAAATATGGGCGTTTACTATAGATGCACCTGTACAGTATTCATTACTGACACCAAAGGATTCGGTGATTATTGAAATGAGTAATTTTCCGCTTAGTATGCAGGTAGAGAACGAGCAGTCACATCTAACGTTACCCCCAGGTCAAGCAAACATCAGCTATTACATTAGCACACTAGCTTCTGCTCAATCCATACAGCCAACTCAGGAAGACAGTGCAACTGATAACTCTTCAATCCTAGTCTTTGGTGTTATAGCAGCTGTTGCGATCGTTGCTGCCATCATAATTATAAAGAGAAAATCATCTGGAGTTGAACCATCTATAACAATTCAGAAAGATGAACAACCTAAACCACAAAGCCTTGATCCAGAAGAAATTTTCAAAGCAAAACAAGATCTGAGAGAAGATGATAAAGAAATAATTAATTTCATTTCAGCAAATGGTGGTCAAGCCTATGAAAGCGAACTACGAAAGAAATTCCTTCAACCACGTACCACAATGTGGAGAGCTGTTAAGCGACTTGAAAGACAGGGAATTGTAGAAGTTGAAAAGAAAGACGAGCAAAATATTGTAAAACTAACAAGCAAACTGGAGGATCCTGATGAATAAACTACTTGTCTTTTTCTCATTGTTTTTGGTTGCAAGCATGTGTTTTGTTACCATTCCTAATACAGCACAGGCAGATTCACAACTTGACGTACTCATAAAAATAACTCAGAATACGAAAGAGCATTTAAAAAATGATATTGATAAACTGAGCAACGTTTCACAAGAAGTTTATGATTTCTTTGATGATGGTGCAAAAGAAACAGCCATGTTAGTGCAAGCTGCGGAAAAAGAAGATGCCAGTTCAGCAAAACAGCATTTCATTTCTGCTATGATTGCCTTCAAACAGGCTAGTTTAGCAATTTCAGAAAGTGAATCACAGAAAACACCACAGGCAGCAACTTATGATCATAGCCAAACAATTATCAAATATGAAAACAACATCAAAAAATTAAAGCTGATATCAGGCAAACTGAATGCTAATATTGATTTTAACCAGATAGATCAATTACTTGATTTAGCCAAGGAAAATATTTCAAAAGGCAGTATAGAACAAACCAAGGAGGTTATTGGTAAAATCTCATCCGAAGGCAAACAAATTCAGAAATTATTGTATGAAATCAGTGAACAGAACAGAATTCACAAGGCAAAACAGTTTGTGCAAAAACATGCAGAGAGGATTAACAGTCTAATACTTCAAGCTAAGACATTTGGATTAGATGAAACCGCTAATGATTTAGCAGTATCTAAAATTCAACTATTGCAAGCAAATACTACTGGCCAAATAAAACAACAATTCAAAATAATTATTATTCATCAACAAAAAGTTGAACAGGTAAAAGAAACCAACCAAGCTGAACTTTTAAAATTACAAGCACTGCTTGTCCCACTCGAAAAGAAAGCTCAAAGACTAGCTGATGATCTTAAAGAAAATAACACGGCGGATTATTTACTCAAAAGAGCTTTTAATCTTATTGAGGAGGTCAAACAAGACATAAAAGAGTTGGAATATGCCCCAGGCAGAATTAATGATACCAAATATCTTGATTTAACAATAGGTAAAAAGATTCAAACAATCAAAGACTTGCTGATAAAAGCTGAAAAGATAATTTACATTTCATCATAAACTTCATATACAATTTTAAGAGCAACTGACAATATGGCATCAAAACAAATTACTGTTGGAATTGGAGTTCCAATGATCGTTACGGGTTTTTTAATTGCAATTTTTGGGGCACCACTTGCAGGTGATGTCAAAGAAACGGTTGAATTTGTTGGGAGTTTAATTGGAATTATAGGTGTAGTCTTATTCATAGCTGGACTGTTTTATACTAAGCAACCAGTAACGGCATAAACTAATTCAACTTCATTCGATTTTCAGATTAAATAAATAACCAACATTGTTAGAAAAAATGTTTGAAAACTAGAATTTTTGAAATTTTTACCTCTATTGAGGGAGAGGGAATACTCTATGGAACAAAAACACTATTTGTGAGGCTTGCCGGATGTCCTTACACTTGTTTTTATTGTGATACACTAGATGCACTTCCATTAGATTCTGGCAAAGAATACTCAATTACCGAAGCATGTAATCTAATTGATAACAACCTGCAAGATAACACTTACAAGGTTAACTTTACCGGCGGCGAACCACTTATTCAACACGAGGCTGTCAACGAACTTGCAAAACACGTTAAAGCTAGGGGTCTTCCAACGTATCTTGAATCTGCATGTTTTGATTCAAAAAAGTTTCTGCATGTTTTACCATCCATTGATTTTGTTAAAATAGAGTTCAAAACAGCAGATTCAGAATTTATTGATGAGAAACATCATCCTAATCTAATTAAAAATACGCTTGAATGTCTTCAGGCGGCAATAGATGCTAAAAAAACAACTTACATCAAAATAGTTGTCAGCTCAAAAACTGAATTAATCTCATTTAAAGAACTTTTAGAACAAATTTTTAAAATTGTTTCCAAGGAAAATCTTTCTGGGTTTATTATTCAACCGACAACAAGCATTTCTGAACCAACTTTAGAACAATTATTGGTATTTTATGATAATGTCTATCCATACTATGATGAAGTCAGAGTGGTACCACAGTTACACAAAATAATTTCTGCACCATAAATTTCTAGGATCCTCCAGCGTAGGAAGCATATAATTAATGAGGTATAAATACCGAGCCAGTTTTTTACAGTTTGTATTCTTATGGATGAGGAAAGAATCAAAAAACTTGTTAGAGAATTAATAGCCGAAATAGGCGAAGATCCTACTAGAGAGGGATTAACTAAAACACCCGAACGTGTAGCAGATGCATATAAAGAAATTTTTGCCGGTTACGATTCTAATTCTGAATTATCTGTACAATTTTCAGAGGACTCGGAGGTAGTAGTAGTAAGAGACATTCAATTTTATTCCATGTGTGAGCACCATATATTGCCATTTTTTGGAAAAATTCAACTTGCATATACTCCAAACGGAAGAGTTTTTGGAATTTCAAAACTAGTCCGCTTGGTTGAAAAATATTCTAAAAGATTACAAATTCAAGAACGAATGACAAAAAACATAGCAGATGAGTTGTATTCTCATGGAGTAAAAGGAGTAGCTGTAATTGCGCAAGCTGAACACCTTTGTATGAAGATGAGAGGGGTAAAAAATAACGCAACTGTATCTTGTGCAGCATTTAGAGGAATTTATGAGAAAAAAGAAGAAAAAGAAAATATTGTAAATATGATTAAAAATCCCTCAAAAACATTTTTTACGCAAAATTCCTGAAAAGATAAATAATCATTAATTGGATCCGATTTGTGGTAGGACGCGATAACGCTCATATTCCAAAAGAATCTTGGCCAAATTTTACTTGGTACCTTATTGAATTTGCGATAGTATTTGCGGCTGCAAATCTAATTGCATTTCAAATAATACCAATGGTTGACGAAATGGTTGGTCAAAAGCCTCTTTTGTATTGCGAACAGGTATCATGGCTGTCTAAATGTGCACCTACTGAGGAAGCAGTATCTGATAAAGGATTACTAAATTGGATATGGTGGAGCATTGTAGGTGGCGTGTTTATTGGGTGGTATCTGATCATTCGAGGGTTTATTCTTAAAAAACCAATTCTAGGAAATCGATAATACTAGATCAGATTTATCAGAAACACTGTTCACATATTGGAATGAGAAAGCTTCCAAGACCATTCAAAATGCCATGGGGTAAAGGCATGGTCATAGATGAAGTTTCAATATCTTCGAAATATCATGAACCAACAATCCAACTGTTAGAGTTTGATAACGGTGACAAACTACTACGATTCTGTTCTTATTCGCATGGACGATTCAGTAGATCACCGCTAATGATAGATGAAAAAGATCTCAGACGACTTGGAAAGGCTATTGCGAAAGGAAAAGAAATTCGAAAGTTTGTCTCAAAATTAAACTATTAAAGATAAAGCGTTTTATCTTCAATACCTGCTTCTAGAAACGCTGCTTTACGATTATTACATGACTCACATTTACCACACTGCATTTTACCATTTTTGTAACAACTCCAAGTGCTGAAAATATTATCTCCTAAAACACTATAGCCTTTTTTTAATAACCGCTTTTTTGATAATTTTGCTTTGTATGGTGACCAAATTTCTATCTTTTTTCGAATTTTCGATTTAATACCATCAATTTCTCCCTGATTAAATGAAGATTCAAGTTTTTTTGAAAAGGCTGGTCTGCAATCTGGATAATTTTTATCACCTGTATGTGCACCATACGCGACTAAAGAAGCATTTATTGAAAAAGCCCAGGCGGTTGCAATAGATAAGAAAATTCCATTTCTAATTGGCACTACAATAGAATAATTAAATTTACTAGGAATCTTTTTTTTAGAATCTGTAAGAACATTCGTGTTCCCGTATAATTCTTTCATGAAACTAATGTTTACAATTTTATGCTCTTTTAGTCTAAGGATTTTTGCAAACGCTTTTGCTTTTTTTATTTCCTGGTTTGCTTTTTGACCATACAAAAATGAAATTCCATACAATTCATATTTTTCCTTCAAATACGCACACATGCTGATAGAATCAATTCCACCGCTAAAAACCACTATCGCTTTTTTCATTTCAAGCTCTAATCTTAGGACCAGCACTGGGCTTACAAATAATTATATCACAATCTACCTTTGCAGAATTGAATCCTTTTTCCATGGATTTTCCAATCTTCTTTAGATTTTGTGATTTTTTACAAAAAGCGATTACAGATGGTCCTGCACCACTTATCGTAACGCCTAAAGCTCCAGCATTAAGCGCGTTATTCTTTACTTTTGAAAAACCTGGAATCAAATGTTTTCTAGCTGGTTCAACAATTACATCCTGAACAGATCTTCCAATAAGATCCGAATCTTTGAGTAAAAATCCAGAAACAATATTAGCAGCGTTTGAAAGATTTGCAGTTAGATCTGATAATTTAACAGTCTTTGGAATTACAGACCTTGAAACTTTTGTTTTTTTCTTTGGCACCTTTAATTTTGGAATTGCTACACACAAGACCAAATCTTTTGGCGGTTCTAACCTAATGACTTCAAACGGTTTTGTTTTAATTACGACAAATCCACCTAGTAATGATGCTGCAACATTATCATAATGGATAGTTCCAGCGCTTGCTTTTTCTCCTATTCCAGCACACTTGACTAGCGTTTTGTTGTCTAATTTTAGATTAAACAATTTGTTGCATGCTAATGCTGCTGCAGCAGCAGAAGCAGCACTACTTCCCATTCCAAATCCAGCTGGAACACCTTTCTTAATTTTAATCTCAATTCCAGATTTTATTTTGAATTTTTGTTTCATCGATTTGATTACCAATCCAGCGGTATTTTGTTGTGGATCTGTTGGTACATCATCCATCGTTAGTATTCTAACTCCATGCCATGGTCTGTTTGTTGTGGCAGATTTGTTAGTTTTAGCAAGTATTATTTCATCATGAAATGCATCAAGCGCCAAACCAAACACATCAAAGCCTGGACCCAAATTTGCCGTTGATGATGGTGCACGCACCTTAACATTTGTAATCATTAACCTTCAGCCTCGTCTGTTAGGATATATTTTTTGATTGGCTTATATTTGAATACATGAAAAATTCTCTGAATGGACTGGCGAATTGCAGTTATTCCTGCAACAATGATCCCCATCATCATAATCATTATTCAATTTGATATAAAATTAGAAGACGTTCTTGCTATTGGCGCATTACCATTCGCCGCTGCAGCGTTAATTATGATGGCAAAATTGGGATTACAAGGATTAAAACTAAGTTATATAGCAAGAACATTCCTTGGACCATTTGATTCTATTAAGAATTTAGTGGCAATGAGAGTTGGAAGTGAATTCATTAAATTTACAACGCCAATGTTTGTTGGAGCAGAGTTTGCAGTAATTTATTATCTAACAAAAAAACGAATTCCGCCAGCAAAAGCAGCATGGGTAGCAATTGTTGACATTGTTACGGAGGTTCTTGCCGGCGGTGTACTATCAATTCTTGCTGGAGTTTTTGCATTACTAAGTGGCGCTTATGTGGTTGCCACTATAGTTTTAGCAACTAGTATCACAGTAACTGCAATTTGGACTGTATTGTTTTTTGTTTCATCAAAACATACATTTCAAGTACCAAAAGGCATTGCTGGATTAATGAAAACATTAGGGAAGGAACGTGGTGAGAAATCTCTAAAGCAAAGTAATGCATGGTTGGAAGAAGTATGTACATTAAGTAGAGAAAATTTGGGATCATCCAATACAAAAAAAGTTTTTGTTATTGGTTTCTTAATGGCTTTAGCTGCATGGATACTTTACGGAGTTTCATTTTTGGTAATAGCGAACAGCGTTGGGTTTACTATAGAATTTTTTGATTCTATTATGGCTGTGATGGGTGCAAACGCAATAGGAAACTTGCCTATTACTGTGGGTGGTTCTGGTTTGGCAGAATTTGGAATTGTTGCGTACATTAACAACCTAGATCCTTTTAATTTTGTAATTCCAGAAGAAGGACTTGAATGGAATGCTGTGATAGGCTGGAGGATTGCAACCTATTACGTTCCAATTGTAGTAACTTGGGTTCTACTAGTCAAATTTGCTTTAGGCAAATATACAAGACCAAAAATCAAACAGAATGAATGTCCAGTATGTGGAGAGTTATTAAGTGAGAGTGAATTTGCGACACATTTAGAAAATAACCACAAAGGTGGGTAGAAAGTACTTATTTTTCTATGATAATTTTAAACTATGAATTTCAAGGATAAGGTAGTTGTAATCACAGGTGCCTCTAGTGGAATAGGTGAGGCATCAGCTATTAAATTTGCTAAAAAAAACGCTAAAGTGGTTTTGGTAGCTAGAAGAAAAGAAAAACTACTTCAAGTACAAAAAGAAATTTCACAATATACAGATTTTACTCTAGTTTGTCAGTGTGATGTTTCTAGCAAATCACAAGTTAAGGAAATGGTTGATATGGTATTAGATACATTTGGTCGAATTGATGTTTTAGTAAATAATGCAGGATTCGTTATTTATGGTAAGGTTTTGGAGCTCACCATCGAAGAAATAGAATCACAGATGGAAACAAACTACTTTGGAATGATATACTGCACGAAGAACTTTCTACCATATATGATTGAACAAGGTCAAGGACACATCGTAAATGTTGCATCTGTGGGTGCTAGTTTAGGAGTTCCAGGTGTTGCTTCATACTGTGCAACTAAATTTGCCATGCTGGGTTTTTCAGAGGGATTAAAACACGAGCTTTCTGGAACAGGAGTAGATGTAACAGTAGTTAGCCCAATAATGGTAGACACTCCTTTGTTTGATCACCCATCTTTTGAAAATTTTTCAAGGCGTTCTACAATAGCTATCTTGAGTCCAGAAAAAGTAGCAAACACAGTTCTTAAGGCTGCGAATTCATCAAGATTAGAGATCGTTGTTCCCTCAGTTGCTCGAGCTGGAATATGGGCAAAACAAAATTTTCCATTTTTTATAAATCCAATTATTGGTA
The DNA here is from genome assembly GCA_013390785.1 of Marine Group I thaumarchaeote. GTDB lineage: Archaea > Thermoproteota > Nitrososphaeria > Nitrososphaerales > Nitrosopumilaceae > Nitrosopelagicus. Next base: position 118,843 of record JACASW010000001.1, read on the forward strand.
ATGCATTTAGAAAGCAGTTAGCAAAAAAACCCTCAAAAAAATAACTTTAAACATCTTCTGAATTTTCATCAATTATTTTTGTTTCTTTTAATTCAAACTGAACAATAACATCCATCGTAATTCCCTGCTCTTTCAAATATTCTATAGTCTTTTTACTTAACGGTGCTTTTAATTCATCAAGCTTGAATTCATAGACCGTACCTTTCTCCAAGTCGTTTAGTTTGATTTTTTTTGAAATAGAAAGTCCTTCTAAAATAGTAGTTCCGGAAATTGGTTCGTAAGTTTGAATGTCAACTTTACTATCTTTCTCATTTATATCCAAAACATATCCAGATGCTGTAATTTCTATTGGTTTTCCAAATTTCGGCGATTCTAATTCTTTATTGACATCTTCAGGTATGTCACTCTGTTTTTTCCCCATTTTTTATAATCACGTTAGCTGTTTGTCTTTCTTACTTTTCTGCCACCATTCTAAATAATCATATTGTTTGTCTTCTTTTGTAGATTCTCTTCGGTTAAGCTTGTCACGTATGTCAGATATTTGTTCTCTAGTGGCATACAATCCACATCTCTTGCAGATGAAATGTTTTGTGGAAGGATCTAATTTCATAGGAATTTCAATATCAGTTCCTATGTCCCTATCATTAGGAATGAGATAATCTTTACCTTCCTCCTCTGCCTTTTTAGCCTCCATCTCATACTGTGTTTTAAGAGCCTTTTTTTCTCGTGCAGTGCATTCGGGGCAATTAGGCAATGTTGACAACACCAAATTTTTTCCATAAAAGCGTTCGCAAAGTTAGAATGATCGCACAGCAACTTGTACAAGTTACGCCTAGTACGTGGATTATATCTTCATCCCGTTAAGGTCAGTTCGCCCATCGAACATACCACGTACCAGACTACCAAAAATTATTATGTTAAAACTATTTCTTTCTTTCTAGAATCTCTGAGACTATTTTAGCGGTATTTCCTGCCCCATTTCCATCAAAATTTTTAGAGAATTCTGCCAATTCCTCTTGATATTTGTTATAATTTTGCCGTATCATTTGAATTGCTTTAATTACTTGCTTTTTACTTTCAGCTAAAACTCCTAACTGCTTTTCTTCTGCCCATCTTATTTGATTTGTATGCTCATCATAAATTGGCATTCCAATTATTGGCTTTGAATTCATGCCCATTATTTCTCCCATTACAGTGTGAGAGCCGTTGATTACTGCATATTTACATCCGTTTAACACAGTCTGCCTTTCATGTTCTGTCAAAAAACCAATATCAATTTGGGCCCAATCAATTTTTTTTTCATATGCCTCTAAAACTGAATATTTTCCCCCATCTTTTCCAACAACATTGTCAATAGATTTGTCATTCTTGGCATGAGAAATAATTCGTCGCTCGTCCTTCATCTCAGTTTCATGGAAAACTTCTTCATATCTTTCACCAGTTCCATCGTTTGTTGGTTTATTTCCTGTCCTCATCCAATATCCAAAATCTGTTCCATCAACAAGCCTTTCCAAATCAGTTAGTGATTCAGAGCTTACCAATTTTTTGTTTGAGAAATGACCAACATACGTTACTTTGTCCTTAATAGCATCGGGAAAATTCAAGTTATATTCACATATTGTATATGGTGGAGCAGAGTCTGCCACCAATACTTTGGTAGCCTTTGCAATTTGTTTTGACACAAAATACAGTCCTGGTTTCAAATAGCTTCGAGATTTCCATAACTTTGGCATATATTGATTTGTTACAAAGAGGCTAGGAATTCCTCTATTCTTAGCCAGTACATTGGAACCCATGTCTCCATCATTTATCACAAGATCAAATTTTTCCTTGTTATAGAATTCCCTTTCTTTTTTCATGTAGTTTTTAACTTGATTTACCAATGAATGATTATCTGCCACTGGAAAAAGTATGTTAAGCAAGGATAAAGTAACACTTGGACCAACTTTCCCATCTATGGGTGTTGGCATTAAAACTTCATGAATGTTCTTTTGCTTATCTGGAAACTTATCAAGTAATTTTTTGTAAACTTCTCCCTTACTAAAATAATGTACATCAAGCTCTTCGTCTAGATGTTTTAATAATGCTTCATCCAATCGCATCATGCGTGTGTAATGCCCGTTACCCCATGGATAGATGAACTGACCTATTTTTTTCATAACTAGAATCAAAATTGCCAGTTTAAATCTTCAATGATCCGTTCTAACTTCATCTAAAATATCATGAACGTTATTTGGTCCCACATTAACCAAAATAATTTTTTTACTCATAATAGTTTCTTTAACAATTTTTTCGAATTCCTTTGTAGATTGTTTAAAATTAGAAAAGTTTGAACCACCTAATTTTTCAATCCTACTTAGATATTTTTCTAATCCAATTTCTTTTGCAGTTTCAAAAACATTATCATCTAATCCTGATAAAGGAAAATAAGGAATCAAGTTCTTGCTATATACTTGTTTGATTAAGCTCTCAACAAAATCAATTGGATAAATTAGTGGAGAAAGAGCTAAGGAAATTCTTTTAGCACTAATTGTGATTGCAATTTGTACTAATATTTTAGACGTAATTTCTGTCAGCATTAATGGCGGCAATTTTTTGTTAATGTGTATTCTATAAAATTCTAAACTTACTTTTGGTTTAATTGTTCTACGTATTATTTGATTAATTATTTTAACCAAATGTAGTAGCTCCGAATCTTTGCTATAACAAACTATAATCTTTACATCAAATCCTTGTTTCATAGTTTCAAGACATGATACCGCTGATAATTCATCAAAAACACAACAAACTATTTTCTTATTTTGTGAATTGTTTGGTATTCCACCAAAACCATTATCATAATAAATACAAATGTAGGCGTTTAGTTTTGTCAAGCAAACGTAAAGTTTTCTATCATATTTTTTACTAGTGCCAGGTTTGATTCCAGTTCCAGCAGTTTTTTCAATCAGTGATGATGTAGCTGCAATTTCAATGTCTTTTGTTACAAATCCTTTAGCGTACCCTTCCACTTGCAAAAGAAATCTTTCGCCTTTGAGAAAAATATCCACACCAACTTTTGAAATACCGTTTACTATCGATTCAAAATCATTGGTAACTTGTTTTGCAATCGCGACACCTTTGATTCCAAACAAAGTATTGATGGCTGACGATGCAAAAACTGGATCATCAGCTTCAACTATTATTACATCACCATCCCTTCCTATTTTATGAAATTTTTGATTTTGTATTTTAAGGATTTTTTTAATATTCATTACAAGTGATGTGACCTTATTTTTAGAAAATATAGACGGGAATACCACAACTAGAATCTTATCTTTCAATGAAGTACCCCAACCTGTTTGTAATTTTAGAATTGTCATTGAATCATATCAGTAATGAATATAAAACAAACCAAAAAATGATCCCTATGTCAAAATTTACCCCAGAACAAATATCTGAAATAAATGACAAATTCAAAACTCCTGAGGAGGTATTACAATGGGGTTTAGAAAACATTCATCCTAAACTTGCATTGGCATCAAGTTTTGGCGCTGAAGATGTGTGCGTAATTCACATGTTATCAAAAATAAATCCGGAGGCTAGAGTTTTTTCATTAGATACAGGAAGAATAAATCAGGAAACATACGACGTTATGGATGAAATAAGAAAAAAATACAATACTAAAATTGAAATTACTTTTCCTGATGCAACTGAAGTAATTGAGATGGTACAAACTCACGGCATGAATTTATTTTATGAGAGTGCTGAGAACAGAAAATTATGTTGTGGCGTTAGAAAGGTGCATCCTTTGAATAAGATGCTGTCTACATTGGATGGCTGGATTACTGGTCTTAGAAGTGATCAAACCCAAAACAGACAAGAATCTAGAAAAATCGAAATTGATGAACAACATGACAGCATGATAAAACTTAACCCAATTCTTGATTGGAGTTGGGAACAAACAATGGGTTACATCAAAGAAAATGATATTCCTTACAATAAATTAATTGATCAAGGCTTTCCTAGTATTGGTTGTGAGCCATGCACAAGAGCGATAAAGCCTGGTGAAGATTTACGAGCGGGTCGTTGGTGGTGGGAAAACCAATCCGATAAGGAATGCGGCCTACACATGGATCACAGTAAGTAAAAATCTTGTCCGAAGGCACTGGAGTAACTAAACCACACGGTGGAAATCTCGTAAACAGATTTTCAAATATTGATCCTTCTGGTCTATCATCAATATCAATCAGTGTTGATCTAGCAAACGATGTTGAAAATATTGCTGATGGAATATTCAGTCCATTGGAAGGTTTCTTATCTCAACAGGACTTTGAGTCAGTCGTTTCAAAAGGAAGACTATCAAATGATATACCATGGACAATTCCGATCGTATTAGATGTTGACGAGTCAACTGCCTCAAAAATAAAAGACTCTGGTAATGTTTTATTAAAAAACCCTGATGGATTAGGCGTTGCAGTATTAAATGTAGAAGAAGTTTTCACTTTTGATAAAGAGAAAACAGTAAAAGGTATTTACGGTACAGATGACAATTCGCATCCTGGTGTTGCCAAAACAACTGCAATGAATGATTTTCTTGTGAGCGGTAAAATAGATTACATTAAGAGACCAGAAAATACAGAGATTAGAAAATTCAGAATGACACCACTAGAGACGAGAGAGTCATTCTCAAAAGCAGGGTGGAAAAAAATTGTTGCATTCCAGACAAGAAATCCACCGCATGTTGCTCATGAGATTCTCCAAAAGACATCTATAACTACGCGAGATGGAGTTTTCGTTAATCCGCTTATTGGAAAGAAAAAATCGGGTGATTTTAAAGACGAAGTTATTGTAAAATCATACGTATCTATGATTGAAAACTATTATCCTGAGAATAGATGCAAATTAGGAACTCTTCATACAGAAATGAGATATGCTGGACCCAAAGAAGCAATTCATCATGCTATAATGAGGCAAAATTATGGTTGTACACATATCATCATTGGACGTGACCATGCAGGCGTTGGAAAGTTCTATGATCCTTTTGCAGCCCAGAAGATATTTGATGATTATCAGGATCTTGAGATTGCACCTATATCCTTCCCTGCATTCTTTTACTGCAAAAAATGTCTTACATTTACTAATCCAAAGGTATGTCCTCACGATGAGGAATCAAGAGAACAAATTAGTGGTACTAATCTACGTTCGTTAATTCAGGAAGGAAACGCACCATCAGAATTTATTCTACGACCAGAGGTTGCAAAAGTCATCTTGAGTTATGACAAACCATTTGTAGATTAGATTTTTATCCGTGCCGAAAATTTGCTAAAATATGAAGTATTTACTTGTTATTTTTCTAACCTTTGCAATAGTTCCAGCATTTGGTCAAGAACCTATGATTGGGGATTACCTTGATTCAACCAATCCATCGTTAATGATCCAACAAACAGAAATTCCATATTCTGAATTCAATAGGGTTAAGGGCGATGCGGTGATAGTAGATTTTGAAAGAATACACGCAGGTAGTTGGCAGGCAGAATTTCACAACGATTTGTTGTATGGAAACCCAGATGGAGATGCAGCAATACGCATTTACGATTTAGATATCCCTGAAAAATTTTTTGAGATCGGAATGGGAAGCCATCCCAGATATTCATATTGGATAGCTGCAGCTGTTCCAGAAACAGGCTACGTTCTTCTTTATTCAGCTTATGAAAATGGTTGGGTTTCAGGAAAACCTACAAAGATTACATATTCTGAACAAGCTGGGCTAACTGTTGATAATGGTTTGAGAACTGTTTTATCAAATCTTGACATTTCACCATTTACAATAAAATCATATTCTGTTCACGGAATGAAAGGTTCTACTGATCCACCGGCAGTAACACATGGCGTCTTTACTGTAAAAATTATTTCAGCTGACTATGGCGAAAACCCACTTTCATTATTTCCATTTATTGTAACTGGGATTTTTGGGGTAGTGGTTGCCGTATTGATTTTTTCTAAGAAGCGTTCTTAGTTTTAAAATAATTACAATTCTTCCTAATTTTACATACATTACACATTGGTGAAATTGGTTTGCAGATGTTCTGACCATACATAACAAAAGTGTTGTTTATGGGCAGCCAATATTTTTTTGGAACTTTTTTTCTCAATTCCATCTCTGTTTCTTCGGGTGTTTTTGTGTCTACCAAACCAAGTCTGTTAGATATTCGATGAACGTGAGTATCAACTGGTATTGCTGGTTCTTCAAACGCATATACAAGAACACAGTTTGCTGTCTTTCTGCCAACTCCAGGAATCTCAACTAACTTGTCTATGTCTGCAGGAACCTTTCCATGATATTTTGTGAGAATAATATTTGCAACCTCTATTATTCGTCTTGATTTTACATGGTAGAATCCAACTGATTTTATTATCTTCTCAACATCTTTTACCTTGGCTTTAGCTAGTTTCTGTGGTGTGTTATACACCTTGAATAGTCCTGTTACCGCCTTGGTAGTATTCTCATCCTTAGTCCTAGCGGAAAGCACCGTTCCAATCAGTATTTTGAAAGGATTGGCAGTTTCAGCCTTTTGCAATCCCTCCAATGCTGTATATCTGGGTGGCTTGACAGCCATCATTGTCTTTTGCATGCCATCAAGGATTCTCTTCATTTACATAGAGTGTCGCATGATTTTTTGTTATAAGTTTAATTTTCAGCAAAATAAAATGAAAAGCATTGCTAACTAAGATTGAACAAGTAGAGATGCTAATTGCGCTTGGCAGGGGAGACAAGTATAGGCTTCAGCACATAAGAGAAAGTCTTGAAACAGGCAAAGAACTTTTCATATCTGATAAGGATTTTCTGCAAGATTTGGTTAAGACTTACCTGAAAGATAGAATTTATCAAGCAAAAATTGTGTCCACTTCAGAGAAGCAGAAGCATGAACCTACTCCAGAACCTGAGACAAAGCTAAGAAAGCATGGATATCAAGAAAATGCAGGATTTGCCTTTGCTGATAGCGGCGATACTTTTGAAATCCCAATCACAAAATCATTGGAAGGATTTACCTTTACTGATGATGGTGACATAGGTGAGACCTCAACTAGGAAAGCTGCACAGAAAAAACCACACTTAAAGAAGAAATCTAGGAAGCAAGAGCGGGAAGAATATGAAAAAAAATATCTTATTGAATCAGAAACGAATGTCACTTGGGAAGCCTACGACGTTAAGGCAAAAAAGAAGGTAAAGATTCAGAACCCAAAGGCCGTAATGATGAAAAACGGCAAGTGGGCAGTCAAGGGCACATCTCCAATTACTGGCGTCAAGGTTTTCAGGATTGTTGGAAACAAAAAACCAATTATTTCATCTGAAAAAACCGTAGAAAGTCCAAAAGTAGAATCAACAGCTCCAGCTGAAAAAACAGCAGAGAGTCCGAAAGCAGAGAAAGAAGTAGTTTCACGATACTACAAGTCTCACGAACAAGATAGTTCGTAATCACTATTATAGAGAAAAGCCAAATTACAATTATTGGAATTAACAAAGGATGAAGAGAAATCACTAAACGGAGAACATGGCGAAGCGCTACAAACAGCATATAGAATATTATCAGCAACTGGCGAAGCAACAGACGCTGAAAAACTTGTACCTATTCATTGGGCGCATGTCTCTGGCGTAAACTACAACACAATTGGAGATGCGGGAGAAGAATTTTTAGCAACAATAAGCAAGAATGCAAAATTCAAGGTAAGGACTACAGTAAACCCGATGGGCTATGACAAGGACAGCGTAGAAAAGTTTGGTCTTGATGAAAATTTTATACAAAAGCAAGAAAGTATCAGAGAATCATACAAGAAGATGGGAGTAACTCCGTCATTTTCCTGCATTCCTTATGAGATCTATGACATGCCACAGGAAGCTACACAAGTTGCCTTTGCGGAAACCAACGCAGCAATTTATGCAAACTCGGTTGGAAAGCTAAAGACAAACAAGGAAAGCGCATTTTCTGCTCTGGCAAGCGCAATTACGGGTAAAAGCCCATACTCTGATCTACGAAAGGACGATTCCCCAACCATGTCAATTTCAATGAAGATTTCAGATCCAAACGAGCTGACCTTCGGACTATTGGGATATTTTGCTGGAAAGGTGGCGGACAAATCCGTCGCAATTTCCGGCGTAAAGAATTTGGATAAAAGATGTAACAAGTCATTGTGTGCCAGCATGGGTACATCTGGAACATGCGGCAAGTTTGTTTTGGATGATAACAGCAACGCATCCGAAAAGGTGGATTTTGATGAAAAGGAAATGCAGAAAGTTTACGATGAGCTAAATACCACAGAGTCGGGAGACCTGATTACACTTGGAAGTCCACAGCTTGGGCTGGAGGAGATGAATGACTTAGCTTCAATGCTCAAGGGAAGGGCATTCAAGAAAAGGTGTCTAATATTTTGTCCCAGAACAATTCAGGAACAAGCAAGACATATGGGATACGCAGGTCAGCTTGAAAGTGCTGGATGTGAGTTAATGTCTGACTGTTGCACATGTCTGACTCCATTGGTTACCAAAAAGGATGCAGATAGCGTTACCACAAACAGCATCAAGGGAGCATATTATCTGAAAAACTCAAACGGTTTGGATGTAAACCTAAAGCCATTGTCAGAAATAGTGAGGGATGAGACAAGTTGACTCTAAAAACTATTGTAAAAGGAAAAGTTACTGGCAAGGTTCTCAAGTCTAGCCAACCAATCAACTTTCTGGGTTCTGTTGATAAAAAAACAGGTGAAATTACTGATAAGAAACATGCACTGTTTGGAAAAAAAATTGCAGACTCTATCTTAGTTTTTCCAAATGGAATAGGCAGCAGCGTTGGCGCATACACAATCTATTCGTTAAAATCAAATAATTCTGCCCCTGCTGCAATGGCTTGCCAAAAAGCTGACCTTACAGTTGCGTCTGGGTGTGCACTTGCAAACATTCCTTTGTTTATTTTGTCACCTGACGAATATGACAGCATGAAGGACGGGGATGAGATATCGCTTGGCTAAGAGTGTCAGGAAGAAAAAAAGATACAAAGATCCTTACAAAAAAAGATACCGAGAAAATTTAGGTACCTGAACCAGATTCTGTTATGTTACATGCGCCTGCAGGCAAAACTCGTACAAAATCATCAATACTAAATGGTTTTGCAATCTCCTCATTGCTTGACAAAAATTCGTAACGAATTCTTTTTGCAACATCAGGCATATCTTGTCCTGTAGGTTCTATCATGGCATAGCAAACTGCTGTATCTTTCATGCTTGGTGGACCACAAGTAAGCAAATAACTTTCTTCATGTTTGATTATAGCAACACACATCTTCAAACTTGATATTTTTACAAAGTTGCGCTGTCCTTCAATCATAAAAGAGCCCTTGGCCATAGACTGTCCGCTGGGAGCACCTTTTTTGACTTGGTCTGGGTTAACCCAGTAAGCGCTTGAACCATAGAACGCTTCCTTCCATACCTTGCTAAAGCATACTGTAGCATGAGCAACTTCAGTAAGGCTTGCAGGCGTGGATGTAACATTATCCTTTAACAGAAAAAATGGTGAACCGGAAATTTCAGCATGGAAAACTTTGTCATTTTTCTGAAGATGTTTTCTTATAATAGCAGAGTTTGACGAAGAGTCACGTCCTCCTATTGCTAAGACACCATCTGTTGTGTAAAACCATCTATATCGCTCAAACCAGTTTTTCTTTCTAACCTGTGTAACGGTAATTTCCTTTGTATTCTCACCTTTCTTTACCACTTTTTGAAGCTCCTTCTCAGTCTTTTCTATTAATTTTTCAATGGAACCTATAGCAGCTTTTTGTTTTTTTGATTCGTTGAATAACGCAGAGGCAGTTGTGGGAAGAGATGAGTTCAAATCCATTTTGATTTTTTCATCTTCAACTTTGAGATATGTTATTCCTTTTTCTTTTACAATCTCAGAGTTGTTAATTTTTAACAAGGTAGTAATTTTAGGATCATCCATTGACGAAATTCCTTGAGAGACGCCTTCAAAGAGTGAGTTTGCTACTGTAGCAATTTTTTCTGATTTTTCAGTTACTATCTTAATTGCCTTTGTTTGTTCATCAAGTCTTGTTTCCAACTCTGAAATTTTTTTGGCAAACGGGGAACTCTGAATTGTTTTTCCCTTGGTAACAATACTTTCGGTGAAAACTGTATCCAATCCATCCATAAAACTAGCAATTTTTTCATGGTTTTCTCCAGCTAAGGAAATTGGATTAACATTGGTCTCATCGTTCCGAACAATTTCAGGATCATGCTTACCATTTACAACATTATTAACAATCTGAGTAGCGGAATCAAATAATCGCTTTACCTCCTCACTAGATACATCTTCTCCTTTCTTTTTTGATTCAACTTTTGCTAATCTCGTTATCTCCTCGATATATTTTCTGGGCAATCCCAGAGTTTTTCCTATCCATTTTGCTACGCCGATTGATGTAGAGTGAATGGGTTCAAAATCTTTCTCGGTCATATTCAAAATATCCAAGTTATCTAGCGGAGGTTGAACATATTGTGAACCAACACGTAGTTGTCTATGTCTGACGTTAATTGAATGTGACAAAGCTAGAATCTTCATTTCATTGTTACAAATTATGATATTTCCATCACCAAACAACTCTACAACAATTACAAATTCCTTTTCAAAATAGGAAAGTGTCAAGTATACAATTCTTTCAGTACCTATCTGCTTTACCTCCTTGAGTTTGAACCGGAGCAGATTATTTCGAAGATGCTTTAACAGTTTGTTTGGTTCAATTGGATCTATCTTCACTTTTGTTATCCAAATTCCAAAAGTGGATAGCATAAGTAAAACATCAGATTTTTCCGGGTGATGAAATTTAAAAAGCAGGCTATCTTTTGTAATTCCGTAGATATTACTAACATAGTAACCATCGATTTTTTTGTTAATGTCATTAACAAGATATCTTAATTCAATTCCAGCTAGTGTCATAATATGAGTTAGGAGTATCTGATTATACTCTTATCGATTATTTGCATATACAGACAAAGGTTTTAAAAAAGGCATTACTGAATCAACCTAGAAAATTAAATGGGTAAAAAAGGATAAGGTTCGGTTCGAGGGATAAAAAAACTGAGGATTTTGTGGATCCTGACAAAGACCCTTACAGCTATCTTAAGCGATACATTTTAGAAGAAAACTACAGAGATTGGTTTGAGCGAAATTATCCTGATAATACAATTTACGGTGCAGTTGGATTAAATGAATGGGATTATAATGAAATGAAAAAGAAACTTTCTGCTAATCAAGATACTGTAGAAGATACATCAGAACCAGAATCAGAATCTAAACCAGAACCGGAACCAGAACCAGAATCTGAACCAGAACCGGAAGATGATGGAAAAGTATCAGGCAAGTGGACAGCTGAACCACCTGGAACAAAACGCACGCAACCAGCTAAACCAGATGAAGAAGGATTTGGGAAAATAGCATCAACTGATCCAGTAGTATCTGATGAACAACAAAATATAATCAAAAAACGTACTAACACACTATTCTGGATGCGCTTTGCCCTTGCGCTCATCGGTGGTGCCGCCGCGGAATTTCTCTTTGACGGAATAGCCGACATGGAAGAAAAGAGATGGTCATCAATAATATTCATGATTGGTCTTTTTGTTGCCACTTGTTTCGTAGCAAAAGGAATGAAGATAAACTTCCCAAAGTCAGATAGAAAGAAACTTGTAACAACAGGAATTGGTAGTTACGTCTTCTTGTACTTGTTTGCATGGATCATGGCTCATACTATGTTGAATCTTCCAAAGGAAAACTTTTCACTACCATTTACTTAGATTGGTTATATCATATGTGGAAGACTAAAACTCCCGGCATTCCTGACGAACTTTTTGAGCGAGATGAAAAAGTTCCGATCACAAAGGAAGAAGTTCGAGTGGTTCAGATTAGCAAGGGCAGACTAAAGCCTGGAATGATTGTTTATGATATTGGTTGTGGCTCTGGCTCCATGTCTGTAGAAGCTGCATTACAAGTAGAAGATTCTGGTCATGTACATGCGGTGGATTATGATCCAAAAGCAGTTGAACTAACAAAAAAAAACCTTGCAAAATTTGAGATACAAAACGTTTCTGTAGTAGGTAAGAATGCCAATGAGGCTATCTCTGAATTACCTGATGCGGATGCAATATTTGTTGGTGGAACAGGTAAAGACACAGCAAAAATTGTGGGTATGTGTCTAGACAAGCTTAAGCCAGGGGGAAGAATAGTAATAGGAATGATACAGATAGAAACAATCTTTTCTGTTCTCTCTTTTGTAGAGGAACAAGGTCTCGAATCAGTTGACATAACTCAGATTACTATTTCAAAGAGCAGAAAGACGTCTACAGGTACTATGATGCTTGCACGAAATCCAGTGACAGTATTGTCTGCCACAAAAAATTAAAAAGATGATTTTTTATGGCTGAATTAGTTTGTGTTGGTTGCGGACCCGGAGATCCAGAATTATTAACAGTTAAAGCTGTAAACGCCATTAATGCAGCGGATACAATCATGTGCCCTGCTTCAAATGAGGATAGACCAAGTATTGTGTTATCCATTGTTTCTGATATAATTGATAAATCGAAAAACCAAGAAATTGTGCGACTGATATTTCCAATGACAAAGGACAGAGATGTACTTGAGGCAACTTGGAAAAAAAATGCGAAGATAATGGCCGAAAAGGTATTGTCTGGAAAAAATGTTGTTTACATTACAATAGGAGATCCATACCTGTATAGTACATGGATATACATGCACAGAGAGATTAAAGCCAATTACCCGGAAATGAAAATTAGCGTAGTTCCAGGCATAGTTTCCATATTCAGTTTTGCATCAAAAATTGGAGTTAGTGTAGCCGAAGGTGCAGAAAAGGTTTCAGTAATTCCATCTTGTTATGATTTGAGTACTGTAAAGGAAATTGCGAGAAACTCAGAAAGCATGATTTTTCTTAAAGATGGAAGATATTTTGACCAAGTAATCCAAGTCTTAAAGGATGCAGGATTTCCAGATAATTCTATTTTTGCAATTGGGCAGGATCTTGGTACAGATCATGAAATAATTAGAAAAATGACATTGGGTGAAGTTAATGATGATACCCTCACTACCAAATATTTCTCCATTCTGGTGGTGAAACGTGCCTAAGGTTTACTTTGTGGGTTGTGGTCCTGGTGACCCAGATCTAATTACTGTGAAAGCAAAAAAACTGATTCAGAAGGCGGATGTTGTTGTATATTCTGGCTCTTTAATTCCGCCGGAGATTCTTAAACTGTGCAAAAAATCCAGAACATATGACGCTGCAAAACTTGTACGCGAAGAAATTTTTGATCTATTAAAAAAAAATGCCAAAAAAGGCAAAAAGGTAGTACGACTTCATGATGGTGACCCATCAATTTACGGAGCAATACGTGAACAGATGGACAATCTGTATAAAGAAAAAATTGATTCTGTAATAGTGCCTGGAGTTACATCATTTCTAGCATCCGCAGCTGCACTTGGAGCTCAGCTAACACTTCCCGGAGTAACACAAACTATGATAATAACAAGAGCAGAAAAACGCACAAAAGTTCCAAAGCGTGAAAAAATATCAGAACTTGCAAAACATAGAGCAACAATGATCTTCTATCTTAGTATTCATCTTCTATCAAGTATAGTAAAAGAAGCATTAACAGGCGGATACCCAAAATCAACACCCGTTGGGGTTGTTTATCGTGCAAGTTGGGACGATCAAAAAATTATCACAGGTACATTAGAGACAATTACAAAGAGAGTCAGAGATCAAAAGATTACTAGAACTGCTATAATCATAATCGGGGATGTTATAAAACCAAAATCATATGAATATTCAAAATTATATGATAAAACATTCAGCCATGGTTTTAGAAAAGCAAAGTCTAAGTCGTCAAAAAACTAACTTCATTATTAATTCCCATCATCTGAAGATTTTTTTTAAAAAGATTAACATCACCAGAAGTAAATATTCTCAATACATTTTGCTGTAAATCATTATCTCTTATCAAATTATTTACATCGTTTGCAACATTTTCTGCAGGATCTAAAAACTTAACATTTTTGAAAATTAATCTTAGAAATGATTCTAAAAATGGTAAATGTGTACTTGATAGAGTAGCAACATCAATCGAATTATCTAAAAATACATCTTCTAAAACTTCTTTGATGATATTTTTACAATATTCTTTATCTGTGAGAAATTTTCCAGACTCTACAAGTTCAACAAGTAATGAACAATCAATTTTGTGAACCACTATATCGTTTGGTACTTTACAATTTTCTATAAATTTTGTAATATTCTCACTCTGAATAATAGATCTAGTACCAAGAATTGCAACATTTCTTGTTCTAGATATTTTTACAGCATCATTAAGAGGAGGATATACTCCAATTATCTTCGTACTGATCCTGGAAAAATTGAGTAAAAGTGTAGGTGTATTTGATGCCATCACAATTAATTCGGGGGAAAATTTTTTCTCTAGTAAAACTGTTGTTTCTTTGATGATATTTTCTAACTCTATTTTTGATTTTACTCCATAAGGAAAATTTTTCTGATCAGCAAAATAAATTAACTCTCCTTTGAATTTTTTTTGTATTTCTCTTATAATGGATAATGAACCAAATCCGGAGTCAAAAACAGCAATTTTCATTCATTCATACCTCTTTTGTTAGCTTAATTTAGCCTAGTGTTGATCTAAATGCACACCCAGTATTAAGAACGAAATTGTAAACGATGCTCTATGACATCTTTTGAAAAGACATGGGCACAAAGAGAAGTCAAAAGTATGACTGAAAAAATTCGTGATACCGTAAAGCCACAAGGCGCACTAAAACCACGAATTCAAACAGCAGTTAACAAACTTCAAGTGCAAACTTCAAAGATGGACGTCATGTTGACAAAATTACATCAAAGGGATCAACAACTTTTTGATAGAATTGTCACTGCAACGCAGAGCCATGATACACCAACTAGTAGGGTTTTATCTTCTGAATTGGCAGAAGTTCGTAAAGTTTCAAGAGTATTAGGCAATGCTAGAAATTCCCTTGAACAAGTACAATTACGATTAACTACTATTCATGATCTTGGTGATGCAATGATTGCAATTGGACCAGCGATGTCAACTATGAAAGAATTGAAACCAACAATGAGTAAATTCATGCCAGAGGCAGACTCTGAGTTGAACACCATGACAGAAACATTGAACGGACTTATGGTTGATTCACTTTCAGGCGATTCGTTTGAGATGCAAGACAGCGCTATGACTGAAGAGACAAACTCAATTCTTCAGGAAGCAGAAGCTGTTGCTTCACAACAAACAGACGAAAAATTTCCATCAATACCAACAATCACCCCAACAGGACTTCCGTCACAGACGCAATCTAATACACAATCAAATCCAATGGATTTCCTTGAGTAAGCGTTAAGATAAAGTCCAATTTTTTTATTTTTCTCTTTTAAGATTAAGGAAAAGCTGTTTCCTTAGAAAGTATCTCATCCAATTCAGAAACTTTTATTCGATTTTGTTCCATTGAGTCGCGCATTCTAAGTGTAACTGTATCATCTTGTAACGTTTGGTGATCAATCGTAATGGCATAAGGTGCACCAACTTCGTCCAATCTTCTATATCTTCTTCCTATCGCACCAGAATGATCCAAAAACACATCATACTTTCGCTTGATTTGCAGATAAATCTCATCTGTTTTTTCTGCAAGACCATCTTTTTTTACAAGTGATAATACTCCAACATGAATTGGAGACAAGTACGGTCTAAGCGATAATACAATCCTATCATTTTCTTTGTCTTCTCGTAAACTATGCTCCAATATGGTATACAAACTGCGATCTATTCCCATAGAAATCTCAAAAACATGTGGAAGTACTTTTTCGTCATTATCCATTACCTCAAATTTTTCTTTGCTCTTAGTAGCGTGACTACCCAAATCATAATCTGCTCTATAGTTACATGCTACAAGCTCTAACCATCCGGTAGTAGTCTCAACCTCAAAATCAAAAGCCACTTCCGCATAGAATGCCTTTTCCTTTTCTCCCAATTTACGAAACCTGCTTTTTTGTATGTCTATACCAGCTTTTTCATAAAATTCAGTTAATATTCCCAGATAGTAGGAAACAAACTTGTTTGGAATTATTTTTGAATCTACAGCTTCTTTGCAAGTCATAACCTTCACTTCATTATCAACTTGAATTGGGATCTTTGTGTTCTCCATCTCCGAAAACTTGTCCAGATCATTTAGTTTAGCAGGATTGCAAAATACCTCAATTTCTGCCTGATAAAATTCTCTTAGCCTCAGTAGGCTTTGCCTTGGGGCAATCTCATTTCTAAAGCTCTTACCTACTTGTGCAATTCCCAGCGGAAGTTTTCCTCTCATTGTCTTGAAAAGTCGTGGAAAATCAACAAAGATGGACTGGCACGTTTCGGGTCTTAGGTAGGCCTCTTCGCCTTCCGGTCCTATTCCAACTTGAAACATCATGTTAAATTTTTTAGTATTTTCGAAATCACCTTTGCACTTTGGGCATTTTACATTTTTTTCAGAAATAACCTTGTCAAATTCATCAAGACCAGCGCTTTCAGGAATGACAGTTTTGGTGGCGTCAACTATTATTTTATCCGCTCTGTATGTTGATTTGCACTTTGTGCACCTTACAATGGGGTCAGCAAAGCTAGCTAAATGGCCAGATGCCTCAAATACAGACTTGGACATTATTTGTGAACCATCAATCTCAATCATTTTGTCACGTCTAACCAATTCCCTTCTCCAAAGTTCTAAGAACTTGTTCTTCAAACTTACACCAGCTGGTCCATATTCCCAAAATCCAGCCTGTGCATCAGCATAAACCTCACAACTTGGGAAATAAAATCCTCGTTCCAGTGCAAGCTTCATAACATCATCATATTTCATAATTGCAAGCCACCTAGGTGAAATAAATTAGTTTTATGCAAGTTCTTTTGCAGTTCCAATATCTTCAAACTCGTCTCGTCTATCATCAATTGGGGTCTCTAATATTATGGGAATTTTATTTTTATTCATTAATTTGATTACTTTGCTTAATCCAGCACTTCCAATCTGTCCTAAACCGATATGGTCATGCCTATCAAGATGAGAACCTAGTTCGCCCTTTGAGTCATTCAAATGAAGAATCTTAAGATGTTTTAGTCCTATCTCTTTATCAAATTTTTCAAATGTATCTTTTACATTTTTCTCATTTCCTAGATCATATCCTGCAGCAAATGCATGACATGTGTCAATACATATCCCAAATCGATCTGCAGGTTCCAGGCTGAAGAAAATCTTTGCTAGTTGTGTAAAATCAGAACCAACGGAATTTGTTTGTCCTGCGGTATTTTCGAGAAGAATTGTAACATCCTTTGTTGCTTTTGCAACTTTCATTAGCGCACTTGTTAATCTCTTAATTCCATTTTCTTCTCCAGATCCCTTATGGCTTCCCAAATGTGTTACAAGATACGGTATTCCTATTTTGGCACATCGTTCAACCTCTCTTATCATGGCTTTAATCGATTTTTCATAACTGGGATCATCTGGAGTGGAAAGATTTGGAAGATATGGCATATGTGCTACAGTCGCAAACCTATCAATGTTAGACTCGCTAAGATTTTTCTTATAATTTGAAACATCTTCATTTGGAAGATCTTTAGAGTACCATCCTCTAGGATTTCCTGTAAAAATTTGAAACGCAGAACATTCACGCTCTACTGCATTAGTAACTGCATTAGCAATAGAACCTGAAATTGAAACATGAAGTCCGATCTGCACGCATGGAAGGACTCAAAACATAATTTAAACAGTATTGTTTTTTTTGTTTTGAAGGCTTTTAAATCAAATTTTTTTAGAAAGGTTTGGGTAGTCAATATATGATAAGTTTAGGACAAGATGAGATTGCAAAATATCCTTTCTTAGCAGAAGCTGGGCAGTATCTGAAAGATAAGGGATTTACATTAGAACAATTTGCTACTGATCCAGATCTCAAGATTATTGTGGATAAAGCATATGAACGGATTGAATCTGCAGCAGAGGACAAAACTTACTATCCTGAACTAGATGATCCAAGTGAAAAAGAGACTACTCTTCCACTAAACGTATTTTCATTTTTGATAGCAATTGTACTACTAAAACTAAGTGGGCTTAACACACTGATCAACAAATTTTCTCTTGCTGAGGCTCGTCGGGCTGAAAAATTTCTACAAAGAGATCTAGTTAGCAATTCAGATAAAACAAGCGAAGAATTTGCAATCAAAATTTTTCGAGATATTTTTTCTGTAACTATCAAAAAGACCGGAGGCTATTTTGTTATTCCAATTCCTGATTACTTGAAGCATGCTGTAAATTTTCATGAGCGTGAATGGAAGTTAGTTAACAGACATGTTGAGAATGGTATGGTTTTTTTGAGCCCACGTGAATCTGTGAGATTGATTCGGTGGAAACTTAGTGGCTATATAGGCTCCAAGATTAAGTCTGCCAACACACCATCTATGTCTGACGGATTTGAGGATAAAGTTAAAAGATTATCTACTTTGGCAAAAAAATTTGTAGTTAACACAGTTGTAACAGGAGCGTATCCACCATGCATTGAACATGCAATAGAAGTACTCAACAAAGGAGAAAACTTATCGCACTCTGGCCGATTTATGTTAGCTACATTTCTTCTTGGAAGAGGACAGACAATAGATGAAATTGCACCATTATTCAAAAATGCTCCTGATTATAATGAAAAAGTTACGCGTTACCAAATCAAACAGGTTTCTGGTGAAACAGGCGGCAACAAAACAAAATATGCTTGTCCATCATGCGAAAAGATCAAAAGTAATAATCTTTGCTATATTACACCTGATTGTGATAATATTATAAATCCAATGCAGTTTGGTAGGAAAAGATTGTAAATGCTTGAAAATGATTTAAAATTTTTAGAAGAAACTTTCAAACAATACTACTTTGATCATTTTGATTTAATTCACGTTCCAGACAGATCAAAAGAAAGGGAATATGGCTATAAAAAATTTAATTCTGGAATGATAAGACATATGTCATTAAAAACTGACAAAGATTTGCATTTGATGTTAATGACAAATGTACCTTCTGATGTTTTTTGTTCAAACGGGTACTACTCTTTTCCAAATTTACCAATGGCAGAAAAAGACTGGAAAGAGGCGGATCTTATTTTTGATATAGATGCAAAGGATCTAAAACTATCTTGCAGGAAAGATCACATATGCATGAAATGTGTTTCTTGCGCTGAGATATCTTTAGTGCAGGACGCTTGTCCAAAATGTAAATCAAACAAACTGGATCTTGTATCATTGCCTTGCCAAAATTGTATTTCTGGTGTAAAGAAAGAAGTTTTGAACTTGATGAAAATTTTAACTAGTGATTTACAAATAGATGATAAGAATATCAGAATATCCTTTTCAGGTAATGAAGGATTTCATGTTTATGTTACAAACTCGTCCTATAACCAATTGGGTTCTAACGAAAGACGTGATTTGATTGATTATATCAAATTTCAGAGTGCCATACCTGAAAGGTTTGGGTTTCCAAAAAACAATCCTTCAAGAACTTCATTTCCGGATCTTGGCGATTCTGGTTGGTCTGGTCGTGTGGCAAAGGAGCTCTTTGGTTCCAAGTCTAAAAGATCAAAGACCATTACAAAGGTCATCTCTGATGGACAAGTCGCTTATCAACAAAAACTTGAAGAAATGAAAAATTCGATTGGAGTCAAGATAGATTCCAATGTGACATCAGATATTCATAGAATTTTTCGACTTGAGGGCTCGCTAAATAGTAAAAGCGGGCTTGCGAAACTAGTCTGCCAAGACATTGAAAAATTCAATCCATACATAGAAGCGTGTTTGATTGAGGATAAACCAGTAGAAATTTTAGCAAATTTTCCAATTAAATTTAGTTTAAAAAATACAAAATTTGGTCCATATATGAATGAAAAAACCTCCGTTCCAAAATATGCTGCAGCCTATATGGTATGCAAAGGCATAGCATCAATCTCTGGCACGTAAATCCTGCATATACACCAACAAGGTATTAATTTACTAAAAATCGACGTTATTCGACTTGTATAGCGCTAAAAATGAAGGGGGTAGTCAACCTCCACCAGATGCTGGGAAATTTGTCAGGATAGGAATAGTTGCTCTAATCGCAATTGTTGCCTTTGCGTTAGTAGGCAATCAAGCTGTAGTCTTATTTATGAATGTGGAAGAGTTTGCTGAGATCTTCACAACACCACTTTATTTCGCATTAGTTTCTTCTGTACTTCTATCAGGAATAGCACTGATACGTGTTAACATTGTAAAGCGTCATTCTATTTTGTGGTACACTTTGTCTACCATGCTTGGTTTTTTCAATCGTAATCCAACTTCATCTATAGCAGAAACTATTCCAAGTTTCCACGATTACAAGCTGTCTGTCCCGCATTTTGCAATTTGGCAGTTTACAAAAGTTGTTCTTTTTGGGGCATTTTTTGCAAACATCATGTTTGGTTTTGCCGCTACGTATGTAGCAGACGGAAACAGTTTGGGCGTAGAGAACATACCTGCAATATTTTCACTTCCTTTTGTAACACCACCAACTGATTATGCCTATGCAACAGAACATGTAACTCCAATGATTCCAGCACTGTTAGTTCTGGTTCCACCTATACTAGGTGTTATTGGGTTACGACTCTTGCTGTTTGTTGGGGTGCACCATATTTTCAAAGTGCTTACATCTTATATTCATGATGCAGCTGAAGGAAAACCAAAGTGGCTTAATTATACTTCATCATTTGAGGCAATTGTAGGAATTGGAATAGTTTGGTCTGCTTTTACTATGTTCTTTGGCGAGAACATAGATTACAATACAAAATATGCTATAGGCGGAATGTTTGTTATTGGTTTTGCACTAATTGCGTTTTCAATATTTGATAGAATTAGATCTAGAATACTAACACACATGTTAAAACGAGATGTCTATATCAGAATTTTTACTATTATTGCAATCGCAGTGGTTGTTGGCATTGCCATGTCTGTTAATACCAGCATTGCTGATGCTAAAAAAATAGAATATCTTGGACCATATAACGCACAACAAATTGGAGTGAACAGACACCTTGGTGAATTAGATCAAATCATAGAACATACTCATGATGTTACACTAAAATCAATTTCTCCAAACCAAATTGATCAGTATGTCAAAGACAATGCTGATGTTTTAGACGGTATACGTGTATGGGACTGGGAAGCAGCATTTGCAAAATTAAAACCAGAAATTGGTCTTATACCTTATGTAAATTTTGAAGACAATGATATTTTGAGATTTGACGATAAACTATACTGGACAGCATCAATGGCGCCAATTTTGCCTACCTCAGTAAGCTTAGAAAACCAATGGTATAACGAACATTTGGTTTATACTCATGTTCCAGAAGGATTTCTAACCTTAGAAGCAACCAGCGGTCAAATAGTTGACAGTTCTGAATTATTTGAACAAAGACAAATTTACTATGGTGAGGGCGGTCTGCTTGATGAAACTTGGTCAGGATATCCTACAGACAGGGGTTCAACTACTGCAGAACTAAACAATGCGTCCTATGACGGATTGGGCGGCTTGGAAATTGCCCCACCTGTTAGCTGGCTGTTTGAACCAAACTTCATGATCTCATATCCCGGAACGTCAATTCATATTTTGAGATACAAGGATGTTAATGAAAGGATGGAGACGCTCTATCCATACTTTTTGTATAACTTGTTTGGAAAGGAAATCGATTCACTTCCAGTAACAGATGGTGAGAATACCTATTGGCTCGTTCCACTCATAGTTGGATTTGATTCAAGCAGCGTGCCTTGGTCAGCGGGAAATCCATATCTTAGACTGGCGGGTTACGGCTTAGTTGACACCTATAACGGTAATGTTCAACTAATCAAACATGGAGACGACTTTTTTTCTAATATGTTCCTGGAGCAATATCAGGACAAAGTAATTGAGATGCCAGCATGGCTTGAAGAGCAGATTAGGTATCCACAAGAGCTTTTCAACTGGAGGACTGAAATGTACAACATCTATCACGTTACTGATGTTGATATATTCATACAGGCAAACGAATTCTATGAAATTCCTCGTGGTCTAGATACTTACTATATTGAAGCAAAGCCACCTGGATTTGAAGAACCAGAATTTGTTGGTCTGCTATCTCTGGAACTTAGAGGATCACAGGGAAGAAACTTGGCTGGATACATGGTTGTGGAAAATGATACTCCAAACTTGGGCCGAATGCAATTTTATGAAGTTCCAATAGAATCTGAAACAAAGCTGTTAGGTCCTACTTCTGTTCGTGAAGCATTGGATAGAGATCCAGACTTTGCTCAATTAAAGACACTTTTACGAAATCCTAGAATTGGAGATAATATATTATATCAAGTGGGTGAGCACGACACCTACTTTATTCCAGTTTATACTGCTGGTGCAGGTGGTGTTGTAGCACAGCTCGGTACTATTGCAGCTGTTGGTGCCGCATTTACCGGAGAATACTATGTTGGATTAGGCGATACACAGGAATCAGCATTTGAGGCATATCTACAAAAACTATCGGGTGTTACTACTGGAACAGCTATTACCACTGTTGGTGGTGTGGTATTGGATAAACCTGGAAGAATAGACACGATAATGTCAATTTTTGAAGAAAGTAACATTCGGGTAACCACTCCAACTTCAATTCAAATTCCATTGTCGTTCAGTGTAGGTGACATTGCATTCTATTCACAATCTGACGTGGAATCTACAACACAGTTGATTAAACAATTAATTAATGAGGCTGGAGTTGGTAAGCGCATTCTAATGTGGGAGGAAGGAAATACACTCAACTTTGGTTACCTCAAAGTTGTCGACAACGTAAGTGAGCTGCATTATATCTCAATTGAGGTAGGCAAATAGTTGCTACTTGTTGTGGACAACGGCTCTATCTACACAAAAAATCTGATTAACTTTCTTTCTGAAAAGAAAACTGAATTTATCAGTAAAAAATTTGATGAAGTAAATTTATCAGATATGCAACAATTTGATTCGTTTATTCTTTCTGGAAGAAGAAAAAATGATAGAAGAATTAACGCTGTAAATTCTAAAATAATAAAATATGCCGTATCTGAGAAAAAATCATTACTTGGAATTTGTTATGGCGCTGAAATTCTAGCCATTACATTAGGTGGCACAATCAAAAAATCAGATAAACATGTAGGGGGCCAGGAAACTGTTGTCATTGAAAAGGAAAACGAAATTTGCCGTGGGAAAATAGACGTAACTGAAAGTCATAACTACGAGATTTCACAATTAGGCAGCCAGCTTCATAGTTTAGCCAGCTCCAAATCATGCAAGTATGAAATTGTAAAACATAACGATTTGAACATTTTTGGAACACAATTTCATCCAGAAATGAGTGATGACGGCCAATCTATAATCCAGACTTTTTTATCAATTTAATAGATTGAAATATAGTAAAATAATTAGAAAATTTATGGTAAAAAAGCTGATAATTGATCACAATGAGAAGGGAGAGATCGTTTCACCCTCATACGTTGATATTGTTTCAAAAATCAATGAAATAATTGAAATCCTTTCAATTGAAAAAGTAGACGATAAAGATTTGCGTTAATTTCAAGTCAAGTATGCGGAGTGCGGGATTTGAACACGCGACCTCCAGCTTGGGAAGCTGACGTCCTGCCAGTCTGGACTAACTCCGCTCAATTCGAGTTTTAAAATTAGCATTATATAGCTTGATTGGTTATTTTTTTCATGGATGCTAAATGCCCAGAATGTGAAAAAGTTGCAGTTCTTGACGATGAGATTACAAAAGTAAAATGTCCACACTGTAACTTTGAGGCAGATTACGAAAAGTATTTGGAGATTATGAAAGAGAAGGCACTAAACATGTCGGCCGATTATATTCCAGACAGACCGGGTTTCTAGATAACAAACTCCAAAGGTTAATTAGTGGTTTGACAATTTTTTCGATCGCTTGGCTAACTTCAAGATAACAATATCCGATACGAAGGGAAAATCAATCACTAAGGAATTAAAAGATAATGATGCAGGTCCATTACTTGGACTACTAATAGGTCAAGAAACGGATGCATCTCTTGTTGGATTAGAAGGAAAGATCAAAATTACAGGCGGCAGTGACAAGTCAGGCATTCCTATGAGAGCGGATTTACTTGGAACTGCAAGAAAACGGGTTTTAATATCAAAAGGAGTCGGTTTACAAGATACCAAAAAAGGTTTGCGAAAACGAAAGCTGCTCAGAGGAAATACAATATCTGAAGAGATTTATCAAATTAATGGCAAGTTAAATGCTGAAATTAAGCTAGAGGAACCAAAAAAAGAGGAGACAGCAGAAGCTCCTAAAGAAAAACCAAAGGCAGAAGCTCCTAAAGAAAAACCAAAGGCAGAAGCTCCTAAAGAAAAACCAAAGGCAGAAGCTCCTAAAGAAAAACCAAAGGCAGAAGCTCCTAAAGAAAAACCAAAGGCAGAAGCTCCTAAAGAAAAACCAAAGGCATAGGTTAACATACTAGAATTTTCAATTTTGCATGATGCATTGGAAAGATTCACTTCCTGATTGGTACATAAAGAAATATGGTAAACAACCATGTGTCAATATTGGTACTGCGGGTCATGTAGACCACGGAAAAACAACTCTAATTCAGGCATTAACTGGAAATTGGACTAGTGTACATAGTCAAGAGCTAAAAAGAGGCATTACCATACGTGTTGGATATTCAGACGCAGCATTTTACAAATGTAAAGACTGTGAATCACCATTGGGGTATTCAACTGAGCCAAAATGTCATAACTGTGGAAAAGAAAGTGAATTATCAAGAGTGATAAGTTTCGTAGATAGTCCAGGACATGAAAGTTTGATGGCAAACATGCTTTCAGGTTCAGCATTAATGGATGGTGCTTTGTTGTTAGTTGCTGCAAATTCTAAAGTCCCACAACCTCAAACAAAAGAACATCTTTTGGCCTTGCAGATATTGGGAATTAAGCAAATTGTAATTGTTCAAAACAAAGTAGATCTCATATCACATAAAGATGCTTTATCAAACTATTCTGAAATTACAAAGTTTGTAAAAGGAACAAAGGCAGCTAGTTCTCCAATTATACCAATTAGCGCACAGTCATCTCTTAACATGGATGCATTGATAGGTGCTATTGAAGAAACGATTGAAACACCAGCTAGAGATGTATCTAGTGATACTGTAATGCATGTTTTACGATCTTTTGATATAAACAAACCTGGAACTAAAATAAAAAATCTCAAAGGAGGAGTAATTGGAGGCAGCATAACTCAAGGAAAGTTATCGGTTGGCGATGAAATTGAGATTAAACCTGGAATAATTAATTCAAAGAAGAAATCTTATCAATCTATCCAGACAGAAATAGTTTCTTTGGGAACTGGTGCTGGTATTGTGGATGAGGTAAAATCAGGAGGTTTAGTTGCAATTGGAACAAAGCTTGATCCATCTCTTTCAACAAGTGATTCGTTAATAGGATCTGTTGTAGGTAAACCTGGCACACTACCGGAAAATTCAACGGAAGCGAAATTAAAAATAAGTTTGTTTGATACGGCTGTCGGTTCTGCTGGGGAAACCAAAGTTACACCTGTAACAGTAGGCGAACTCCTCAGAGTTAACGTAGGCACCGCTCCTGTACCTGCAAAGGTAAACAAAGTAAAATCTGATAACATAGAAGTAGAATTCAAAAGGCCTGTATGTCTTTTTGCTAAAGGAAATGTTGCACTTAGCAGAAGAATTGCAGAAAGATGGAGACTTATTGGTGCAGGAATAGTTGGTTGAAGTTATCTGTGATACAAGCTTTCTGATTCACTTAGCTACTAGAAAGATCAAGAATATTGATTCTGTAAACACAGAGATTGGTCAAATTGAATTTGTTGTTCCATCTGTAGTATTAAATGAGCTGAGAAAACTTTCTAAAACGCAAAAGAAAAAACAGGATGCTGTAACAACTCTTGAATTTGCACGAAACTTGAAGACCACTGAAATGTCTGGTAAATTTGCAGATCAAGCGATAATTGAACGTGTAAGAAAGCGTGGAGGCATAATTGCCACGGTTGACAACGAATTAAAAAATAAAATCAAAGGGTTAGGTGGTTCAGTCATGTCATTTTCAAACGATAAGATTGTTCTGGAATCCTAGCAAAATTTAACTGTAGAAGAGCACAAAATTAAGCAAATGGGAAACCTCAAACTTACTAGCTCAGTTTTTTCAGATGGTGGTGAGATACCACGAGAATGTGGATACAAGCATGGTAATGAAGAACCACCCTTATCATCCAGTGGAATTCCTGAAGGAACAAAATCACTATCTCTAATTATGGATGACCCGGATGCTATGGAACCTGCTGGGAAGGTTTGGGTGCATTGGGTTGTATGGAACATGTTGAACGCTGATGGACCACTTTCCACTAAAAGGATCTGTAAGTTGGGTACGACAGACTTTGGCAAAGTAGGATATGGCGGACCTGCACCACCTGACAAAAGACACACGTATGTATTCAAACTTTACGCACTTGACAGCGAATTAAATCTTCCTGGCGAGTCTACAAAGGCAGACGTTGAAAAAGCAATGGAAGGTCACATCATAGAACAGACACAACTTACAGGTACATTCGCACCTTGAAAATTTAATTATTTTTTTCTGCTATACGTAATCTTGCGTATTTGTCATCGGGGGAAAATTTTGCTGGATGACATAACACAGTTTTTTTATTACATTTTTTGCATTCGTCTTTTAACGTGTATTCTCCACATTCAGAACATTTTCTTAGCTGAAATCGCATTATTCTCCACCAGTTTTCCTAGAGTCTTCTCTCGTAAATTTAAAACTGCCTTTATTTTTTCCAATATTTTTTTCTATGCCCTCTAAAATAGGTTTGAGTGTTTTTTCTGCAGATTTAAAATCTGGAGCAGTTACACTTATTCTATATTTTGGAGCTCCTATATACAAAATCTCTACACTTTGATTTGTTTTTTCAAAACCCTGTAAACTCTTCTTAATGTTTTCGACCCCATTCGAGCTATTATCTGTTAA
Organism: Marine Group I thaumarchaeote; assembly: GCA_013390785.1. Lineage (GTDB taxonomy): Archaea > Thermoproteota > Nitrososphaeria > Nitrososphaerales > Nitrosopumilaceae > Nitrosopelagicus. The sequence continues at coordinate 145,988 of JACASW010000001.1, forward strand.
TTCTAAAATGCCTCTAATTTCAACCGAGGGCAATTTAATTTTGACACTAACTTCTTCAATTACATCTAAAATCTTTTTTGCTAATTTTAAATCACTAAAAACTTTAATTCCGTTTCTAGCGATATCAACAGTACCATCATAAATAGAATCATATTTTGAGAGAATTTTGTCTTCCAGTTTTTCAATATCATCATTTGACAATTTTGTCTTTTCTTGTACGTTTTTGATGATGCCTTTTCCTTTTTCGAATCGTTTTACATCAAGAAGTTTCTTTTTTTGTTGATCCCTTGAAACTTGTTTAAGTGACAAATCAATTTCTTCTCTGCCCTCTCTAATCTTCTTTACAAGCAGAACTTTTTTCTCTCCCTCCTTTACAAATTTATTAACATTTCGTACCCAACCATGTGCTATTTCTGAAACATGTAAAAATCCCTGAATGCCATTATATTCATCTAAAGTAGCATAAGCACCATGATCACCTATCTTAGAAATAGTAGCTACAACGATTTCTCCCACTTCTGGTAATTCATGTACTTCAGTTGTCATTTACTGTAATTTTTTAACTAGCTAATTTATTGTTGCTGATTAGAAATCTATCCCTTTTTTTGCTTTTATTCCAGACTTGAAAGGATGCTTGATTTCTTTCATTTCTGTCACAAGGTCAGCTATCTCGATAACTTCCTCTGTAGCATGATTGCCAGTCAGTACAAGATCAAGCTCTGGTGGCTTTGACTTTATGAGATCTATCACATCATCTATCTTCAACAGCTCTAATTGTACTGCATAATTGATCTCGTCCAGGATAACGACATTAAATTTGCCGGACATTATCTTTTCCTTGCTAATTGCCAGCGTATCGTTTGCAGCCTTTACATGCTCCTCGCGAGGGCTTTTGTCATCCAAAATGCCTACAAATCCTTTGCCTGCCGTAACCAATTCAAATTCTGGCGCTAATCTTTTTGCAGAATCGAGTTCACCGTAATGCCAGGAGCCCTTTACAAATTGTACCATACAAACTTTGTGGTTGTATCCTACCGCTCTTAGTACAAGTCCTAGTGCGGCAGAGGTTTTTCCCTTGCCTCCGCCGGTATATACTATAACAAGTCCCTTTTGACCCACATTTACTTTGAATTTTCTCTAAACTAAAAAGATTGATAGTAGATGAAATTACTAGACAAAGAATTGAAGATTCCAAGGTTAGTTGTTGCTGGAGCAACCAGCGGAGTTGGCAAAACATCGATCACATCTGCGATAATTTATGGAATTAAGAAACGGGGATACAATGTTCAGGCGTTCAAGGTTGGTCCAGATTACATTGATCCCAGCTACCTTTCTGCAATCTCAGGAAATGATACAAGAAATCTGGATGTCTGGTTGATGGGAGAAAACGAGCTTGTACAAAGTTTTGTAAAAAATTCCGCGTCTGATATTTCTATAATTGAAGGAGTAATGGGTTACTATGATGGATTTGGTGGCAAGACAAACTACGCTAGTACACATCATGTTGCATCACTACTAAAATCACCAACAATTTTAATTCTGGATGCAAGTAAGGCTGCACGTTCCATTGCCGCAACTGCACTTGGGTTTGCCAAATTTCATCGTAATTCTAGGATTGTTGGTATCATTTTGAATAAGATTGGCAGCAAGAAGCATGAAAAGATGTGTAGACAAGCTCTTACAAGTCTCAAGGTACCAATACTTGGCTCCATACTAAAAAATTCTGATAGCATGGAATCACGACACCTTGGATTGATTCCAGTAAAGGAGCAAAAGCCACTGCAAAACAAGATTAGAAAAATTTCGCGTGAGATTTCTGATAACCTTGATATCGACAAGATAATTCAGATTTCAAAAAATGTGCCACAACTTTCAAAGGCTAAGTCAAAAAAATTCAAAAACCCTACTACCACGATAGCTGTTGCACTTGATAGTTCGTTTAATTTCTACTATCATGACAACCTAGAGGCGTTACGTAGGGAAGGAGCGAAACTAAAATTTTTCAGCCCAGTAAGCGACAAAAAAATTCCAAAATGCGATTTAATCTACATTGGAGGTGGATTTCCTGAAGTTTTAGGACAATCACTTGAACGGAACACAACTATGAGGAATCTGATAAAAAAACATGCTGAAGAGGGAATGCCAATCTATGCGGAGTGTGGGGGACTGATGTATCTTACAAAATCAATAAGCTTTGGCAAAAAAAAGTATAAGATGGTAGGCTTGTTCGATGCAGAAACTCAGATGACGAAGAAGATGACGCTAAACTATACCGAAGGGAGAATTACATCAAACTGCTTGATTTCTGGTCCGGCAAAGTTTCGTGCACACGAGTTTCATTACTCAAAGATTAGTAATCTAGCAAGAGATGCTAAACTTGTATATGATCTGAAGATTGGCGAGGGGATATATGGTAAAAAGGATGCTCTTTTTGAATACAATACGCTTGCATCATACTGTCACCTGTACTTTGATAGCGCAAAGTATGCTACGAAACTTGTTAGTAAGAGAGTTTAGATTGGTTTCAGTTTCGCTGAATTTTTTAATAAATAAAAACCAGTGGCAACCATAACAATTCCAACAATTGCCCAAACTGCATCAACTTCAAAACCACCTATTCCATATATGTAATTGAATGGTAAAGCTACAATCATTCCAATAATTATAACGCAAATGGATGCAGCTTTTTTACCAATCATCTATCTAATTTTCCTTTAACAGTTTGAATAATGCATTAACAATTGATGCAGCACAGGAACTTCCACCCTTCCTACCAATATTAGTAATGAATGGGGCATCAATCTTTTGTAATTCTTCTTTTGATTCTACCGCAGACACGAATCCCACGGGAATTCCTATAATTAATGCAGGTTTCGTAACTTTCTCTTGAATCATCTTGATTACTTCCAACAATGCAGTTGGGGCATTACCTATTACCACAACTCCGCCATTCATGTCAGAAGCTGCAATTCGCATGGACATCTGTGCTCTAGTTTTGTCCTCCTGTCTTGCCTTTTCAGCCAGACCCGGGTCGGAAATATTGCATATTATGTTATTTCCAAAATCTTTTGGGTTTTGCTTGTTCAACCCACCTATCACACCATTCACATCTGTGATTATACTACAACCATTTTTCAGCGCATTAATTCCACTTGTGATTGCATCATTGTGGAAAACTATCTTGTTTTTTCCAGCAAAATCAAAATCTGCCGTGGCATGAATAATTCTTCTGACTATTGGCCATTCCATGTCGCTGTATGGGTGAGATCCAATCTCACGCTCAATAATCTCCATACTTTCATCTTCTATTGATTGCCCCTTCCTAGTTTGCATTTTCTACCTCCTTTGCTCTCTCAACGATCAAATCAATCATTTTTTCATCAGCACCAAGATGCTTTGTAACACAAACCTTTTTCAGATTTGATTTTTCCAGTGCAGGCTTCAAATCATTATTAATGTCAGTCTTAACATGTGCCCCCTCATGCAGAAAATAAAATACTATAACCAAGACGTCTGGGCTATTATTTTGGCAGCTTTGTATACCCTGTTCAATGTTTGGTTCTTCAATTTCTAGGTAGCATCTGTCCACATTTTTGTAGATCTTTCTTAGTTCATCTACAATGTAATTAATTGAGATTCCCGCATTAGGATCCATACTCCCATGACCAATTACTAGCACGTCCACCTTATCTTTTGACAATGAAATTTCATTTTCTTTTAACGCTGAAACTATCCTACTGTCAACTAGATCTACTAATGTTCTGTGCATAGTCATTGGTTTTGAGACAAGAAACTTGATTTTGGTATCTTTTTGGTACTTCATCGCATCTGCTACCGCTATCTTTACTTTTTTACCGGGATAGAGAAAATACGGTACAATCGTCATCTCATCTACATCCTTTTTCAGACATTTTTCCATTCCATCTTCAATAAATGGTGGAACGACTTCAAGAAAACAAAATTCTGTAAAATCATAGTTTCCTTTTTCCCTAACTTTCTCACAAATGATTTCTAGTTCTTCTTCAGCTTCTCTTTCCCTACTTCCCCTATCAATTAACATTAATCCACGTTTCAATTTCGTATCCTCGCTATTGCTATAGTTAAATTTGGAGGAAATTTCTGTTTCTCAACAACTAACTCTCCCCCTGACGATTTTATCGCTGCAGCTTCTGAGACACTCGCTGTTCCTTCAAATGTTTGAACAGTTTTTGATGGATTTGGAGTAGAAATAGAAGCAAGCTCCTCCTTTTCAAAATATTCTATAGGTTTTGATATTTCCTTTGCAAGTTCAGCAAGACCAACTACATCCTTTTCTTTCTTAATAGACACAAATTTCGTAATTGATTTTTCACTAAGTTTGAATTCATTCATGCACCTCATTAAACCGTCTTTGATAGTTTCTTTTGTAGTATCCCAGTGTAATCCAACTCCCACTACTAGACTTGGCGGTCTATAAACTACTGAATTTTGTAACAAACCATCGTCAACAATTTCATCTGTTATGATCAAACACCCCTTTGAATCTGAATTTTTTAGTTCATTGATTGTAGGATATATAGTAACATTAGCCGGTAGCTTATCTCCCCACCAATCTTTTCTTCCACAGTTTTGATACACACCAATTTTTTCCTCATTGACCATAAACGCGCTAATCTTAGTTACATTGGAGTCATCATCAATCTTCCACCCAAAATCTTTTCCAACAAGATCTACTGCAATGGTTTTGTTTACATCAGCTGCTGTAGTTATTACAGGTGTCGCACCAAGTCTATCTGCAATGTCGTTTGTAAGTTTGTTTGCTCCACCCAGATGTCCAGAAAGTGTACTGATTACAAACTGAGCCTTATCATCAATTACAATAACCGCAGGGTCAGTTTTCTTGTCTTTCAGGTGTGGCGAAATTAATCTTACAACAGCACCTAATGAGAACAAACAAACTAGTGCATCATTTGATTTGAATAATTCTACAATTTTTGTCGATGTGTTATCGGCATACCAGTTAACACTCGTGTTACCATCAGAGAATTTATTGGGTGCAAACACTTCCCAGGAGGAGAATTTTTCCTTTAGTTCTTTTGCGATCTTAATACCATTTTTAGTAATGGCTAAAATTGCTGTTTTTTCCATGCGTTGATTGTATGATAGTTTAATAAAATCCCTTACTGTTTGGGATAGCGCGCTAAAACATTTCCATCAAAATTAAACAGGATAATTTCAATAGGAATCTTATTTTCTGAATGGTCCCTCATTTGCTTGTAAACTTCTGAACAAATCAGATCGAAGAATCCATCAATATTATTTTCAAGAATGATCTCTTGAACGTTTCTAGCAGTATTTGCATTTTTTATTTTCTGAATAACATCTTCTTCAGCATCGCATTTTTTTGCCAATTCCGAGAGAAAAGCCATGTCAACTTTTGAGCCCTTTACATGCGTCTGTTTTACACCAGTTGCCATCTTGGCAAATTTTCCGATAAACCCACCAACATGCGCTTTACTCATTCCCTTTTTTGCACATTGTGAAATTGTATACCCAGAAAAATCTCCAAATTGTACGAATGAGTGATCAGGAAGATCAAAAATTTTCCTTGCAAAATCCTCACTTCTTCCACCAGTTGTTAAGACAACAGTATCATCTCCCATCGAAATGACAACATCAAGCTGCTGGCGAATAGCAGCTGCAAATGATGCAGTTGAGTATGGCATTACAATCCCGCTTGTTCCCAGAATTGATATACCATCAACAATTCCAATTCGCGGATTGTCAGTCTTTGGTCCAAGCTCTTTACCCTTTGGAACTGATATCATTACCTTGATTCCATTCTTTTCTAAAATCTCTTTTCCGACTTCAGTTAAATTTTCTATGATCATTTTTCGTGGGGTTGGATTAATTGCAGCTTGGCCAATCTCTAATCCTATTCCGGGCTTTGTTACTCGACCAACACCTTCTCCACCGTCTATTTCAATAGAATTTGGTTTTGGTGTTAGTTCCAAGTCAACTACAATTTCAGCACCATGCGTTACATCTGGATCATCGCCTGCATCTTTAATTACTGAGCAACGTGCCTTGTTTTTTTCAAATTCACAATTATTGATATTAATTTTGATTCTAGATTTTTTTGGAAGCAAAACATCAACCGAATCAGTTTTTTTCTGATTAATAATTGATAAAACAGCTGCAACGGAGGCAGCTGTAGCACTTGTACCAGTAGTGAATCCAGTGCGTAAATTACCTACAGGTTTTTTTGGAGGATCCACAATGAATAACTAATGATATCCTTAAAATCACTTGTTGTGTGATTTTTTTCATGTCAAGCACATCTAGTGATATAGCAATTACTGGCGCTAATGGTTTTGTAGGTAAAAACCTAAGAAATTTTCTTCATAAAAAGAAAATCAATGTTTTAGGAATTTCCCGAAAAAATTTTCGTAAACATGCCTCTGAAGTAAAGATGACATCTACAAATCTCTTAGAGCCAAAACTTCAAACCAAACTAAAAAATTATGATGCTTTGGTGCATCTAATTGGTACAGGAAGAAGATCACCAAAATCT
>JACASW010000006.1 GCA_013390785.1 Marine Group I thaumarchaeote
TGTTCGTTATTTTCTGACCATCTTTTTTGCCATTTTTTATCAATTGCATTCCAATTGTATTTCATTGCAATCAATCTTAAACCAGTAGTAATTACTATTCCCGAAATAGTTGCAACGTAAAGTTGGTCGCTAAACATTAAAACAAAATAAAATACTAGAGCACCGATAAAACTTGCGCTAGCATAAAATTCCTTTACAAACACTATTGGAGTTTGATTCACAAATATGTCTCTAAGTATGCCTCCTCCTATGGCAGTAAGCATTCCCGCAAGAACTATGATGAGAATATTCATTCCAAATAAGTTGTATGCAAATGTGGCACCTATTACAGTAAAAACACCAAGGCCTATCGCATCAAATTTTAAGAAAAGATTCCAATGTTTACGTAGTCTAGAATGTAAAAGAAATATAATAATTCCAGTAATTACTGTAATTACAACATATGACGGATCAATCAACGAATTTGGAAGTGATTTTCCTAATATTACATCACGAATAGTACCGCCTGCAACACCAGTGATTGTAGCCAAAATGATTATGCCCACGATGTCAGCTTTGTGTTCAATTGCTTTGAATGCACCCGTTACAGCAAACGCCATAGTTCCAAAAAGATCTAAAATATAGATGAACATCTCTATTGGAGTTGAAAATTCAACCAATACAATTACATCAATGATCTAGTAAATAACATTGAAGATAGAATAGATCTAGACTTGATTATGTTATAGAATTTAACCGAATAAGGATGAAAGGCCTTCCATTGCTGCTTCTTCTTTCTTGCCGTCTGCCGCTTCATCTTTCTTTTCTGCTTTTTTGCCTTCTCCGCCTTCTGCTGCTGGTGCTGCTGCTGGAGCGGCTGCTGCAATCGGAGCGGCTTTTATTGCTTCCTCAATATCAACGTCAGCCAAAGATGCTACAAGTGATTTTACTTTTGCCTCGTTTAACTCTGCGCCAGATGCTTTTACTATTGAAGTAACATTTTCTTCAGTAATCTCCTTCTTTAGCTTATGAAGCATTAATGCAGCGTAAACATATTCCATTGTCCCATTTTTTGAAGTGGATAATATAAAACTATGGAGAATTATAGCAAATTAAAATTTAATTTAGAATTTTCAAACTTCTGCAAACTGCGTAGAGTGTCCTCTTTAATGGCTTATCAAATAATGTATCCCTCCGCTGTTTTAGAATACGTTTTGCTTCGTCCCTCTCAGATCCAGGTGGAAGAGAAAGCACAGCATTTGTCAATTCAGATATGCCCTCACGAATCCATCCCTCTAAAGTTGCATATACTCTATTTGGAAGCTCAAGAACCTGTTCTTTATCCAGATCGACAATATCATTAAAGTTCTCATGCTCAATACGATAAATTAGCAAGTGAATACAATTATCAGGATTGGGATTTTTTAAAATTTCCATAGCTCGTGAGCCTGCCTTACCCTGCTCAACTTTGTTCTTTAGCCCAACTGGATTAATTATAATTCCGTTAACTCCAATTCTTTTCCCATCAACACCAGTAACTGCACCAAAAATTATTTTGTTATATTTACCATCTGGTCGTCTAGCAAAAACAAAATCGCCTTCTTTAAGACCTTTTTTACCTAGTCCAAACATGAGCTAAATCTGAATGTATTCTATTTAATTTATTGCAATCGACAATTCTTAATATCGGTCAGCCGAAAGCATTTCAAATGGATAAAAAAGAAATTCTTTCAAAGTTTTCTGCTGACCCTGAACGATATTACATGGTAAAATTATTTGATGATGAAAAATTTGAGCGTAAGTCATGCGCAACATGTAATCGATTCTATTGGACTATAGATGGAGATCGTATAAATTGCCCTGATCATTCTGATGATACATATTCATTTATTGGAAATCCTCCAACAAAAAAAAGATTTGATTATACACAAGCATGGAAGGAAGTTGAATCATTTTTTGTAAAAAATGGGCATACATCTGTTAATAGATATCCTGTTGTTTGCAGATGGCGTGATGATCTATATTTTACAATTGCATCAATTGTTGACTTTCAGAGAGTGATGGGAAGTAAAGTTGTATTTGAATTCCCTGCAAACCCACTTGTAGTTCCACAGACTTGCCTTAGATTCAAAGATTTAGAAAATGTTGGTGTTACTGGGCGACACTTTTCAAGCTTTTGTATGATTGGACAGCATAGCATTCCAAATTCTCATGGATATTGGAAAGATGAATGTGTTGATTTGGATTACAGATTACTTACAGAACAATTTGGAGTTGATAAAAAGGAAGTTGTCTTTGTGGAAGATGTTTGGGAAGGTGGTGGTTCATTTGGTTCTTCTTTAGAATTTTTTGTAAATGGATTGGAACTTGGTAATGCAGTGTTCACTGAATTTCAAGGTGATCTGTCCAATTACAAGACATTAGATCAACAAATTATTGACATGGGTGCGGGCTTAGAGAGATTTGCTTGGCTTACAATGGGAACACCAACTGCGTATGATTGTTGCTTTGGACCTATTACTAACAATCTACTACAGCAAGTAGGAATTGATGTAAACAACGAACTCCTGGAAACATACTTTACTAAAATTGCAAAGCACATGGAGCAATTTAGTAATTTATCTGATGTTAGAAAAAATGCAATAAAATCATCTGGTCTTTCAGATGAACAGATAAATAAAATCATAACACCGCTTGAAGGAATTTATTTAATTGTTGATCACATTAGAACGCTGATTTTTGCAATATCAGATGGTGCTTTGCCAAGCAATGTTGGTGGTGGATATAACCTTCGGATGATGCTTCGAAGAATTATATCTACGATGGACAGATTGTCGCTAAAATTTGATATGAATGAAATGGTTGACACACAAATTGATTATCTTAAAAATACGTATCCTGAACTGGAAAAAACACGTGAAGATATCAAGACAATAATTGGAATTGAGTCAGGTAGATATGAAAATTCAAAATTAAGGATGGAAAAAATTGTAAGCAAATTAAATCAAAAGCCTACAGTTGACGATTTGATTAGACTTTACGAATCTGATGGCGTAACGCCTGATTACCTAAAAGAAATGAATGTGATTTCTGATATTCCATCTACATTTTATAGCAAATTATCTGAATTACACCAATCAAAGAAGCAAAAAGGACAAGAACAAGTCTCATTAGAAGGATTGCCAGAAACTGAACTTTTGTATTATGAAGATGATCCAAAGGAGTTTGATGCAAAGGTCATAAAATCATTTGACAAGTATGTGGTATTGAATAAAACATCATTTTACGCAAGAGGTGGAGGACAAGAACCGGATCATGGAACCATTGAAAAATTTGAGGTTGTTGACGTAAACAAACATGGTAACGTAATTGTACATGAACTGAAAAATGGTATTCCAAAAGAAGGTAGTACTGTTTCATGTGTTGTTGATTCGAAAAGAAGAGATGGAATTACAAAAAATCACACAAGTACTCATATTCTTAATTCGTCCACCCGAAGTGTTTTAGGATCATGGGTTTGGCAACATTCTGCGTTTAAAGAGGAGGATCATGCGAGGCTAGACATTACACACCATTCCGCTTTAACTAATGATGAAATTACAAAAATTGAAAGTTTAGCTAATTCCATAGTTGAGAAAAACATGTCTGTGACAATTGATAATTTTGACAGAGGAACTGCTGAACAAAAATATGGATTTAAAATATATCAGGGAGGAATTGTTCCGGTAAAATTAGTTAGAATTGTATCAATTGAGGATTTTGATATAGAAGCATGCGGTGGAACACATGTTAAGAAGACGGGTGAGATTGAACTAATAAAAATTACAAGAACGAAAAGGATCCAAGACGGTGTAGTCAGAATTGAATTTGTTTCGGGAGGAACTGCTCTAGATTATACCAAACAACATGATGCCAACTTGATAAAAAAATCAGCAGAACTAAAAGAAAAAACAGAATTAAAAGAAAAAAGACGCGAACAAAAACAAGAATTAAGAGAAAAATTCCCATTTTTGGTGGATGGTATAACACAAAGTAAAATTGGTACAAACACCGTGGATGAAATAATTGTTGATATGACAGATCCTGGAAAACCAAACTTTTGCTCTACAATGAGTGATCGATATGATGAATTTTTTCACATTAGCTTGGGAGAAAAACTAATCGAAAAGGATCCATGGATGGTTTACTGTGGTGTTTTTGAAGATGGAGACAAAGTTAGAGCAATAATTTATTCAGGTGAGCAAGCTGGAAAGGAAAAAAAAGCAGGTGATATTGCAAAAACTATGTCTGAAATACTTGGAGGAGCTGGAGGTGGAAACCAAAGGTTTGCTCAAGGAGGTGGAAGAGACAAATCTAAAAAAAATGATGCGATAGAAAAGGCAAAAACAATGGTTTTGGAAGTGTAAAATTATGGAAATAGATTGGAATGCAATTGATAAAAAATGGCAAAAAAGATGGTCAGAAAATAACGAACATGAAACTGATTCTAACAATAAAGAAAAAAAATTCGTAACTGTAGCATATCCTTATCCAAACTCACCTCAGCACATAGGACATGGTAGAACATACACCATTGCAGACGTTCATTCCAGATATTTGAGAATGAAAGGATTTAATGTGTTATTTCCAATGGGATTTCACTACACTGGTACACCCATTCTTGGCATGGCAAAAAGAGTAGAAGCGAACGATGCAGAATTAATTGAAGGATTCAAAACGTTATACAACGTTCCTGAAGATAAAATTAAGGAATTTGTGGAGCCTGTAAAGATTGCTGATTATTTTCATGAAGAGATTAAATCAGGTATGATTGAGATGGGCTACTCTATTGATTGGAGAAGAGAATTTACTACAATTGATCCTGCTTACCAAAAATTCATAGAGTGGCAATTTAGAAATCTAAAAGAAAAAAATCTAATTGTGCAAGGTTCACATCCTGTTGGATGGTGTCCAAAGGATCAAAATCCAGTTTCACAGCATGACACACTTGGAGATGTAGAGCCTGATTTCACGGAATATATTGTCATTAAATTTGATTTGAATGGAGTAAAAATTCCTGTCGCTACATTAAGACCTGAAACATTGTTTGGAGTAACAAATATCTGGATAAATCCTCAAGTTATGTATCAAAAAATCAAAGTGAATGATGAAATTTGGATCACTAGTCCAGAATGTGCACGGAAACTAGAGTTCCTAGAAAAAAAAATTGAAGTGATAGAAGATGTTTTGGGAAGTGACTTTGTTGGTCAAAGTGCTAAAGCTCCACATAGTTCTGACTCGGTGTTGATTTTACCAGCCAGTTTTGTAAAAAGTGATAATGGGACAGGAATTGTGATGTCTGTTCCTGCACATGCACCATTTGATTACCAGGCTCTATTAGATTCCAAATCTGGAAAAAATAAATCAATAAACAGTGATCTTCTAAAGAATATCCAAAATATTGAACCAATTTCTATGATAAATACAGAAGGTCTTGGTAACATACCTGCAAAAGATATTGTAGAAAAGATGGGAATTTTACACCAAGATGACCCAAAGCTAGAAGAGGCCACAAAAGAGATCTATTCAAAAGAATTCTATGAGGGAATTTTGGGTGATAACACAAAGCAATTTGCAGGAAAAAAAATTTCTGAAGCAAAAGATGAGATTAAAGAATGGATTACAAAAATTGGAAGTGCTGATATTCTATTAGAATTAACAAATTCGCCAGTAAAATGTCGTTGTGGAACTGAATGCGTTGTGAAATTATTGAGTAATCAATGGTTTTTAGATTATTCAAACAAAGACTGGAAACAGAAGGCTCATAGCTGCTTTGAGGGAATGAATATTCTTCCTAATGAAATACGTTCTGAGTTTGATAAAGTTCTTGATTGGCTTAGAGAAAGAGCTTGTGCAAGGCAGCATGGATTAGGAACGAAAGTTCCATGGGATAAGGAATGGTTAGTTGAAAGTTTAGCTGATTCTGTTATTTACATGGCATTCTATATCATCTCGAAATATGTTAACAAAAAAGAAATTAATGGGAATGATCTAACTGACGAATTTTTTGATTATGTTTTTTATGGAAAAAAAAATTCAGGAGAAATTGCAAATAAAATAAACATTACAAAAGAAAAATTAGAAGAAATTCGAAATGAATTCCTGTACTTTTATCCAGTTGATTCTAGACACTCTGGTAGGGATTTGGTTCCAAATCATCTAACATTTTTTGTTTTAAATCATGTCGCGCTTTTTCCCGAGGAAAATTGGCCACAAGAGATTGTTGTCAATGGTTCAGTACTAATGGCAGGAAAGAAAATGTCAAAGTCAATGGGAAATATTATTCCGCTAAGAGATGCAGTAAGAAAACATGGTGCTGATCCAATACGTCTAACAATTTTAATTTCTGCAGAATTATTACAAGATGCTGATTTTAATGTTGAAGCAATTAATGGAATTAAAAACAAACTTGAATCCATGTATGAAAATTCTACCAAAACTAAAGCGGAAGAAATTCCAGAACTAGAACCGGAAGACAAATGGATACTTAGTATGTTACAAAATTTAGCCCTTAATGTAAGTCAATCAATGGATAAGATTAGGTTTAGAGAAGCATTGCACCACATTTTGTATGATTTTGATTCTGAACTGCAATGGTACCTTAAAAGAACAAAATCAAAACAAAGAACAAATATTTCTGGAATTCTTCACAAAATTTTGTCGTCTAGAGTTTTAATGCTCTCACCTTTTGCCCCACATATAGCAGAAGAAATATGGAAAAAATTGGGCAATTCAGAATTAGCTTCAAAATCAGCATGGCCTTCATCTATTGGAATAGAAATTGATTCAAAATCAATTCAAACTGAAACGTTGCTAAAATCAATTATTGATGACATTAACAATATTCTAAGAGTAACCAAAATTTCGCCAAAAAAAATTACAATTTACACCGCAGAACAATGGAAATCTAAAGCCTATAATTCAATTCTTAAAAATGTGTTAGATGGTCAAACGAACATAGGTACAATCATAAAATCATTAATTGCAAATAAGGAAACAGAACAAATCAAAAAAGATCCTGATTTTGTAAAAAAAACACTCAAAGATATTCTATCTGAACCTGTTGAACTAAGAAATGGAAGAATGAATATTGGTCAAATTGATGAAAAGGAAATCATCAGTTCAGAATTATCATCACTTGTAAAAAATGACTATGATGTTGAACTAGGTGTTTTTTCCGAATCAGACTCTGAAAAATATGATCCTAAAAATAAGGCAAAAGCCGCTAGGCCCTTCAAGCCAGCAATACTAATCGAATAGAGATAGTATTTATTTTGTTAAAATTAGTTTGATTTAGAATGAAAATTGCTGTTATGGGAATGGGAGTAGCGGGCAGTTATCTAGTTTCTAGATTGAAAAATGACCATGATGTGATAGGTTTTGAAAGAATGGATGAGATTAAGCATGACTCAATTTGTGCGTGGGGATCCATCAAATCTACTATGGTAGATTTATGCAAGAAATCAGGAATTGATTTTGAAAAATATGTTGTGCATGATGGTAAAAAAATGCATGTTGATATGAATAACCAAGAAAGATTTCAGATTGGATTACATGGACTCTGTACATATGAAAAGTTAAGTTTGATTAAGGATTTCATCAAGGATTCTGAAGTTCATTTTGGAGTAAATAAAAAACTAGAGGAATTAGAATCAGAATTTGACATTATAGTTGACTGCACAGGATTTCACCGAATTTATTTACCAAAATTAGAACAGGATTTTTGTCTACCTACATATGAATACAAAATTGAATATGAAAATGGAGTGCCATTTGATGACTTTTACATAAAACCATTTCCTCATATGTCAGGTTACTTTTGGTATTTTCCTATGGGTAAAAACCTTGCACATATTGGTGCAGGTGATTATAACAAACAACATGTAGAAGAAACTAACAAATTCTTTAAGAAGTATGGAGGTAAGGTAACAAAAACTGTAGGTCGTCCCATAAGACTTGCTACGCCAAATATGTGTAAACCATTTTACAAAGGAAAAGTTGTTGGAGTAGGTGAATCTATAGGAACAGTCTATCCTTTACTGGGCGAAGGAATTATTCCAAGTATGATGTGTGCAGACATTTTTGTTAAAAATCTTGGTGATAATGAAAGTTATGAAAAAGAAGTTGATGAATATTTCAAGATTTACGGAAAAGTTTTCAATTTTATAAGAACTAAATTACACAATAAATTCAATCTATTAAGAATGATGCCTGATCTTCTTTCTATATTTAGATATATGAAAAAGAATGAAGAAAGATTTGGAATGGAAATTAATATGCGCGACTTGATGAAAGTTGCTAAAGCTTAACCTAAACTTATTGAACCTAGTCCTTCACGCATAGTTCCGCTAGACTTTATGTTATAATCATGTATTATTACAGAATATTCTTGTAAAATTTCTTTCATGGAATCAATTGAATCATCAAGGTAAAAACCTGGACAGTCTCCAGTAAACTGAAAAGTAGCATGAACTCTCGCATTGCCTTTATCATTTTGCAGCCATGTTGAAAATGGATATAGATAACAAACTCCAGGTCTAGTTGGGTGAATGCCACAAGCGCCTTCTTCATCTAGAAATCTGCATTTGATGTGAGTACCATCATCTGCTTCTGTTTCATCCTCCTTTCGTTTCAAATTAATACTGGTTAACGTAGTAGAACCACCTCCAGGACTTGGTTCCTGCCAAGTTGCTATCACTGTTTCATTTTTTATGAAATCAGATGTTTTTTGATATTTCATTCCAGTCCCAATTGTTATCAAATCATCAGAAGTTAAAGGAAGTCTACCTTGCCTTGTACAACAATTTGAACAGTCTGGCCAATAACATTTCCAAAGAATAAATTTTTTTATTTTAGTTAAAAATGGGATATGGAATACAACATCATCTATTTTTATAGAATTTTCAGAAACATCATCACGTTTTCCTAAATGAAAATCTTTTATTATTGGCTCTATATCCCAGTCCTTTTCTAAAAGTTCTAATGATTCTGCAATCTCATTATGGGACACGAATTATAATAGTGTAAAATCATATTATTAATGTTGAGTGAAAAAGGCAAGTATGCCACAGCGACACAAAATAGAAGAACGGTTTGGGAAAAAATTATTTGGCCATTAATTTTAGAAATTGATGACGTAACATTCAGTATAAAACAGTATCAAAAAAAACGTGATGAAATAATACAAAAAAACAACTTAAAAATTTCAGACATATCAAGAGGACTAGCATCGTTATTGCAGAAAGGAATTATTATCAAAGAGAATAATATGTATTCAATTCATTACAGATTAATCGCATATATGAGAGTAAAAGCATATTGTGATTATCCTACTGCCATTAATGAGTCAAGAATGATATAATTATATTCTAATTTTTTTACTTGTGTTTGAAGCCCGGTAGTGTAGTGGCAAGCATAGGGGCCCCTGGAGCCTTTGACCTCGGTTCGAGTCCGGGCCGGGCTAAATTATCTAGATGCTTGAGCTATTCGCTCCAATTCATTTTTTTTCTTAACAGAAGGAGCAGTAGGATCATTATTAGCTGAAAGAATTAGATGTTCAGCCAAAAATTCCTCGATTGCTTTTGGATTAGAAAATGTTGATTCCTTTACCCCATCAGCAATAAATCTCAATGCAAGATCAACTCTTCTTATTGGCGATACATCTACAGATACATGATATACCGTTCCACCGTATACAATTCTGGTAGTATCTTCATTTGGTGCAGAGTTTTCAACAGCACGAACTAAAATTTCAATTGGGTTTTTTCCTGTTTTTTGATAAATTATTTCAAATGCTGCCTTTGCAACATTGTAACCATGAATTTTTTTTCCTGCCATTCTGCCAGTATTTTTAGCATATTTTTTACCGAAGTGCATCATTTTATTTACTAATCGTTCAACAATGTTAACATCAGCTTTATTGAATCGTTTTAATGCTGAACGTCCAAAATCCATTGGGAATGTTGTTTCTTTTAGAGATATGGATGTTTTAAGACCAGGATCTTTTATTTCGATTTGAGATATATCCCATTTTCTAAAGAGCAAAATGTTTTGTTCTGTCATTTTTCTATCTTCTTGGTTTTTCTTTCTTACCTATGACTAGTTGTTTTAGTGATGTACCGTTTACTTTGTAAACCTTGTATCGTACTCCAGGAATATCTCCCATGGCACCACCTTGGGTAGCACCCATCCCCTCAATATGTACTTCATCGTGTTCATCGATAAAATTCATTGCACCGTCTCGTGGTAAAAATGCAGTTACAGTTTTTCCATTCTTAATTAATTGAACACGTACACATTTTCTAACGGCAGAGTTTGGTTGTTTTGCCTCAACACCAACTTTTTCCAAAACAATTCCTCTTCCTTGAGGAGCACCACCTAATGGATTAGATTTTTTATTCAAGCCCAATTCTCTCCGCTTATATGTTGATATTGACCACCGTTGACGCTTCTTCTTCATCTTCAAAATTCTTCCCGCAAACAAACCTAGTGGTGATTTTGCCATGTCTTAGATCTCCAATTGCGTCATTTCTGGACTATTTATTAGAACATTTGAAATATTGAAATATCTTTTAGCGAACAGTCTAGCCTTCTCAGCATTACGTCCCTCACGACCAACAACTAGACCTTTCTTACCATGATCAACAATTACAATTGCATGTGATGATCCGTCTGCCTTTGTATCAATTTTCACTTCTTTGACAAATTTAGGATTTAAAATATTTTTCAAAAATTTTACTGGATCATCAAAGTGTTCTACCAATTCAACATTACGTTTTAAAATATTTTGTAAGGACTTTATGTTAGAACCACCCTTGCCAATAGCAAGACCCATTTTACCTTCATTTACCACAAAAATTATCCTGTCTTGCTTCTCATCATCCAAACAATCACGAGCAGTTGCCTTCGTGACATTTTGAAAAAGTGAAATCAAACGCATTTGATCTGTTGATAATTTTATTGATTGTGTCATGATATTGTATTAGTCAAACTATTTTTTTGTCTCATTTAAACCATGATTGAACATCATAACACAGTTATAGTTCATGGTTTATTACCTCAAAATTATTTTTTTTCATATTCTTTTAAAATGGCTTGTATGTTTGTATTAGATAACGAACTGAGTGAAATTGCTGATACACGAAACTGTAACCCACATAGTTTTCCTAGTGCTACAGATGTATCATTAAAGTGCAACAAAGGTACGTTATCATTCTGTGCACTTTCCTCTATTTTTTTAGATGTTTCACCAGGGACTGATTGAGAAATTACAACTAATTTACTATTTTTCATGGAAGAAATGATTTGCTTTGTACCAAGAGTACGTTTTCTTTCTTTAATTGCGTCTGTTAATGCTTTTTCTAATAGTTTTGCCATACCAGATCATTTTTTTGTATTGGATTTCATAAATATATCGACTGTTCCGCTGCCAATTGGTATTTGGCTTCCAACTATTACATTCTCAGTGATTCCTTTTAATTCTTCAATTTCTCCTAGTTTTGCAGCATTTGCAATTGTAGGCACAGTTATTTCAAAAGCTGCCCTTGCAAGAACACTATTTTTTTTGCCTGCAATACCATGACGACCAATTTGTTGAAGGTCACCCTTATGGCACATTAAATCAGCCACCAACATAAGATATCGCATGTCAACTTCTAATCCTTGGTTTTCTAGTGTTGCTTTAAGTTCATTAATCAAAGCATTTCTTGCTGCTTCGATTCCTAAGGTTTCTCCAATTTCAAACACATTATTTGTTCTAACATTATTCTTCTCAACTCCTTTAACTGAAAGTACCTTGGCTAGATTTGAACCAGTTGTTTGAATTAACCACTCACCATTTTCTTCCTTGAGGGTTAGACGTTCTATAGTTGGTACACCTTTTACTGTGGTTTTGAGTATCTTATTTCGTAAAGCCACCACAGTAGGAGCATCAGATTCAACTTCTAGTTGTAAAGTGATTTTGTTATTATCATGTTTTAGTTTGAATTTTTTGTTCGATTCTAAAGCAGATATTATATCTTCTAATGTACATCCTCGATTTTTTAGTCTAGCACTATCAACGTTAAGTATTATTTTAGTTTGATAATCGGTTTCTACTGGATGAATTATCAAATCCCTAACTGCCGTTTCTAAGATTTCTTTAGCTGTTTGAATTGCCTTTTCTTTAGAAGATTTTGAATCTTTATCAAGATAAATATCCATTGAAGGAGTGGATGGTTTTTTACGTGCGTCAACCAATTCAATAATTCTTGGGAGACCAAGAGTTACATTTTTCTCAGCAATTCCAGCAGTATGAAAAGTTCTAAGTGTCATTTGGGTACCAGGTTCTCCAATAGATTGTGCGGTAACAATACCAACCGCCTGTCCAGGTTCAACTTGTGATTTATCATATAATTCAAGACCCTTTTTACAAACATTTTCCAATCCTGCTTTGGATAGTTTAGATGCACGTAATGCATCAGTTACCATTGAAGTCAATCTTGTGTTAAACGTCTTTGTATATTTTTTAGATATAGTATTTATCTCATCTTTGGTTGCTTTGCTACCAGTATCTATGATTGATTCAGATTCAACTAGTCGATTAATGTTAAAAGCTTCTCCATGATCACTTTTTGCTACATCTATTCCATCTTCACCATACAAAAATTGTATAATATGCCCATGAGGATCTCTGACAGTTCCATCGTATTCTAATCTAATATGCTCAAGTGCATTGATCAGCCTTCTCTGCATATATCCACTTTGTTGCGTTCTAACTGCTGTATCAACTAGCCCCTCTCTTCCACCCATAGCATGGAAGAAAAATTCTAAGACAGAAAGACCATCACGAAAGTTAGATTTTACAAATCCATGAGAATCAGGATTTTCATCATATTCTGCAAAGTGAGCAAGAGTACGATTATCATAACCTGTATGCAACCTTTTTCCCCGTCTAGATTGTTGACCCAATGCGCCCGCCATTTGACCAACATTCAATGCAGAACCTCTAGCACCAGTGGTTGCCATGATTTTGCCTGCGTTATCATCTGCAAGATTTGAATTTGCAGTAATGCCTGCTCTGTCTCTAGCTTTACCAAGTTCGTATGTGATTAGTGCTTCCGCTGTTTCAGCAATAGTCATTCCTCGAATTGATGTTAGTGTTCCTTTATTTTTTTGTGCTGTAATATCGCTAACCTTATCATATGTTTCTTTTAAATCGGTAAGAATTGCTCCCCTATCTTTCTCGGAAAGTTCCAGGTCAGAATAACCATAACTAAATCCATAATCGGTGATAAACTGTTTTATTATGATAAGAACGGAGTTTAGAAATTTCTTTGCTTTTTCATTTCCATAGTCTTTTGCAATTCTATGCAAAACACTTTCTGGTTCTTCTGCACCAATAGATGATTTATCTATCACGCCACTAATCAATTCACCATTTTTAATCACTATATCTTTCGATGTACCATTTGTTCCCTTTGACCATTTAGAAGTCAATATTAAATTAAAATCAGAGGGAAGGAAAATAGAAAATAACTGCTTTCCTGTATAAAGTGAGCCATTTTTATTGTTGACTTTTGGTTCGGGTAGTTTTCCATCATAGCCACCTAGCATTGCAAGATTAGCAAATTCTTGTTTTGTTAATGTAGTATCATCTTTAGTAAGAAGATATGCGCCTGTGATGAAGTCACGAAGAGCACCAATGATTGGACCACCAAATCTTGGAGAAATCAATTGTTCTTGCACCCGCATTAACAGTATCGCCTCAGCCCTAGCCTCTTCACTTTGTGGTATGTGTAGATTCATTTCATCACCATCAAAATCAGCATTATATGGTGGACATACAGAAGGATGTAATCGGAAAGTTTTCCCAGGCAGCACACGAACGTGGTGAGCCATTATAGACATTTGGTGAAGTGATGGTTGTCTATTAAACAATACAACATCACCATGATTCAGATGTCTTTCCACCAAGTATCCAATCTCAAGAGAATCTGCGATGATTGAACGGTCTTCTACAAAATCTAGTCTGATTTTAACTCCATCAGGTCTTACAATATAATTAACTCCAGGCCACGTACTAGGTCCATTGATAACTAATTTTTTTAGTTTTTCAATGTTCCATTCAGTGACAATTTCAGGAATTGTGAGTTTAGTTGCAACAGCTTCAGGAACACCAACTTCGCCCAAATCTAAGTTAGGATCAGGAGAAATTACAGTTCGGCTGGAAAAATCAACTCGTTTTCCAGACAGTGATCCTCTGAAACGACCCTCTTTACCTTTCAATCTTTGTGTTAATGTTTTCAGAGGTCTGCCAGAACGGTGATGAGCCTGTGGAATACCTGAAACCTCATTATCAAAATAAGTTGTAGTATGATATTGAAGTAGATCAACAAGGTCTTGCACTATTAGTGGAGGTGTTCCAGCCTCTTTGCTTTCTTTAAGTCGCTGATTTACTCTAATAATATCTACCATTTTATGAGTTAGATCATCTTCAGATCTTATCCCAGTTTCAAGTATGATAGAAGGTCTAACAGTAACAGGTGGTACAGGCATTGCTTGTAAAATAAACCATTCAGGTCTTGCAGTTGCAATATTATAATTTAACAAATCAAGATCTGCATCAATAATTTGAGAAAATCGTTCTCTGATTGTAACTGGTAGTAATCTGTTTTCTCCAAGGTCAGTTTTTTCTATGAATATTGTTGGCTTTGTGAAAATAAGTTCGTATTGTGATTTTCCACAATGCGGACATTCTTTTGCTTTTTTTGCTTTTTCAAGTATTTGTTCCGGAATACGTTTCTGTGATACCACAGTATATGATGCACGATTTGTTTTAATTTTTAAGAATACGTCAAGAGCTTCCTGAGGAACTTTTAATCTTGAACAAGATCTGCATGTCGCAACCAACAGCTTGTGAATATTATCAATAAATGCGATATGTAATATAGGTTCTGCAAGTTCTATATGTCCAAAATGACCTGGACATCGAGCAGAAGTATTGCCACAAGTTAGACATTTTTGTCCAGGTTCTAAGGTTCCAAGACGTCCATCCATCAATCCACCCTGTACTGCCATACCATCTTCATCATAAGTCTCAGGAGCAGTAATTTCGGCAACTGAATATTTTCTAACCTCATTTGGTGACCAAACACAAAATTTAATCCCGGCAATAGTTTTTACTGTTTGAATAGACATTACACTTTCTCCTTAATCAACAAACGTGGTGCAATATTGAGACTGGACATTTCCTGTAATAATAGTTTGAATGCATATGCTACAGATACAGAACTGACTTTTCCCTTATCACCACAAATTCTGCAATAATATCTTCTTTGCTTAACATCATGATATGCCACAACACCACATCGTTCGCATACAAATATGTCAGATTTATCAGATTCGTCAAGCAATCTATCTTTGAGAATCATAGAAGCACCATAGGCGATTAGACAATCCCTTTCCATTTCTCCAAATCTTAAACCACCTCCACGTGCTCTACCTTCAGTAGGTTGTTTAGTTAACATCTGAACTTGTCCACGTGCACGTGCATGTATCTTATCTGCAACCATATGATGTAATTTTTGATAATAAACCACCCCAAGAAACACCTCGACTGGAAAACGTTTACCTGTTCTACCATCATACATTATTTCCTTACCAGAATACTTGAATCCTGCATCCTCCATCACACCCTTTACATCTTCCATCTTCTCACCAACAAAAGCAGATGCATCGACCTTTTTGCCTCGTATTGCAGCTGCCTTACCAGTTATTGATTCCATCATCATGCCAACCGTCATTCTTGATGGAAATGCATGAGGGTTAATCAGAACGTCAGGTGATATTCCATCAGCAGTGTATGGCAAGTCTTCAGCTTTAGCTAGTAAACCTATTACACCTTTCTGACCATGTCGTGAAGCAAATTTATCTCCTATTTCGGGAAGACGCATATCTCTAATTCTGACTTTGAACATTTTTCCACCTTCAGTTGATTGAGTTAAAACAGTAGTATCAACAACTCCTGATTCAGAAGGTCGTACTCCTATAGAGGTATCTCTTCTATATGGTCCCCTAGATTCTTGATCGCGGTATTCTTCCATAAATCTAGGTGGACTAGTTTTACCTATGAGAATGTCACCACCAGATACACTAGATTCTGTTGCAACAATACCATCATCTTCCAACAAACGATATGATTTTTCACCTTTGTATCCACGAAGATTATCATCAGCGTTTGGAATCTCAAAATTATCGCGCATTCCGCCAGGGTATTGTTTTGATTCTGCTTCATAAATTCTATAAAAAAACGTGCGTCCTAACCCTCTATCTACTGATGATTTACTCAAAACAATAGCGTCCTCAATATTGTATCCATCAAAAGGTAACACTGCAACCACACAATTTTGTCCTGCAGGTCTTTTCTCTAGACCTAGAAGTCCCATAGCCTTTGTGGTAACAATAGGAGTTTGAGGATAGAGCATAGAGTGCTGTCTCACATAAGTACTAGTATTCATCATTGGTGTTGAAAAACCAAGACTCTGTTTGGCCATTGCAGACTCGTATGTATTACGTGGAGATTGATTATGTTCAGGATATGGTATTATTGATGCACCAGCTCCTAAAATTGCTGAAGGGAAAATTTCGAGATGAGTATGCTTCTTAACGTGTTTTTCCTCAAATGTGATAAAGCAATTCTCTTCTTCATTTGCGTCTACAAGTTCAATTACACCCATACGAATTAAATCAGTCCACGAAACAAGCTTCTTTGTTATTTTATCAAGAAGATCTGGTGAAAATGTTGATTTGCCATCTTTTATTATAATAAGTGGACGCAAAACACGTCCAGCGTTACAGTTCACATATAGTCTCTTTGTGGCGTCTTCTTGTTCTGGTTGATGTATAGATATCCCAATATGCGGATGAACTTTCGAGGATCTACGTAATTCACGTAAAGAATATGCCAATTTTTCTCCATCTTTATGAAAACCAATTAATTTTCCATCAACAAAAACTCTAGTACCATCTTTTTTTGTCGAATCTTTAACTTCTGAGAAATGGGATGTTCCAATCTCATATAGTTTTTCAACAACCTCTTCTGAAGATACACTTACAGAAATTATTGCAGATAAAGCCAAATTCTTAACTAGACCACAATTAGATCCTTCTGGTGTTTCGCTGGGACAAAGTCTTCCAAAATGTGTAGAATGCAAATCTCTTGCTTCAAAATTGGGTTGAGTTCTGCTTAATGGTGACTGCACACGTCGTAGATGACTTATGGTAGACAAGTAATTTGTTCTATCAAGTAATTGTGTAACTCCAACTCTTCCACGTCCCCAATTCCCTGTTGCAATAGCATTGTTTAGCTTGTCAGTTATTATACCAGGACGAATTGCCGCACTAACAGCATTGATTCCTCTTTTCTGACCAGAACGTTCAAGTTGATACTTCATATCTCGGACTAGATTTCTAAATGCAGTTCTAAATAAATCAGCCAACATCTGTCCTGCAAACTTGACAACCTTGTTACCGTAATGATCTTTGTCATCTGGTCGTATCCAACCTAGCTTTAATTCTAATAATTTACAAACAGCCTCACCCAAAAACTGTGTTTTCTCTTTTCTGTTTTCGGGTTGTTTACCTAAATGTGGAAGTAAGCCCCAATCCAGAAGTGTTTCCGCTCGCTTGATTTGAAATTCTTCTAACATACCAGGTGCTATTCTTTTACTGATGTATACAATCGCATCTTTTGATGTTGTAACATCTGTTTTTTCAAAAGAACTCTCTAATTCATTTTGTATGTCATCTACCATAGATACTGCTGATGCAATTTCTTTATCTGATTCTAGTCCAAGAGCACGCATTAAAGTAACTACTGGAATATCAACAGGTGAACCTGGTATTCTTGCAACTACAAGTCCATCCTCTTTTAGTACTAATTCTAATTTTGCACGATAACCAACAATAGAAGAATAAACTTTTGCCTTGAATACTTTTTTGCCACCTACTTTTTCAGCATCTACAATAATTTTATTGTATGACAAATCTTCTAATCCAACTATCACACGTTCAGATCCGTTTATGATGAAGTAGCCTCCAGGATCATATGGATCTTCTGCATGATCAATTAGTTTTTGTTCTGAGAAATTTCGTAAAATACAAGCATCTGATTTTACCATTACTGGTATATCACCAATGTGAATGAATCTAGTTTCAAGAGTTTTTCCATCTTCAATAACATTTGCTTCCAGCATCAAAGGTGCAATATATGAGACATTGCGCATACGTGCTTCTGCAGGAGTGATGTGTGTGACAGAGCCATCAAGCTCCATCATTCTTGGCTGCTTGAATTGAATTCTACCTAATTGAATTTTGTATGGATATTCAGCATTTTCAATATCTATATGATTAATCTCATCGATAATTTCCTGTAAACCTTTTTTCAAAAATTCGTCAAATGATGTAAGATGTTGTTTAGCAACCCCATCCCTAGTTAGAATATCATTAATTATAACCCAACGCTTGTTTGTAGAATCAGTCATACCTCAATCACATATCTATAATAGAAACTCTCTCCGGCAGTTGCACTTTTTCTGGTAATTTTTATCATATCACCAGGTTTTACACCAAGTCCAACAATAGCTGGATCATTAACAAAAATTAATGGTAATTCAATTGCTTTACAATGATATTTTTCTAACACTTGTTCAGCTTCTTCTTTTATCATTATCTCATGTTTTGGGACTAGTATGTGATGAGGTGCTAGATTCATCTCCTTTTTAGTTACCATTCCAAATCTCCGAGTATAATGTCAATTGGGGATGAGAATAAACAACACAAACAGCAAAAACCGGCCTTAGGTTAATATATATTTACTCGGAATTTTTTGGAAAAATTATCAGTTTTTTGATTTACTCGATCTGTTTTTGGACATAATTAAATCTCTGGAAATGAGATTTATGAAAAAATCACATGATTACGACTTTTCCAGTTTCATTGTTTGGAATAAACTCATGAATGAAGAAACATAAATAGGACTCATTCTAAGGCTAGAATAATGAATTCTCGTAGACATACGATCACATCACTTTCGATCGTTCTTCTTGCAGTAACTATTATGTCTGTTTCTGCCATAGGTCAAAATGCCTATGCTGGCGGAGCTGGCATGTCACTGTCTGCGGATTGTTCTGGTTCAAGTTGTGACATAAGTGGAACAACTGACAGAAGTGATCAAGATGCAACAATGGTTGTAACAGCACCTAACGGCAACATAGTTACAGTTGGCCAATTAAGTACATCAGGTGGTAGCTATTCTACATCAATTAATGTAAGCAATCTAGATGATGGTAGTTACACAGTCGCAGTAAACCAAGGTAGTTCTTCAAAGTACAATCTATCAGTTAGCGTTGATGTTTCAGATGGAAGTTCAGATTCATCTGCATCAGTAAGCAATCAAATAGCTGCATCAGAAGAGGAAGCAGCAGCATCAGTAGCATCTCCAGTAGGTGGATTCACCATAACAGCTGGTGGAATGGAAGGTTCTACTACAATTGACGTAAGCGGAACAACTGACAGAAGTGGAGACATTACACTTACCGTTACAGCACCAAATGGAAACATTGTAACAGTATCTCAGATATCTCCTTCAGGTGGTAGCTTTGCAACAACAATCGAAACAGGTGGACCAATGTGGAGCCAAGATGGAATGTATACAATCAAAGCAGTTCAAGGAGCAGCTTCAAGTCATCAGAAAACTGCTCAAGTTGAAGTTATAGATGGTCATGTTATTCCAGAATTTGGTGTTATTGCTGCAATGATACTCGCAGTTGCAATTGTATCAATAATTGTGGTCACTGCAAAGACAAAACTCAGTTTGGTACCAAGGTACTAAAATTCATCTTTTTATTTTGTTTATTAGACTTACTAGATAATTAGCAATATCATATCTTCAAATAACATGAATAAGCACGTGATGCCCGTATTAGTTGCTATTTTAATTCTATCCACAACTGGTCTCGCATCACAAGCATTTGCTGCAACTACTATTACAATTAATACAGACAAGGATGTTTATGATCACACTGACATTGTTACTATAACAGGAACTGTTGACCCTGTTGATGAAAATGAAATACCAATATCTATTTTGTTTGTAAATCAATATGACAGCATTGTTAGTATAGACCAACTTTTCGTGAACAGTGATGGTAGTTGGTCAGGTCAAATTGTACTTAATCCTAAAAATAATTTACAGAGTGAAGATGGTGTCTACGAGATTAGAGCGAGTTATGGCAACTTTGCTTCAATAGCCTTGTCAATCGAACTGACTAATGCTGTTGAAACATCTGAAGCAGAAGGAACAGAAGTTGGAACAGCTGTAACTGGAACAGCTGTAATCGGAACAGACGTAACTGGACCTAGTGGTGAATCATTCTACAAATTAGCTGGAGGACAAGTAGACTATGATGAAACATGTAATTCTAATCCTGCTTTTTTTGCCAATGCGGATGATGATAGTATTGTAATATACCTTGATCCAGTCAATGATGGAATACTAACAGTTACTTTGCACGAAGATCTAATCAAACCTTTTGAAGATGGAACCTTTGCAGTCATAGTAAATAATCAAGAAATGCAAGATTTCACACAGGTTGGAAATACACTAACAATTCCATGTGTTGTAGGAACTGAAAAAATTGAAATTCATGGTAGTTGGGCGATTCCAGAATTTGGTGTTATTGCTGCAATGATACTCGCAGTTGCAATTGTATCAATAATTGTGGTCACTGCAAAGACAAAACTCAGTTTGGTACCAAGGTACTAAAATTCATCTTTTTACTGTCATAATTAAATCAGTAAAGGAAATATAGAATCCGAATTTAAATTGGTTATGCATAATAGAAGAATTTTTTGTGTTATACTTACTCTGACGCTTGCTATTGGTATGATCTTTCAGGCTGCAGAAGCAGTTGATGAAGTAGCACTATCCACTTCCAACGACATATACTATAATGGAGATCATGTAGTGATTTTTGGTAATGTTAACACGTTTTTTGAAAATCTGCCTATAACTATACAAATTTACCATGAAACAAATCTGGTTAGTGTTGACCAAGTTCCTGTTGCAAAAGATGGAACGTTTGTTTCAAGTTTCTATGCTACGGGATCTAAATGGAAAGATGAGGGTACTTATACGATCAGGGCACAGTATACTCCAACTCAAATCGCAGAAACAACCTTTGAGTTTTTTGGTCAAGCGATTGACAAAAGTTCTGCAGTTTTTCCTGTTGATATTCCCAATTCAGGAACTTTTGATGTGGGATATACGGTTAGAGGTGGTGAAGTCAAAAATATAATCATGAACCAAGAACGCTATTCACTTATTATTGAAACCATCATGACTTCCAATGGTAACCTAGTTTTGAAATTACCTAGAGACAGTTTTGATGCTCAAAATGATGATGCAGATACAACTTTCATAATTTTGATCAGTAAACAAAATAACATGGCAGCAGATTTTACGCAGGTTGAATATGAGGAAATTGCTGTCAGCCCTGATTATAGAACTATACGTATCCCATTAGAAGAAGGTGACAAATGGGTTGAGGTAATAGGTACGTATGTAATTCCTGAATTTGGAAGTATGGTAGCTATAATTTTGGTTGTAGCGGTATCATCGGCAATTATAGTGTCTAAAAGCAAATTTTCTGTTAGATATAATTAGATTCAAAAATTATATTTTGTTTTGTAAGGAGAAACACTTCGTAGTTCCGCTACAATTTTTTTTAAAACTTCTACCGTCTGATCTACTTCATCCAATGTATTCATATATCCAAACGATATACGTAACGAACCAGTTATTTGCTCATGATTAAAACCCATTGCTTTCAATACATGTGATGCTTTTTGAGTGTGCACAGAACATGCAGAACCAGTTGAAGCAGCAATGCCATGTTCATCCAACTTTATGATCAAATCTTCACCATTTACTCCAAGAAATGTTAAATGAATATTATTGAAAATTCTTTTTTCTGTATTGCCATTAAGTTTTACATGAGGTATTTCTTTGACTATTTTTGAGAGCATTGAAGAGTAAAGTGTTTGAAAGTGAGAAATGTTTTCGTTTAATCTTTCTTTTGCAATCTCACATGCCTTTCCAAATCCTACTATACTAGCAACATTTTCAGTGCCTGACCGCATCCCATTTTCTTGACCACCCCCTAAAATTTCAGGAGCTATTGTCAAACCTTTTTTTATAAATAATGCACCAACACCCTTAGGACCATTAATTTTATGTGAAGAAATTGATAATGCATCAACGCCTAATTCTTCTACATTGATTGGAACCTTACCTACTGCTTGTACAGCGTCCGTATGTAATGGTATTTGATATTTGTTACAAATTTTTGATATTTCTTTAATGGGTTGTATTGTACCGACTTCATTGTTTGCAAACATGACACTAACAATAACTGTTTGTGGGTTTATTGAATTTGTAATATCATTAGGATTGATAATTCCATGTTCATCAACTGATAGATATGTGACCTTCACTCCATTTTTTTCTAGATCTCTACAAGGTTCTAAGATTGCTTCATGCTCTATTGATGACGTTATGATGTGATTCAGCACAAACTTTGGTCCTTGGGATTTTGGAATACCATACAAAATGGTGTTATTTGATTCAGTCCCACCTGATGTAAATAGAATTTCGTCTGGTTCGGCGCCAATAAGTGCGGCTACCTGTTTTCGTGCTTTTTGTATTGCACTCTTTGCTTTCCTGCCAAATTGATGAATTGATGAGGGATTACCATACTGTATGTCAAAATATGGTATCATTTCTTTAACTACTTCCGGATGTACTGCGGTTGAAGCAGCATTATCAAAATAAATCAATTAGTTATCACATTAATTTTTCCAGGTCTGTAGCCTTCTGGATCTACAGAAACATCCTCAAAGCTTATCAGTTTTAATTGGTTCTTGATTTTTTGTAATACCAAATTGTTTTCAAGCAAATACAAATCATCTACACCAACCTCAATTTTCGCTATACCATCCATATCTCTAACACGTACCTGTTTAGCTCCCGTGAGTTGCTTGACAATTTTTTCACCAATTTCAATTCTGGCTAGTCTTTGAGCAGTTACACTTTGGCCCCAAGGAATACGCGAAGCAAGGCACGAGTTAGAGGGTTTATCATAAACTGACAGACCAACGCTTTTAGCTGTTTCTCTTACTATTTTCTTGGAGAATCCAATTTCTGCTAATGGACTTCTAATTCCATTTTCATGCAGTGCTAATACACCTGGACGGTAATCTCCCAAGTCATCAATATTGGTACCGTCTACAATCATATTAGATTCAAATTTCTTTGCTATTTCTAAGAGATGTTCTGAAAGTTCGCTTCTGCAATAAAAGCAACGATTGTTATCATTTTTAACAAAACTTTCGTTATCAAGCTCATTGTATTCTATTACTATATGCTTGATTCCAATCTCTGAAGATATTTTTGTTGCATATTCTAATTCTTCTTGTGCAAGTGTCTTATAATCAGCAGTAACCGCTATTGCCGATTTGCCTAATCTAGCATAAGCGGCATAAGCAACTAAAGCACTATCAACACCACCTGAAAGGGCCACAAGTACACTGTTTTTGTCATCAAACCAATTCAGTAGTTTAGTAAGTTGTGTTTTCATATTTCTTTTCTCACTTCTTGATTTAGTAATTCTTCTGTATCTTTAAATGAAATACTAAGAGCGCTAGAGATTTCTCTGATATCATCAGATTCAATTTTGAAATGAGAACCATTGCTTAGATCTCTGGTTTTATACCTGACATCAAAACTTTGTCCCTGAATATTCACAGAAACTATCTTAACAGATCTAGGAACAATGTATCGTTCAGAAGTTCTTATTCTTACACCAAGTGTTCCAGTTTCAGTTACTAACAGATCCATGATAGAATTCATAGTATCAGAATCACAGATAACAGACACTAAATTTGTAGGGCGGCCTTTTTTTGTGATTGCCGAAGATATTGTTACATCCTTTGCACCCTGTGCCATTATTTTTTCAATCATATTTCCAAGAACTTCACCAGATACATCATCAACATTTGTTTCAAGTATTTTCACTGTATCCAGTTGAAGTTTAGTTGACGCGATTCCTCTAACTATTTTTAATACGTTTGAAAATCCTTCAAAATCTTTTTGGCCTGCACCGTAACCAATAGATTGAATTTTCATAGGTGGATAAAACTCAGAGCATTCTTTAATCAGATTAACTAACATGCTAGCTCCCGTAGGTGTTGTAAGTTCCTCTTTTACATTTCCGCCTACTGTAATAATTCCTGATTCTCTAAATATTTCTAAAATTGCATAGGCAGGATTAGAACTAGTACCATGAGAAAAAGTTACTGTACCACCACCAATAGCTACAGGTGTGACAACTATGTCATCATCAAAACAACCCAAGTCATCTAGAGCAATAGCAGTTCCTAATAGATCTACAACTGTATCAAAACTTGCTGCCTCATGAAAATGCACTGAATCCTCTGGTTCGCCATGAAGTTTTGATTCTGCACGTATGAGAGTTTCAATTGATTTTATTGCAAAAGTTTTTGCACTTTCAGAAATTGTTAATTTTTCTGTAGATTTTTCAATTATTTCCTTTATCTCTATACCTTTTCTTTCATGTACGTCATCATCTATTTCTAATAGTAATTCAGTTGCTTGTAACGAATTTTTTTTCACTTCTACAAAATCTATCTTTTTTATTTTAACATCTTTACATAATGATTCAGCACTACGAATGCCATCTATGATCTTTGATCGGTTTGCACCAATATTTACAAGACTCGAAAGTAGCATATCACCGGAAACACCAGCAACCTGAGCATCAATAACAAATACCATAAAACTAAATTCTTTAAAATGCTTATAAATTCTGTTTAATGCTTATTCGCCTAAGATTTAATTATCAAAAATCTAAGTGCAGAGTATGATAACTATAATTGGTGCAGGAAAAGTGGGTGGATCTGCTGCACTACATTCTGCAATAAAGCAATTAGATGATCAAATTCTTCTCTTGGATATTGCAGAAGGACTCCCACAAGGAGAAGCAATGGATCTAAATCATTTGTTATCTGAACAGGGAATAGATGTTGAAATCAGTGGTTCTAACAATTATGAAGATATGAAGGGTTCCGACATTGTTGTTGTAGTAGCTGGTGCTGGCAGGAAACCAGGAATGACTAGAATGGATTTACTGAAGATCAATGCGGGAGTTGTAAAAGATGTTGTGGGAAATATAAAAAAATATGCAGATAATTCATTGATAATTCCGGTAACTAACCCGCTGGATCCTATGGCATACATTACATACAAAAGTTCAGGTTTTGAAAAAAATAGAGTGTTTGGAATGGGTGGAATGTTAGACTTGTCGAGATTTAAACAATTCATTCACGAATCTACTGGTGGTTCACGAAAAGAGATTGATGCAATAGTAATAGGGGAACATGGGGAAAACATGCTACCACTGACTAGATTTGCACAAGTATCTGGAAAACCCTTACCAACAATCCTTTCTCAAGAGAAATTAGATGAGATTTTTACACTGACAAAAAATGTTGCAGCCGAAGTGATAAAACTAAAAGGTGCTACTGTACATGCACCTGGAAATGCAATCTCCTCTATGATTCAAAGTGTTGTAAAAGACACAAAGCAAGTAATGCCAGTTTCAACATACTTGGATGGAGAATATGGTCATTCAGATGTAACAATTGGTGTCCCTGCGGTAATAGGAAAGAATGGTGTAGAAAAAATCAATGAACTTGATTTGGACCAAGACGAAAAAGAATGGTTCGATAAAGGAGTAAGTAGTATTAAAAATGCCCTAGTGGGGATAGACACCTGATCATTTTTTAAACTAATCAAATTTAATGTAATAATTGAACGTAGAACAAATTTTCCAATCGTTACAAAAAGGAAAGATTTCGCCATCAAAGGCTAAAAAATTATTATCTCTATATTCAATTGAAAAGATAGGAAATATTGCCCAGATTGATACTGGAAGAAAAAACAGAAAGGGAATACCTGAGGTTATTTTCGCTGAAAAAAAACAACTTACTGATTTAAAAAAGATAATTACAAAAACTCTATCAAAAAATAATGAAGTACTTGTTTCTAGAATAAAACAAAAGGACTATCCTAAAGTTTTAGAATTTTCTAGAAAAAACAAATACAAAATGAAAAAAGGAAAAAACACAACTGCGGTTCTGATTTACAAAAAAAATATTAAAAAAACTGGTGGTAAGGTCGGAATAATTGCTGCTGGGACATCTGACATTGGTATAGCTGAGGAGGCTAGACTTGTATGTGAATCGATGAATTGTGATTCTATTTCCAGTTATGATGTTGGAATTGCGGGATTACATAGAATTTTTCCTGTTCTTAAGCAATTTGTTGAAGCGGAAGTTGACGTTATCATTGTAGTTGCTGGTATGGAAGGTGCATTAGCATCTATTGTATCATCAATAGCTGATGTTCCAGTAATTGGAGTACCAACTTCAATTGGATACGGATATGGCGAAAAAGGAGTTGCTGCACTTGCATCAATGTTGCAAAGTTGTTCACTCGGTCTCACTGTAGTCAATATAGATAATGGTGTTGGTGCTGGTGCTGCTGCTGCAAATATAGCAAGCAGGATAAAAACTAAATGTTAATTATTCCCAAACTTGCAAGTTCATTGCCAATACCAAACCCAATTAACGCAACTCCAGTTCCAAGTCCAGCCATTTCTAAACCACCCTTTACTATACCAGTTTGTGCCATTCTCGATTTTACAGCGCCAACAATGAATGAAGCAGTTACACTGATTCCTACTGCGATTGCTAGTGCACTATAACCACTGCCAAAAAAGAACGGAATTATAGGAAGCATACCGCCAGCCAAAAAAGAAACAAACATTATCAGTGCGCTTTTTAGTGGACTTCCAACAACGTCTACATTCAATCTTAGTTCTTCAGTAAGCATTGTATCTAGCCAGACTTTTTTATCAGAAGTAACTTTATTCACAATCATTTCAAGATCTTTACCAGTAAACCCTTTGGCTTTGTAAATATCCTCAATCTCTTTACGTTCAGCATCAGGTTTATTTTCTATCTCCCACTTCTCTCTGGCTATTTCAGATTCTAATAATTGTCTATGTGATTTTACAGCAAGATAATTTTGTACAGCCATTGCTTTTGCGCCAGTAAACATTCCGACTAATGCCGCTAAAATTACAATATCAGATGCAACATTTGCTCCACCAACACCAGCCGCAATTCCAAGTGAAGTATTTATTCCATCACCAAACCCAAAAACAAAATCTCTCATCGTGCTGGATTCAGTCATGTGTGGTTCAGCGTGTCTAGGTTCACTAACTTCTTTCATTCTATTCTCCCTTTTTGATGATTGAATTTTTGGTGAATATTAGGTGTCTTGTCGCAAAAATTTTATACTATCGACAAGGTCAAGCTTACATTGGCTGGTAAAAGAATAGTCCTTACAGCAGATCGTAGTTTAATGACTAATTATAGAGGTAATTTTCTTTATGGCTTCATAGCATGTGGTCCTTATGAGGTTCTTCCAGAATGGGTTTTTGATAAAGTCTTTTGCCCTCCAATTGAAACTGACCCAAACACTGGAGAAGCAAAAGTTGCGCAAGTTGGATTAAGAAGAGTAGAAGGTGCGCTCTTACAAGGTTACAAAAGAGATGAAATTCTAACTGTAAATCCTGATTATATTAAAAAATCAATAGGTTCTGACACTAAGATAGTAGGAATCAATGTAATGGATCCACTTGGAATGGCACCAGTTACAACTACTATGTCACCTGAAAAACTCTCTTACGTTGCGATGAAATTCAAAAAGATGTGTGCAGATATCATACAATTAAAGAAAAAATATGATTTCAAAGTTGTTGTTGGGGGAAATGGTGCTTGGGAACTTGCAAAGTCAGATAGAATGAGAATTCATGGTATTGATACT
This sequence comes from Marine Group I thaumarchaeote, assembly GCA_013390785.1. Taxonomy (GTDB): domain Archaea; phylum Thermoproteota; class Nitrososphaeria; order Nitrososphaerales; family Nitrosopumilaceae; genus Nitrosopelagicus. The sequence goes on from JACASW010000006.1 coordinate 28,028, forward strand.
GTAGTTGTCGGTGAAGCAGATGAACTTGCTTTGGATTTATTCAATGACTTGGAAAAAGGAGATGCACCAGAATTAATGCATTGTTTTGTTAGAAACATACAAAACATTCCAGAGATTACTAAACCAACTGTAAATTCCTTAATAGAAGCAATGAGAGGGTGTGGAAGAGGTTGTGACTTTTGTGATGTTAACAAACGATCCAAAAAGGATCTTCCCGTTGACAGACTACAACGTGAAGCGAAGGTAAACCTTGATTATGGATTTGATTCTGTTTGGTTGCACTCTGATGAGATGCTACTATATGGTTGCGACAATAAAGACTTCTATCCAAACTATGATGCAATTACTTCACTATGGAAAGGACTAAAAGATCAGGGTGCAAATTTTGTTGGAACTACACATATGACATTCTCAGCTGTTGTTGCTGATCCAAAGCTAATGCATGACATTTCTGAAATCAATGATATGCACAAGAATGGAAGATGGATATCAACAAATCTAGGAATTGAAACTGTTGCTCCTAGTATGGTGAAAAAACATTTAGGAATTAAAGCAAAACCATTTTCACCAGAAGAGTGGGGATGGGTAGTAAGAGAAGGAGCAAAAATACTTAACAAAAATCATTGGTTCCCAGCAGCTACCATAATCATTGGCTGGCCTGATGAAACTCCTGATGAAGTTCAATATACAATTGATATGATGAGTGACTTTAGAGCGTTTAACTTTAGAGGATTAGTAGCTCCACTACTCTACCAAGACTTTAGCGAGAAGAATTCTATGCACTTTGGTAACCTAAATGAAGCACAGTTTACATTGTTTTGGAAATGTTGGGAAAATAATCTTCGTGTTATCAATGATATCATACCAATTATTCTTAGAAACAAAACGTATGGACCTCCAATGAAAATTTTCATGTATGGTTTGATTAAGGCTGGAACGTGGGCAATAATGAGATATTTGCGTGGATTGTGTAAGGACTTGTTTAATGGAAGAATGCCTGATGAAATTGTTGAAAAATATGCAAGAAGTAGATCCGTTACTGCTCCTGTTTATACAAAATAATAGATTATAATTTTTCTATTGCTGCATCTGCTATAGTATTTCTTTTTGGAGACATAATTACGAAATAGTTTTTATCAGATCTTTCTATGGATTCAACCTTTTTGTAAGTTTTGGTATTCACGTCAAATTCTAAAATTCCATTTTCTAACGTGCCCTTTGTGTAAATCATTAGATAGGTCTCTTTTTCTGAATGGCTTAGTGGTATAATAGAGCAAATATATCCTTTGTAAGAATTAATTGGCAAGATATTTTTCATTGGTGTTGCAACACAAGCCATATACAGGAATACTTCTTCAATGGAATTAAATTCCTCATATTCTACATTCATCAAGTTTCATGAATTTGATAAACTATAAGAACGTAGAGTTATTTCCTATTTCTTATTTTAAATATAACAACTGCTGGTGCTACAAAGTACATTCCAATGTTAAGAAGTATAATTCCAATTCCATATCCTAACATTTCCTCTTCCGAGTCTATATCAACATAGTTTAGAATTGCCAGTGAGGTAAGCATTGGAGTTATTGCAATTTTTACAGCTTCCTTGAATGCTGGGTTCTCCCTTTCATAATCAGCTACTACTGGACTAAATGAATAATAGAATTGATTGAAACCTGTCATGAATGATGTTCCTGATTCTGTTTGCAATACAGTGTTGTCACGAATCTCCCTTAGGAACTGAACCTGTGGCGCCATTTCAGAACCAAATGCTGCAGTTGCAATCAAGCATCCACCACCTTTCTTTTTATCGTCAACTACACAAACTCCATTTTTTAATACAGTACCTGTTCCACAAACAGGCTCAACTGATTGCATAACTGGTTCTTCATCTACATATGGCTCTTCATCTATTTCTATTACTTCTGTTTGTGTTTGCTCTGGTACTTCATCCACTACAGGTGGTGCACCAGAACTACCACCATACTTAAACTCAGTTTGGTTTGCTTGTGCGCCCCACTTTGCTTTAATAGTATAATCACCTTCAACGTTAATCATACCACCAGCAACCATAGTAGTAGAATAATTTCCATCCGAATTAGGTGATACCTGAGCAACCGTTACAAGATTACCATTTGGTGCTATAACCATAATTGTAACATCCATACTTCTCATATCATCTGATGTGTCAAAATCTTTTACAAGTCCTGAAATAGTAATTGTTGCGCCTTCCGTATAAAATTCCTTATTTGTTGTAACAGAAAGAGGCTCTACTGCTGCAAACGCTGCACCAGATATTCCATAGGATAAAAGTGAAAGAGTTAAGATTGCCAAGAAGGATTTTCCCCAAAGTTTCATAGTAATAGTGCTACGACATTTTTAGAGTATTTATGTATTAGTCAGAAAAAAAAGTAACTTTTTTTGTTAATTTGATCACTACACTACTAGTTAAGGAAACTATCAAGTTTTGCTAAACCATCATCAATATTTTTGAAATTATCTTCATTTTCTAATATTTCTGATAACCTATCAACATCAAGCGAATAAAAAATTTCGTTGTCTTTTTCATTTTTGCTTAGAAATCCCTTCTCTATTAAAAATGAAAGTCTTTCATCGAGTTCTTCCTTCGAGACTGTGATTTTTTTGGTAAGAACTGATAGCGGTTTTGGACCATCCTTTAATTCTACCAGAATTTCAGCGTTATCAGGCTCGAATAATAATTCAAGAATTTTCTCGCTTTCATTTGAAGTATCATCTGGCATGACATTCATCTTAGTATGCGAAATTATAATTCTATCCATAAATTATGTCAAAATAATTCATATACTCAGTATGGTTTTTAATGGGGACACTTAAAATCCTGATACTTGACTGTTGAATACCAGTATATAGTAAGGATCGTTGGGAATGATATTCCTGGAGAAAGGAAAATGATAGTAGGACTGACGCAAATAAGAGGTGTTGGTTACATGTTTGCAAATACAATCTTAAATGTTTTAAAAATAAATCCTAATCAAAGAATTGGTAATTTGTCACCAGAGCAAGTTAATTCAATTGAAAGTATTATAAAAAATCCATCAGGGTCTAATTTTCCATCTTGGTTCTTAAACAGAAGAAAAGATGTTGAAACTGGTGAAGATAAACATTTGCTAACTTCTGATATTGCATTTACAGTAAGAAATGATATTGAAAGAGAGAAAACAAGTGGCAGCTGGCGAGGGATTCGTCATATGTTTGGATTAAAAGTTAGAGGTCAACGTACTAGATGTACTGGTAGAAAGGGTGGTGCAGTCGGTGTTGCTAAAGGTGGCAAGGTAATGCCAACACGAGAAGGAGCACCTGCAGCTGGTGCAGAAGGAGCAGCTGGTGCAGAAGGAGCACCTGCAGCTGGTGCAGAAGGAGCACCTGCAGCTGGTGCAGAAGGAGCAGCTAAAACTAAAGAAAGTTCAGGAAAGAAGGAAGCACCTGCAGCTGATAAAAAGAAATAGATGATTTAGATGGGAGATCCTAAAACATCAAGAAGAGTTTGGCAGAAACCTAAACGTCCACTTAATTATGATCTTATGATGGATGAATTAAAAACTCTTGGTACATTTGGACTGAAAACAAAAAGAGAGTTATGGAAAACACAAACAGAGTTATCAAGAGTAAGGTTACAAGCACGTTCTTTACTTGCATTAAGACAAGATGAACGAGAAAGAAAAGAACCAATACTAATGCAATCACTTTCAAAAATTGGACTAGTGAATGAAGATTCAACTTTGGATGATGTGTTAAACCTACAAGTTACTGATTTGCTATCACGTCGTTTACAAACTATCGCACAGAGAAAACTCTATTTTAAAACTCCATATCAAGCACGACAGGCAATTGTGCATGGACATATAATGATTGGAGATAGCGTTGTTACAATTCCATCATATATTGTTAAAACTGAGGAAGAAGCAAAAATTCACTTAATACCTGAATCACGCTTTAACGAAACATTATCTAAACCAGAATCAGATTTAGGGAGTCCTGAAACAGAGAACCTAGAGTCTGAGACCGGTGTTCAATCTGAAAATGAAGAACCACCAGTTAAACAAGATGCAGAGAAAGTATCAACTGTACAATCATAAGTTAAGCTTATCAATATACAAAAATCTAATTTCTTAAGAATCAAAATGTGTTCAATTATAGGTTACCGTGGGAAGAATTCTGCAGCACCAATCCTGGTCAATGGATTACAAAGGATGGAGTATAGAGGTTATGATAGCGTAGGTATTGCAACAAAATCAAAAAATCAAATTCTGCTTAGAAAAGGAATTGGAAAGGTTGTTGAGGTAAATAATGCTATACAACTTGACGAGCTTCCTGGTAACATTGGTATAGGTCATACACGATGGGCAACACACGGTAAAGTAACTGAAAAAAATGCACACCCACACCCAAGTAATTCTGGTAAAATTGCGGTTGTTCATAACGGAATCATTGAAAATTTTGAAGAATTAAAATCAAATTTACAAAAAAAAGGTTTTGATTTTCATAGTGAAACTGACACAGAAGTTATTGCTAATCTGATTCAACTAAATTTTGATGAATCTCCAGATATCAAGCAGGCAATTATTAAAACAGTTACACAACTGAAGGGACATTATTCTTTCGTTGTAATTTTTGAGGATGGTACTATTGCTGGTGCACGATTTCACGAACCGCTAATTATAGGAGTAGGAAAGAATAGCTACTATTTGTCCAGTGATGTGTTAGGTTTCATAGAAAAAACAGATGATGCAATTTATCTGGATAATGAAGATTTTGTAATTCTGAATGACGCTGGAATACATATTTTTGGTTTTGATGGCTCATCCGTCAAATATCAAATCACAAAAGTTTCAAAAGAATTTGCAGATGTTTACAAGGGAGATTATGCACATTTTACTCTAAAGGAAATTTCAGAACAGCCTGATTCAATATCACGAGCGGGAAATAACGACCAAATTGAACAATTCGTTGACTCTATCAAGCAGGCAAAAAATTTGTACATTACTGGAAGTGGAACCAGTTACAATGCAGCTGAAATAGCAAAATATCTAATGTCAAAATTTGCAAAAATTAAGATAAATACTGTGATTGCAAGTGAATTACCATTTTCGCCAGATGATATTGAACGTAATTCTACACTTGTTGCTATTTCACAAAGTGGTGAAAGTGCTGATGTGTTAGAGGCTGTCAAAATTGCTAAAGAATCAAATGCAAATATTTTATCGGTTGTAAATCACCTAAACTCATCACTTTCGCAAGAATCATCATTAGTAATGGGATTAAACTGTGGGCCGGAAATTGGAGTTGCTGCAACAAAAAGCTTTACGTCACAACTTGCAATACTATACAAAATCGCTGATAAACTATGTAATGGTTGTATTAATCCTGACTGGAAAAAAATATCATCTACAGTTTCTCAGATTCTATCCAATAATTCAAAGATAAAAGAAATATCTAAAGATCTTAAGGACGTAACAGACATCTATGTTCTTGGGAGAGGTATTCATCTTCCAATTGCTAAAGAAGCTGCCCTAAAACTAAAAGAACTTTCATACATTCATGCAGAAGGTATAGCAGGAGGAGAGTTAAAGCATGGACCATTAGCTTTAATGGATTCAAATGTATATGTGATAATAATTAATCCTAATGATTCAACCTATAATGACACACTGAATAGTGCAAATGAAATTAAAGCCAGAGGTGCAAAAATTATTGGAATATCAGATAAAGAAAGCGATGTCTATGATTATTGGATTAAGATTCCTCCAATTGATGAACCGTTATACCCAATAATTGAAATTATCCCCATTCAACTTTTGGCATATTATTCTGCATTAGAAAAGAAAACTAATCCTGACTACCCAAGAAATCTAGCAAAGTCTGTTACTGTGAAGTAGTAACTCGCGAGTACTCTTTATCAATCAATTCTAACAACTTTTTTGAATCTATACTGGTTTTGAGAATCGAAGCAATCATGCTTCCACCAGCTCCAACTCCTTCCTTTACAAATCCTTTAGAATAAGCATGTAAACCATCAAACTTTGAATCCTCCAGTTTTGGATTAATAGATAATACAGGAATGTCAGAAATTGATTTTACCATATCCAACAAGTTAGCATCTTTATCATTAACTATGTATGATGTAGTTCCTAGTGCAACTCTGCTTTCATCATACCCTGTTGATTTTGCTATAGCAAGAACAGCAGCCATCTGTGTTCCTCCTGCCAGAATTACGTTTGTGATCTCTGAGGCGGTGCTTAACATGCCTGCAACAAATGGTATCATTGGATCACCTGCATTTGCAATTACTTCGTATGGTTCTTTAGAATCAGAGCGTGTCAGTACTTTTTCAACAACACTATTCTTTAGCGATTGAGGATTTTTTGGCATGCTTGAACTTACATGTGCATCTATTCCTAAACTTTTCAGAACAGCAAGAGCAGTTGTTGTTCCTGCAGGAATACTTTCACCAATTACAAGGCAATCAGTGCACGAAGCCAGCGTTCTGCCAAGTATTCTGCCACAGTCAATTGCATGTACAACATTAGACTGTTCAAGTCCAGGTTCTATGGCTATATTTTTACCATGAGCAATATCAGTTTGAAAATATGGGAGTTTTGGAGGAATTTTACTTCCAGCATTAATAATTACTTGTGGAATGCTTGCTGATTCCAAAGCTGCTTTTGTTAGAAGTGCAGGTGTAGGTTTTCCATCAGGTGTCATTGGAATCACATCTATGCTTTTGCAAGATCCGTAGTGAAGAAATTCTGCGTCTGCAGGAGGAGTGAATTTAATGAAGTCGGCATCAGCGCCAGCAACTGTGATTCCAGGAATTTCACATGTTTCTGTATAGGAAATTACAAATGAAAAAAGAAAATGTTTCTGACTAACAGCATCTATGAATTTTTGTCCCCTTTCCTCATTGCAATGAATCTTGATGTCAGACGTAATTAGCCACCCATTCGTTCAATAAATTCACCCTCAGATATCTTTTGCATTACAGGATTTGTTTGCTTTTCCTTTCCAACAGTGGATGTTGGAGATGAACCATAATCATGACCTGGATACAAAACCAAGTCATCACTAAGATTTGCAATAACATCAAACAAACCATGATAAAGTTCTTTAGCGCTACCCCCCGGCAAATCAATCCGTCCACAGTTTCCTACAAACAAAGTGTCACCTGAAAAAATTTTTCCATCACCTACTAGACAAATACTGTCCTTTGAATGTCCAGGTGTATGATACACAGCAAGTTCAGAACAACCAAATTTTATAGAATCTCCATCTGAAACTGTCAAGTCATTTTTTAGTTGTGATGCATCATGCTGAACAATCTTTACACTGAGCTCTCTTGCCAGTTCCTCATTTCCTCTGGTATGATCATCATGCCAATGAGTATTAACGATATACTTGGGATTGAGATTTTGTTCGCTGATAATTTCAGTTAACTTTGCTAAATCCCACGACGGATCAATCACTATCGCCTCATGTGTAGATTCATCTTCAACAATGTATGAAAAATTTTGCATTGGTCCAACTGGAATTTGATACACCTTCATAGAACACCAATCTCTGCCTCTGTCGGAATGCCAATTTTTTCAACGAAAATTTCTCCGCACGTGTCTTTTCTTTTTGGCATGCCAACTTTCATTCTGTGAAATGTTACTGTCATGTCTGCTGTAACATGTGGTGAATTTTTATTTCCAGTATCCGGATCTACGCCAGAAGGAACATCAACAGCTAGCTTGAATGCATTTGATTTGTTGACATATGTAATGGCAGATGCATGGGGCTCTCTTATTTCACCTGAAATACCAGTTCCCAAAATTCCATCTATTGTTATATCAAATTCTAAATTGTTAAGATCCTCAAGATTTCCACCAGTAAGTAATTTTATTGATTCCATTTTTTCTAACAAATTCCAGTTCCAAGAACATTCTTCTGATCTAATGTTATCTACTTCACCCAAAAGAAAAACAGTCACATTTGATCCATATCCTGCCAAATGTCGTGCAATTACTAAACCATCACCGCCGTTATTCCCAAGTCCAGCAAAAACCAGAACATTTTTTGATTTAACATCTCCGAATTTTTCTACTAGTCTTTTTGTTGCTGCCGCACCAGCATTTTCCATCATAAATTTTCTCAAAAATCCCATCTGATGACCATTTTCCTCAATCTGCATCATTTGCTTGACGGTTATGCACATGCCTAAACCAAATTAATAAGACAATTAAGCGCTTTGGCAAACGACTTTATCTCAGTTTTTTTAAAACAAGTCATGACATTAAAGAACGTAAAAACATCGTTACCGAGAATTTCAAAGTCTCTACAAGCTTCAAATGCATCAAGAGAATTTTTGATAAAAAATACAAGAGATGTTGTAATCTTATGCAGTCATTCCATCATAGCAGCTCATAAAGGTGATCTTAGATTAGCAAGAGAAAAAATCAAGAAAGCGGAAGCAGTTTTAAAAGTGAACCAAAAAAAAGCGAAGAATAACTTTAAAAAATATCTTATCACACCTGAACAGGAATTTGTTGAGGCTCATTCATTTTTAGCGATTGTAGAAAATAAGGAAATTCCTTCACTAAAATCTCTAAAAGTTTCAGAGGAATCATACATTTTGGGATTACTTGATTGTATTGGTGAGCTTAAAAGATTTGTATTAGATAATATCAGAAATGACCAACTGAAGAAAGCTGATAGAATTTTTAATGTTATGGAAAATCTCTATCATGCTCTTTATCCATTTGCCATGTATGACAAAATAGTAAAGGAAACAAGAAGAAAATTGGATGTCAATCGTATTCTTGTAGAAGAAACAAGAGCTGTAATTACTGAAGAGATTAGAAGAAATCATTTCGTCAAAGCTTTGACAAAAAAATAATACTATAATTTTTAGAAATGCGGGCGATGGGATTTGAACCCACGAACTCCTGAGAGACTAGCCCCTCAAGCTAGCGCCTTTGGCCAGGCTGGGCGACACCCGCAAATAATTCCCGTGCAGGGTTTTTATAATCCTTAACTCCTTTTTGAAAATGTGCTAGTGCCAGTAAGATGTTTTACTTGTGGTAATCTCGTTGCTGATAAATTTGATGAATATCAGAACAGGGTAAAATCAGGTGAGGAACCTGCAAAAATATTAGATTCATTAGGGATCGAAAGATATTGCTGCAGAAGAATGATGTTAACCACACTTGAGACAATACAACAAGTAATTCCGTTTTATGAGGCTATGTACAAAAGAAATATAGAAATTCAGTCAGAGTTAGAATAGATGGCTAGAATTACATCAATTAATGCTAGAATAATTCATAACAGTAGAGGTAGTAAGACGATAGAAGTAGATGTTATTTCTGACAACCAATATCTAGGCAGAACATCTGCACCATCTGGAGCAAGTGTTGGAAAATATGAGGCTGTTAGCTTCCCAAAAAACGGTCCTGAACAAAGTCTTCGTATTTTAAACGAAAACTCGGAGAAATTTCTTGAATTTGAGTCAAGTGACCTGAAATCAATTGATGAAACATTAAAGTCGATAGATAAAACATCTGATTACTCTAAAATTGGTGGCTCATTAGCTTATGCTGTTACAATTGCTTCAATGGAATCAGCATCAAAAGCATCTGGAAAGCAACTTTTTGAATTAATTTCAGAGCAAAATGAATACAGGTTTCCTATACCGATAGGAAATATTTTAGGTGGTGGAGCACATGCAGGGCCTGGAACCCCAGACATACAAGAAATTCTAATTTCTGCTCCAAGCGCTAAAACGATTAGGGACGCTATTGAAACAAATTTTGCAGTACATAGTGAATTACGTAATGTGATAGAAAAAACTGATCCCAGTTTTACAAATGGAAGAGGAGATGAAGGTGGATGGGCTCCAAAATGTGATAATGAAAAAGCTTTGGAGCTTTGCGCAAAAGCATGTGAAAATTTGGGATATACCTTAGGAAATGAAGTGTCATTGGGAGTAGACTTTGCATCATCAACTCAATGGAATGAAGAAAAACATGTATACGAATATGACAGGGCAGGGTTTCAGAACACTCCAGAAGAGCAAATTCAATTTGCTGCGGATATTATTGAAAAATACAAATTAATTTATGCAGAAGATACGGTACATGAAGAAGCATTTGGCAATATGTCAGAGCTAGTATCAAAATTCCCTAAAACTATGATTGTCGGTGATGATCTAACTGTAACCAACAAAGGCATATTGGAAAAAGCGATTGAAAACAAGTCATGCAATGCTGCAATTTTAAAAGTAAATCAGGCTGGAAGCTTGTATGATGCACTAGAATTTGCTAAAGTGGCAGATAACAACGACATTAAACTGATCACATCACACCGCTCTGGGGAATCAATTGATTCTCATATTTCTCATATTGGAATAGGAACTAATTCCAAGATGTTAAAAGTGGGTGTTGTTGGTGGAGAAAGAATCGCAAAATTAAACGAGTTGATCCGCCTTTCAGAGCATGATTTAATACGAGGCATGGCTGAGGTTTAAAAATCCAATGAGCCAACAAGCAGAGCACGAAGAAATTAAAAAGAAAATTCTTACAACTGGAATAAGGGTAGGGACAGAAGTGAAAACAAAATTCATGATTCCATATATTACACAGGCCAGCCCTGAGGGTCTTTACCTATTTGATTTAGACATCACTTTAAACAGAATTCAAACTGCTGCCAGATTTATCAAAAAATTTGACATTAAGAAAGTAATTGTATATTCAGGAAGAACTTATGCAACCACACCAATTGAAAAATTCTGCCAATTAACTGGCGCAAAAAAAATGTTAGGACGATTCATGCCTGGAACTCTCACAAATCCATCATTGCCATATTATTCAGAACCAAAACTAATCGTAGTCTCTGATCCACAAGTTGATGCTCAAGCTGTTACTGAAGCTACAAATGCAGGAATTCCGGTAATAGGAATTGCCAATACTGATAATGTCACGTCAGAACTTGACCTGGTTATTCCAGCTAATAACAGAGGACGAAAAGCCTTAGCAACAATTTATTGGCTGTTGGCTAGTGAAATTCTTCAAGATTCAAAAGCAATGAAATATGAAATTGATGACTTTGAAACCAAGACTGCCGAAGTGGAAGAAGAATTATAGAGCATACCTTAAACCAAAATATTGAAATCAATAGCATCAGCACCGGCAAAAATAATTCTGTTTGGAGAACATTTTGTTGTTCATGGAACTAAAGCAATTCTTGCTGCAATAGACAAAAGGGTAACAGTCACGTCAACTTTTACGAATGATAATACCATAAAGGTAAATTCACAGTTGGGAACACTTGAAATACCTATTTCATCTTCATACGAAGAAGCTAAGAGTGAATTCAGACCATTTATTTTTCTAGCAAATAAAATGATTAACTCTAATCAAAATGTCAGTGGATTAGAAATTACAATAGATTCTGACATTCCCATTGGAGTAGGACTTGGATCATCCTCTGCCTGTTGTATTGCTGCTGCTGCTTCAATCTCTGAATTATTTAAGAAACTATCATCTGAGAAGATCCTAAATCTAGCAATAGAGGCTGAAAAAACAATCTTTCCTGATACATCTGGTGCAGATTGTACTGTCTGTACTTATGGTGGAATGATTGAATATCCTAGCATCGAAAAAATTAGTAATACTTTTGATCTTAATCTTCTAATAGCGAATTCCATGATTCCACACAACACTAAGAATAGTGTTGAGAAAGTCAACAAATTCAAGGAAAATGATGAAGATAGGTTTTCACAATTATGTAATCTTGAAAACAGATTAATCGATGAAGTAATTATAGCCATGAAAAATAATGATACTACTACACTTGGATCAAAAATGTCAGAGAATCAGAAATACCTTGAGGAAATCCAAGTTTCAAACAATACGTTACGTAACATGATAAATTCATTAAATGAGATATCTTTGGGTTCAAAAATTACTGGAGCTGGAGATGGTGGCTGCGTTATTGCGCTAGTTGAGGATGAAAATATGGACAAAGTGCCTGCACTTTTACCAAAAGATAAGGAATATTTTTCAGCAAAAATTGATACAAAGGGAGTTGTGTGGAGTACGATAGAAGAATGATTCTAATAAAATTGGGGGGTTCAATTATCACAAATAAGGGAAAGCCCCAGTCAGCAAGAAGAAAAACAATAGACAGTATTCTAAAACAGATCAAGCGGATTGACGAACCAAAGGTTTTGGTTCATGGCGGTGGCTCTTACGGTCATTACTGGTCTGTGAAATATGGCATGCACACAAAACCTGCAAGATACAGCTTGAAAGGACTATCAGTAGTAAAAAATTCCATGATAGAACTGGACAAAATTATCTTGGACAGCGCCACAAAAAACAGACTAAACACATACTCTATTCCACCTACTGATTTTATGAACGGAAACAAGACTATTAGAAGCAAGATTCAGAAGATTGGCGAAATTGCAAAGTCTGGGCTTGTCCCGGTAACATATGGAGATGCATTGTGGTATGGTCAGAAAAAATCTTACATTTTATCTGGAGATGTTATAATGACTACAATTGGAAAAATTTTGAAGCCAAGACTGTCAATTTTTGTTCTAGATGTGGATGGAGTGTACTCTAATACAAAATCAAAAAAATTGATTTATGACTTCAAAAAGGAAAAACCTACAATAAGTAAAAACAAGATGGATGTAACTGGAGGAATGGCTCGAAAAATTACAGAGGCAACAAAGATGTCAAAGTATGGCCTGAAAGTATTTTTCGTAAACGGTAACAAGCCTCAAAGAATTATTGGTGCTGTCTCTGGAAAAAAGTTTGAAGGTACACTATTCAGGTGATACAATGGAAGAGTATGTTATTCTGGTAGATCAAAACGATAATCCTATTGGAAAAGAAGATAAAGTAAAATGCCATCTACCAAACGGAAAACTTCACAGGGCGTTTACTGCGCTGATATTCAATGGAGAAGGAAAATTACTGTTAACAAAAAGGAGTGAAGGCAAAATGCTTTGGCCAAATGATTGGGACGGAACTGTCGCAAGTCATCCAAGGGAGTCTGAAACCTATGTGTCATCTGCCGAACGTAGAATGCCTGAAGAGATCGGAATCGACTGTAAGATGAACTATGTTAACAAATTCGAGTATCATGTTCCATACAAGGACATTGGTTCCGAAAATGAAATTTGTGGTACATTGATTGGTACAATAGATAGTTTTGATGAATCGTCTATGATTAAAGATGAAATTTCTGAAATAAAATGGATTAATCCAGACGAATTGAAAAATGAACTTGAACAAAATAGAGATACATATTGCCCATGGATGGTAATTGCGCTTTATTTTCTTGCAGATTCTGACTATAATATACTAGAAAAATTCAATTCTTTAATTACAAAATGGGCTTCAGATGATTTAAAACGTGTATATCAAAATGCAATTAAACATTACATACCTGATAATAATTGGAGATTAGTACATTGAAAGCTTCAAATTCTATTAAGAAAAATGCGGGATTTGTCAACAAGTTCCTAAAAAAAGAGCTCAAAGGAAATCCAAAACAGCTGTATGATGCAGCTTCCCATCTAATACTTCATGGTGGTAAGCGTCTAAGACCATTTTTGGTTTTGAAAAGTTGTCAAATGCTTGGTGGAAAGCAATCTGATGCAATGGCTGCTGCTAGTGCAGTTGAGATGATCCATAATTTTACACTAGTACATGATGACATCATGGATAATGATGAAATGAGACACGGGGTACCAACTACCCATAAAAAATTTGATATGCCTTTAGCAATTCTTGCAGGGGATGTTTTGTATTCAAAAGCATACCACACTATTTCATCTAAATCAAAACTATCTTCCAATTATACGACACAGCTGGTATCGAAACTATCCAAAACATGCGTTGAAATTTGTGAGGGGCAAGTTAATGACATTAAATTTGCTGAAAACAAGAGAATTCCAACAGAAAAAGAATACATCAAAATGATTGAAAAGAAAACAGCAGTACTTTTTGAGGTTTCGTGTGCAATGGGTGCAATTTGTGCAAAAAGAAAACAGAAGGATGTGAAAAATCTATCATCGTTTGGAAGGAATTTAGGAATAGTGTTCCAAATTACAGACGATCTTATTGGAATTATTGGAGACAGTAAAGTCACAAAAAAACCGGTAGGAAACGACATACGCGAAGGTAAAAAATCACTTCCAATCATTCTTGCAATTAAGAAGGCAAAGGGCAAGAACAGGAAAATGATAATGCGTGTTTTTGGAAATTCCAAAGCTTCAAAACAACAAATCAATCTGGCAGTGAATGTCATTCGTTCATTGGGTGTAGAAGATGAAGTTAGAAGCATGACATTGAAATATGCACAGCAGGCTGAAAAATCACTTGGGGCATATATTGGTACAGCTAAAAACGAAATAATTTCATTATTGGATTTTGTTATCAAAAGGCGTTTGTAGCTTGGATGATAATTTAAAGAAAGAGATCAGAAAAATAGCTTTACAGAATGCGGTTGAGCATGATGGTAAGACAAATGACAAAGTTGTACTGTCAAAATCTTTAGGAACAATACCTGAACTTAGAAACAATGTAAAAGGTGCTATTCCAGAAATCACATCAATTGTTTCTCAAGTTAATGGTATGTCAATTGAGGAACAGAAAACTGAGATACAAAATAATTTCCCTGAAATCCTTAATGTAAAAGAAAAGCCAAAAGAGGAAAGAGTAGGCTTACCACCACTGGAAGGGGCTGAACATGGTAAGGTTGTAACTAGATTTACGCCCGCACCTAATGGCTATCCTCACATTGGTCACGCAAAGGCCGCTATAATCAGCGAGGAATACACCAAAATGTATGGTGGAAAAATAGTTTTAAGATTTGATGATACTAACCCAGATGATACAAGATTAGAGTATTGGGCTGCCATAAAGGTGGGACTGGATTGGCTTGGAATAAAATTCGATGAGGAAAAAAATACCTCTGATGACATAGAGTTACTTTATGATAAATGCACGAAGATGTTAAAGGAAAATTCTGCATATGTATGTACATGCAAGCGTGACACCATAAGCAAAAACAGGAAAGAGATGGTATCTTGTAAATGTAGTAATGGAGATGTCAAGCAAAATGAAGATAGGTGGGAAAAAATGTTTAACAAATACAAACCAGGAGAAGCAATTGTTAGATTTCGTGGAGACATGGAATCTAAGAACACTGTAATGCGAGACCCTATACTCTTCAGGATCAATGATGAGAGACATGCACGTTTGGAAAAAAAATACAGAGTCTGGCCAAGTTATGATTTTGCAGTTGCTGTTGAAGATTATACAGATGGTATAACTCATGCGTTAAGAAGTAAGGAATATGAATTAAGAAATGAATTGTATCATGCAATACTGGATGCTCTTGATATGAAACATCCTAAGATGATGGAATTTTCAAGGTTAGAGTTTAAGGGCATGCCAGTCTCAAAAAGAGTTTTAAGACCTTTGATAGACGAAGGAAAGGTTTCTGGGTATGATGATCCAAGATTACCAACATTAGAAGCTCTAAAACGTCGTGGTATAACCCCGGAGGCAATTAGAAAATTCACGTTGTCATTAAGCCTTACAAAGGCGGATACTTTGGCACCATTTGATTCACTCGAAGCATTTAACCGAAAAATTGTTGATGAGAATAGCATTAGGCTATTCATGGTAAAAGATCCTCGAACACTGAAAATTAGAAATCTGCCCAATTCTACTGTAGAACTTCCTAACCATCCATCCAATAAAATGGGAACAAGAAAAGTTATGATAGAAGATAGTGTTTTTTTATCATCTGAAGATGTCAGAGATCTTAAGACTGGTGATCAACTGCGCTTAATGGGACTAGGCAATGTAAAAATCACATCAATAAATTCAGAAATAATTGGAGAGTTTACAGATGATGAACGTAACGTAAATTTCATGAAATTGCAATGGGTTTCTCAAAAAAATGCACATGAATTAAAAATTCTCATACCACAACAGTTGTTTGTGGATGATAAATTTAATGAAGAAAGCTTAGAAGAAATTCATGTGTATACAGAACCTCATTATTTAGAATTAAAGAATGGAGAAGAAATACAGTTTGTTCGATTTGGATATTGTCGAAAAGATTCATCTAAACATGCCATTTTTACCCATAAGTGATTAACATGAAAATTGCAAGATTGATGCAGGATGGTAATGAAACCTACGGTTTGATAAAAGATGGTAACGTTGCAACAAAAGATAGTATGATACACGAAACCAGTGTTCCACTTCCATTAAACATTATGGATTTTCTATTTGAAGGATGGTATGATGAAATAAAGGATAAAATATCTTCTACATCATTTCAAGATGATCTTAAAAAATTTAGATTGCTTGATCCACTTCCAAATCCATCAAAAATAATCTGCCTTACATTTAACTATCCCAAACATGCGAAAGAACAGAATTACGTGTCTACAAAAGAACCTGTGATATTTATCAAACCACGAACAACATTATGTGGAACTGGCTCAGAAATTTTATGCCCAAATTTTGTCAAACAACTTGATTATGAGATAGAGCTTGCTGTTATAATTGGTAAGACATGCAAAAACATAGATGAAATTTCAGCAAAAGACTACATTTTTGGTTATATGATTTTCAATGATGTTTCTGCGAGAGATGTACAAATGGAAGATAAACAATTTACACGTGGTAAATCGTTTGATACTTTTGCTCCTTGTGGTCCATGGATAACGAGTATGGAAGAAATAACGAATGTTGATGAATTACAAATGACAACAAGGGTAAATGGAGAGATTAGACAGAATTCATCAACAAATAACATGTTCATCAAAATACCATCTATTGTGTCTAAACTTAGCAGGGTAATGACATTAGAAAAGGGAGATATAATTGCAACAGGAACACCAGAAGGCGTAGCATTGAATAATCCAGATACACCATTTCTTAAAGATGGAGACAGGATTGATATGGAGATAGAAAAACTAGGAAAAATTCAAAACACTGTTAAATTTATTGACTAGGAATAATTTAAAAATAATTAAACTAAATCCATTTATGGTAAGAATTCTTGTAGGTAAAACAACTGAAGTCATGCCAGGTCAGATGAAAAAAGTTTTGGTTGATGAAAACGAAGTAGTTGTTATTAACATTGATGGAAATTATTTTGCAATCAATGATACATGTAGTCATGCAGGTGGAAGTCTTTCAGAAGGGAAACTTGATGGTCATACAATAACTTGTGACTGGCATGGCGCACAATTTGAATGCAGGAGTGGAAAATTAATAAAATTTCCAGTAGAAATCAATGATTTAAGATCGTATGATGTAGTAATTGAATCAGATAGCATATTTGTGGAGACGTAGACTTAAAATTACGACAAAATAGCATTAAATGAGAAAAATGGCAACTAAAGAACAAAATCTTGGATTTCTTAATAATGCTACGTCTACATTGAATCAAATAGCTACTAATCCATCAACCCCAAAAAACATTCGAAAAAATATTGCAGATATAATTGAAGAATTAAAATCAGATGAATATTCATTATCCGTACGTGCAGCAAATACAATTAGCTTACTTGATGACGTAACTCAAGATCCTAATTTGCCATCTTACGTCAGAACCTCATTATGGCAGGCTGTATCAACATTAGAAAGTATAAGAGAATAAATCTCTAAAATGTTTACAATTGACTGTGAAGATTGAAGATTATATTAAATCTCTACCAAGTGATATAATTTCTGGTAATGATGTTCAGCTCACGGAGCATTCCATTACGAAAATCTTTGAATTTTTAAATCTTAATGAAAACGATATTTTTTATCATCTGGGTTGTGGTGATGGTAAAGGAATCAGGATAGCATTACAAAAATTTCATGTAAAAAAAGCAGTAGGTGTAGATAATAACGTGGAAAAAATCCAACAAGCAAAAAAACTTGTGGAAGAGAATGATTTGGAGCATGGAAAATTTTTGTGTGAAGATGTTGTGACAACAAAAATTGATGATGCCACTGCAATTTTATTTTGGTTTACAGATATGGAAATAATTGAAAAAATGAAGAAAAAATTCCAAAATCTACAAGACGGATCTAGAATAGTTACAATTTGGGGTCCACTTCCTGAATGCTTACCCACTCAAGTAGATTTTCCGTATATTATGAACCAAATACCTTTCAAGCATGCTGATCTAAAGGAACAGACCCTAGCAATTTTTGGTGTAAAGTGCGTTGATTTTGTAACTGCTTGGGAATATGCGGAGAGGTACACGAAAGCAATTGCGTCCCACAATGTGGACAATGATAGATTCTTAACTATTTTACAGTCATTAATAATCTGGATTAACGCAAAAAATCTTGGTATTGCGTGTGAGGATGATATTCCAGATCCTATTAAAAATTATATGGAAATTTTAAAAAAGTTTTTTGGTATTGAAGTAGATCATCTACTAAATGACGCCAACCTTAAATTTTAATTCAAACTTAATTGATTATGGAAGAACGTATTAACATTAACGTATCTGCAACAGATTACGAAAAATCAAGTAATGGCATAAGATCTATACTCACAAAGCTTGAAGAAATGGTGCATGAGGAAAATTGTTTTGTGATTACAGATTCAGAATTTGCATTTGGCTGGCACTTCTATATTGTTTCAGTGAATAAGATGTTAGTTGATAAATTAGCTGACCAGATTGGTGAGAGATTTCAAAAATTGAAGGGAAAGGGTTTGGAAAAGAAGTTTCTAACTTGGTTTTCACAGCAAATTCAAGAAAAAAACCTAAAGGCAAAATTGGCAATCAAGGAAGAGATGGAATCTAGCAAATACGGAATTTTTTAACAAAAAACAAGGGCCCTCGAGGGGAATCGAACTCCTGTCCGGGGATCCACAATCCCCTATACTAACCACTGTACTACGAAGGCCACAAAAAACATACTCTTCTTTCTTCTAATAATCTTAACTTACTGCGACTAATTGGTTAGACCAAAAATAACCTTTAGATTTATTATCACCTAGTAAAAAAATTAGATTATGAAATGGTGGTGGTTTAGCATGGCATTAACTGTAGCACTAGTTTACACTGGCTTTGTACACCTAATTCCCTGGTACTAGATCTATTTTCTTCTAAACTTCTTTCCAATACTTTTGAGTCTTTTTGATCCAAATGGATTTACACTAAACTGCTTTGTAAAGCGATAAGTCACAATGGCTGATATTACAGTTGAAATAATCAATATTGGAGCAACCCAACTCCATGAAAGCTGGAGGTCTGGAATTCCAAAAATAGTAGCTACTGTGTTGGGTACCAAAACAGCCGTTGCCGCAACTGTTAGCCAGACAATTAATTTTGTTAACTTGTTGGAAGTTTCAGTTTGTATAATAGTTATTCCTGTAGAAATTATGTCCATAACATTTTCAGCCATCTGGATTTGTCTGTCAAGTCTACCTAAAATTACCTCAAACTTTTCCAGAATATCATCATCATCAGTTAGCATGTCAGGATCGCCAAATTTGACACTTCTAACTGTGTCATGAGTAGCCCAAACAGCGTTAAGAAATGTCAATAATGATCTTTTCATGTTAGATATTTCAAAACCAATGTCACGTTCAGTTTGTCTTGAACCAGCAAGATCTATTTCTAGCTGTTCTGCCTGCTCAACAATTGTTCTTAAACTGGAAAAGTTTGTCTCACTGACTTCATCCATTAATCTGAATAGCAAAATGGTTTGTCTATCTGCCCATTGTTCTGGTTCTCTTGGAAGTTTTCTCATCAATGAGGTAGAATAATTGTAAAGTTTTGTGATTTTTCCTCCATAGTCGTCATGAATAGTTACTATTAGATCTTTTTTCATAAAAATCAAAACGGGTGATGTTTGTGTTCTACTATCTCCCGTAACAATAAATGGTAACATTATACCTAGAGTATCACCAATATCTTCGTATGCTGAAACATATCCTGAAAGCAAAATCTTAGGATCCATTTGTATGTCAAGTTTTTCAAGAATCTTTGGTGCCTCACTAACAATATCATCTACGACGCATTCAATCCACGTAAGATTTCCAATGGAAAGTGTTTGCGCAGCCTCTTCAAGCTTAATGCTTTCTTTCTTATATGGAACTCCCTGTTCCGCAATGCCTGCTATACTGACTGTTTTGAGCATGCATGAGTGACTGAAATATCCAATATACACCTTTCAGAGAAAAGTCTCTAGCATGTTTCCATCATATGGTAGTATATGCAAATTTAAGTAAGTTAGCACGTGATTTGCAATATGAGTTGTTCTGGAGAAGTTGTAGAAAAAGAGCCAGAACTAATTCAAATCAGACCTTCTATTGTAAAACAGCTCAAGAAGGCAAAATATGGTGTATCTGATCATTCTACTGTAGAATTGTGCCATTGGACAAAAAAATCATTTAGGGGTGAAGGGACATGCTACAAGCACAAGTTTTATGGAATTAGCACGCATCGGTGTATGGAATTTTCTCCTGCTGGAATGTATTGTGAGAATAGATGTGTGTACTGTTGGCGACCGATGGAATTTTACGAGTCGATGGAAATGAAACCAGAAAATGTCGCTGAACCAGAAGAAATCATGACCAACTTGATGGCAGAAAGAAGAAAATTGATTATGGGACATTATGGTGATCCAAATCAAGACAAAAAGAAATTAGATGAATCATTACTTCCAAGCCATTATGCAATTTCACTTTCTGGAGAACCTACAATGTATCCGAAATTACCAGAACTTATCAAACATTTGAAATCCCTTGAAGCAACAAAATCAATTTTTTTGGTCACAAATGGTCAGGAACCAGACATGATACAGAAACTTGGAGATGAAAATGCCCTTCCAACTCAGCTTTATCTTTCAACCAACGCGGCAGATTATGAATCATTTTTGAAAATCAATAGACCTAGATATGATGATTCTTGGGAAAGATGGAATAAAACTCTAAAGATGTTATCAACTCTTGATACTAGAACTGTTCTTCGACTTACTTTGATTAGGGGTTATAACGATAATGAAAAAATGATTCCCGCTTTTGCATCACTGCTACGACAATCAAACGCACATTTTGTGGAGATAAAATCATACATGCATATTGGAAGATCCACCAACAGACTCGAACATTCAGATATGCTTGAAATGGATGAAGTTAGATCTTTTGCAAATAAACTAGTTCAAGAAAATAATGCCTTTACAGTTATGGATGAAAGTGAAATATCAAGAATAGTAATATTACAAAATAAAAAACGATTCATAGATCGTTTCATCCCTGCTTATTCTTAAACCAACTAGCAAATTTTTTCAAAGATTCGTATCTATGAGAAAGTTTGTTTTTGTTGTCTAGTTCGGCGTAAGTCTTGTTTTGTTTTCCTGGAATAAAGATTGGATCATAACCCCAACCTCCATCCTGAATATTTTTCGAAATTGTTCCTGTCACACTAGATTCAAACAAAGTAGGTTCGTTACTAGAATCACAGAAAGCAATTATCGCTACAAATTGTGCATCTCTATTATCTCCTAGCAGTTTTAAAATTCCATTATTTCCAATTGTGTCGAAAATATAAGATGAATATGGACCTGGAAAACCAGATAATGAATTGATGAAAAGGCCATCATCCTCAACTATAACCGGCTTTTTGCATTTTTCGTAGGCATTCAATACCTTCTGTAATGCAATTTTCGACAGTGAATCGTCTTGAATTTCTACTAATTCTGTTTGGAAAAAACCTAATTCAATGTCAAATTCTGCCAGAATTTTTTCCGCTTCTTCGTACTTGTGAGTGTTCGATGAAGCAAAAAGCACATCATACGACTTTGGCATATCTCCCACGACTTTCAATTATCATAACTTTGTTTGTGATCTTTGCAAAACGCTCTTTTCCAACTGATGACTTGTAACCGGATAGAAAATTAGACCATGCTTTTTCAAAAACATCTGCATGTGCACTATTTAGAATCTCTTTGAATAATCTTAGATCAACTGCATGATCGTCAGATTTGACAGTTCTATTTGCAAGACCAAAGTCAATTATGAAAATATTATTGCCAGATTCAATAAAATTTGAGGTAGTCAAATCACCATGTGCAATTCCATTTTTATGCATAATACCAACTAATTTACCAATTTTTTTACAGGCATTTACCAATTTAATATTTGATAAGTCACCAACCAAAACACCATCAATTTTTTGCATTATGATATCACAGTTTTTTATATCAACGAAATGAATTAACGGTGTACGAATTCCAAATTCTTTTACCTCACACATAATCTGAGATTCCCTTATGGTTCTCTGCTTTCGAAGTCGATAATCAAGGGATGAATTACGATAATCTTTCTTCTTTCTTGATTTTAAAACAGCCACTTGACCATTCCATGTAGTAGAAAATACGTCTCCCTCAGCTCCTTTTCTAATTAATTTCATTAATATTATATTCAATGACTAACAGATTAAAATCTATCATGGATCCTGATGAAAAGAGAATTAGGCAGGAGGACTGTAATGAGGATACTATGGGGGTTGGAATTTTAACTCTTACAAACAAACGAGTTGCATTTGATAAAAAACACGCCAGAGTTATGGATTTTTCAGGTACAATAGGGGATACAATATTAGATGTACCGCTAGAAAATATCACAAAAGTTTGGAAAGAAGGTTTGTTGATGAAAAAAGTGTGTTTCACTGCAAAAACAAATGATGGTGAAAAGACATACAAGTTTGGTGTATTTAGCAACGGAAGCTGGCGAAAAACATTTGAAAAGACTCTAGAAAACTTTTTAGAGAGTAAAAAATAGAGTTGTGAATAGGTGAAAAAATGAGTGACGATGATGATAGTGTTTTAGTTGAGACAGAAGATTTTCAATCATGGTTTGATGGTGATCAAGTTGGAATTGAATTTCTTGCTGATGGGGTAACAAAAGTAATTAACAAAGAAGATTTTCGTGACTTTTGCAAGTTTGTGTCACAAACTGAGAATGAATTTATCCTAGCAGAAGATCAAGATAACGGCGAAGAAGATTAAGGTAATTTAATAAGTAATTTCTACCGTATCAAGTCTCCAAGATTGTTTAACGAAAGTGTTTTCAAGTTTAGCTCCTTTTTTCACTGAAGCCTCAAGCAATCCCTGCCAAGCAATCTGAGACCCACAATCACCGGCAAATGTTAGTGGAACTACAAAAAACTTGCATTTTTGTCTTTTACACACACTTTGCA
The DNA here is from genome assembly GCA_013390785.1 of Marine Group I thaumarchaeote. Taxonomy (GTDB): domain Archaea; phylum Thermoproteota; class Nitrososphaeria; order Nitrososphaerales; family Nitrosopumilaceae; genus Nitrosopelagicus. The sequence continues at coordinate 51,297 of JACASW010000006.1, forward strand.
GCATAGCTGACAATCTTTTGTTTGCTGCAACGCCACCAACTATCATTAGCTCTTTTTTCTTGGTAAAAGCTAAAGCACGTTCTGTGGCTTCGCAGATCATCGCAAATGAAGTTTCTTGGAGTGAATAACATGCATCCTCCACACCACCGCTGGCAATGTCTTTTGTAGCTGATAGAAGTCCTGAGAATGATACATCATTTCCTTTTACTGAATAAGGAAGTGGTATGTAATTGGATTTTTTTTCAGCCAGCTCCTCAATTTTTTTTCCGCATGGAGATGCAAATCCAATAGACCTTCCAAATTGGTCTAGTAGTTGACCCAAAGTAATATCCAGTGTTTCACCAAAAACTCTCCATTTTTTATTCAAAAAAGCTAGTAACATAGTATGTCCACCAGATACTAACAGTACTAGAGGATTTTTTGCACCTGTCAGCATTTTTCCAAGTTCAATATGACCAAGAGCGTGGTTTACAGGAAAAATTGGGATTTTATAATAAGATGCAAGCGCTCTGGATACCACTGCACCAACACGCAGACATGGTCCAAGTCCAGGACCAGCAGCGTATGAAATTATGTCAAGGTCAGTTACGGACACTTTTGCTTTCTGCAACGCTTCAACCAATGCTATAGTGCTATTTTCAACATGATGTCTAGAAGCCTCTCTAGGATGAATCCCCTCACCATCAGGTGGAGCATAAATTTTACGAACATCTGAAAGAATTTCGCCACGTTTTCCCTTTCTTTCGAGTACAGCACATGAAAAGGTATGAGCCGTACTTTCAATTCCAAGACACTTCATGCTATCCTCTGCTTAAACTTGACACAATTTTAATCACATCACCATTTTTCAATTGATGATCAGCACCTATCCTCTGCTTCGTTTTGGCATCAATAGCAAACAGAAATCCCTTTGCAATATCCTGATGTATAGTTTCTGCAAGGTTTTTCGCAGTTGCATTTTCAGGTAAGAGTTTAGCGTCTGGAAGTACTTGGCCATCTTTGTTTGATAGTTTTGTCTCATCTTCAACAGGAAATACAACGATTAGTTTTAGCACCCTGAATGCCGCAGAATTTAAAGCAGTTTCAATTCCAGTGGAGTTTAATTTTGACAAAACATCTTCTACTATATTCAATGCGTTCTTTTGTTGTGCAGATATGTCCACATTTTTGTTTATTACAAACTTTTCATTTCCTGGAATATAATCAATCAAATTTGCCTTGGTAGCCTTTTTCAATATTAACTCAGTTTCCGCACTGCAATTTACAATTTCACGGTCTTTGTGTATTTCGTTTGTAATTTCCAAATCCTTACACAAATCAGCCTTATTTGCAGCGATTAACATAGGCTTTGTCTTTTTCCTTAACATTTGTGCAAATTTAGTTATGTCAGAATCATCCCATTCAGTGGGTTTTTTGTTTAGCAGACCTAAACTTTGTAAAACTTCATGAACATCATTATCTTTAACTCCAAGACCACTAAAGCGAGTTGTAATTTCATCCGCTAATTTTGTTGATTTTTTTGTTATGTCTCGGGAGAGTTTTTGCCATTCACGTTCCAGTATTTGTTTAAACCAATAATCAAACTCTTCCTCAACAAATTTGATATCTTCTCTAGGATCATGCGTTCCCACGTTTACATGCTGACCCTGTATGTCAGTTGACCCCGAGATGTCTACAACATGGATTAGCATATCTGCCTGTCTAGCATCATCTAGAAATTGATTGCCTAATCCTTTGCCTTCATGTGCTCCGGGAACAAGACCTGCAACATCAATGAGTTTGATGGGTATGAATCTAATTCCAGATACGCATAAAGGATTGTTATGATTTATTTGAAAATGCTTGCAAGCACACGTGGTGCTAACATATGCAATTCCAACGTTAGGCTGAATAGTTGTAAATGGAAAGTCTCCTATCTGAGCCTTGAAGTCTTCAGTTGCCGCTGAAAAAAATGTTGATTTGCCAACATTGGCTTTGCCAAAAAGGCCAATCTGCATATCATGTAATCAGTGCTTATACATATTAGTATTACAGAAATTTTTAACCATGCATGTTTTCAGTACAGTTGTGTTAGTTTTAACAGGAAATCCTGGTGTGGGAAAACATACGGTATCTAAAAAACTTGCTGAAATTCTAGACTATGAAATTGTTGACGTTAACAAGGAGGCTGTCAAAGTAGGAATGCAGAAACAAAGTGATTCCATTGATGTGGATGTTGAGAAAACACAAAAAATGTTAAAGGATAAAATTTCAGATAAATCCTTAATTGTTGGACATTTAGCGCCGTTTGTTGTTTCGAAGAAGTTAGTTTCAAAAGTGATTGTTCTTAGAAAGAATCCTTATGATCTTATTCAGATTTATGACAAAAGAAACTATTCCGATGAGAAAAAAAATGATAATCTTGGAAGTGAGATTTTAGGTGTCATTGCTTATGATTCAATTGAAAAATTTGGGAAAGATAAGACATTTCAAATCAATACAACGTCGCTTGGGACTGAAGAGGTTATCAAAAAAATTGAGAGCGTGATTAATGGAACTTCCAAGGGGGATGTAGTAGATTGGTTAACAGACATAACTAGAAAAGATGATTTAAGAAAATTTTTTCCGTATTAATTTAATATAGAACAATTTAAAATTGTTATAGATTGTTTGAGATAACAAAAAGTGATTTGGCAGGCAGAATAGGTATTTTGCATTCCAATCATGGTAAGATTGAAACACCTGCTTACGTTCCAGTGATTCATCCTGTGAAGCAGTTAATTCCTACCAAAAAAATTAGGGAGATTGGTTTTGATCTTGTAATCACAAATGCCTATATCACAATGAAAAAGTTTGGGCAAGATGCAGTTAAAAGAGGAATACATGATGTAATCGATTTTGATGGTGCTGTTATGACGGATTCAGGAGGATATCAAGTATTAGAATACGGTGATGTAGATGTAGCACCACCTGAAATGGCTAAATTTGAACAGGGGATTATGACAGATTTTGCTATACCTTTAGACAAACCCACAGGTTATGGTCTCAGTAAAAAGAAGGCGAAATCTTATGTCAACCAAACTCTAAAAGTTTCAAAAGAAACACTTGAGAACAGTACCAACAATGGCCAGGTTTGGATTGGTCCAATTCAGGGTGGGGAACATCAAGAATTAGTAAAAAATTCTACCAAGAATCTTGTAAAACAAGGTTTTTCAATGCTAGCACTTGGTAGTCCTGTTGAATTTATGGAGTCATACGAGTATGCGCTCCTAGCATCAATGATAATAACTGCTAAAAAAGAGATGCCTGATACAATCCCATTACACCTTTTTGGAGCTGGTCATCCCTTAACAATTCCTCTTGCCGTAGCACTTGGATGTGATACTTTTGATTCAGCATCGTACATACTTTATGCTAAGCATGATAGATACATGGAAGAAGACAAAACAAGTCACCTTGCAGATATTAGATATTTTTCCTGTACTTGCGAAGTATGCACAAAATTTAGCCCTAAAGAAATCCTTTCGTTAGAATCTGAAGAAAAGATAAGCAAAATAGCACTTCATAATTTGTTTGCAATTAAAGCCGAAGTAGATAGAGTCAAAGAATCAATCCATCAGGGAAGGCTTTGGGAATATGTAATGAAGAAAATGCGAGCACATCCAAAGCTGTTTGAGGCAATAGACGTTTTTACTAAAAATTCTAATTACTTTGTAAGCAGTACACCAAAATTCAAGGAAAGATCCATTTTCTTGTTTTCAAAAGAGGACCAATATAGACCAGAAATACTTGCATTCAAAAGCACTGTACAAAAGTTCAAAACTAGGAAAAAGATTGCAGTTCTAACTAAAAATACTGCTATCAAACCAGCTTATCTAACAAATGAATATTCTATACTTAAGGAAAAATTCAAAGATCCTGAATCTATTCAGTTTTGTTTTTATAATGAATTTCTTGGGATAATACCTTTGGAGCTATCAGACATGTATCCAGCGGCACATTATGAGATGCCAAGAAAAGAATTTGTGCCTGAAGATTTTCCAACATTTGGCAAAACATGGGATATTTTCTTTTCTAAAAATAATTTTGATATGATATATGTATCAAAAAACGATTATTTTCTTAAACCATTTCTAAAGATATTGCCAAAAAGTACAAAAAGAAAATTTTTCTAAAAATAAAATAATAAAAAAAGGTTAAAAAAGATACAGCTTATAGTGCTGCGTCTTCTGCCCATCCTTTAACGAATACACCGTTCTTATGAAGAGGTACAGGTTGTCCTGCAGTATAGTTCATTGGTCTCATCCAAAAGATTGACTTTGTTGGGCATACACCTATACATGCACCATCAGAAATACATCTTTCTGGATAAAATACAAATGCTTTACCTCTCTTCCAACCTTCTACAGGTTTTACACGGAGTACGTCCGGGCCAAGAGTTGTACAGATTTCTACACATAGTGCACATCCAATACATCTCTGCTCATCTACGTCTGGTAAAATTGCTATTGGCATTTCTTATTCATAGAAAATCATGATTTTTCCTATTTAAACCATGATTGAAAATCATAACACGGTTATAGGAAAAACTGATCGGATAGCCATAACTAACGTTAATTAAAATAAAAAGAAATACGTGGATTTCACGTTTATTTTCGCATTGCTTCTATTTGACCAGAGGTTACCCAGTCCAATAACTCGGCTGAGCTAGGATTCTTATCTGCTGCTTTATTCATAAGATTCTGAACCCAAATCCAGTTAACCTGGTTTAATAGTGGTTTGTTAGCCTCATCACCTGCGCGTACTTTTGCAACAAGTGCTTTGTCTTGTGTGGCTTCCCATTCTGCATAAGTTCTTCCCATGTTTGATCTGATCTTAGCTAGCACTAATTAAAGCTTGTGCAGATTTTCCGGATCGTAACATAATCCATTTGTTTAAGAAGACTTTAAGGTGCAGGCTCGGAATTTTGATCGTGAAGATAAATGTCTTGGGTGCAGCTGGTGAAGTTGGCAGATCGGGATTTCTTGTAAATTGTGATGGCACAAATTTACTTTTAGATTATGGTGTTATGTTTGCTAAAAAACGTACTGACCCTCCAATATACCCACTACATGTTAAACCAAAGGACGTAGATGCTACAATAATCACTCATGCTCATTTGGACCACTCTGGATGTGTTCCGGCTTTGTTTAATGGAGGAAATACCAGTGTTTACTGTACCCCTCCAACTCTTGATCTAAGCATGTTACTAATTGAAGATATGTTAAAGATTGAAAAAAACAAGCATTCGTTTCATTATGGTCACGCTAATAGCATGCTCAGAAATTCCAAGGAGATTAGATTTAAGGAGCCTGTAAAAGTTGGAAATGCCACATTTGAATTACGAGCGTCTGGTCATGTTATTGGTGGTAGTACAGTACTTGTTGAAGCTAACAATAAACGGCTGTTTTACACGGGAGACATCAATCCGAATGGTTCAAGAATGTTACCAAAGGCTGACTTGGAAATAGGTGATATAGATATGCTGATCACGGAAAGCACCTATTCGCAAACAGATCAAATGCCACGTGAAGAATCAGAAAATGGATTAATTGAATTTGCCAATGAAGTTATGGACAGAAAAGGAATATTGTTTATTCCTTCATTTTCTGTTGAAAGATCACAGGAGATTGCTTGTGTGTTGAAGAATGCAAATTTCAAACATCCGATAGTTATGGATGGCATGGCATTAAAGGTAAATGACATTATGCTTCGTTATCCTGAATATCTGAAAGACATGAAGACGTTCGCTGATGTAATTAATGACTCCTTTTTGGTAAGAAGCCATGATGATAGGAAAAGAGCTATTTCAGAACCTTGTGTTGTAATTTCTCCTGCTGGTATGTTAGTAGGCGGAAATGCTGTATTTTACATGCAACAGCTTGCATCTGATGATAAGAATGGAATTGCTATGGTCTCATATCAAGGAGAGGGTACACCTGGAAAAAAATTGCTAGAAACAGGTAAGATTTCTACTCGTGGAAAAGATATGAAGGTAAAAGCCATTGTAAAACAATTTCAATTTTCCGGTCATGGAGATAGGACTGCACTATTTGATATGATAAAAAATATCAAAGGAGATCCTAAAGTCTTAGCAGTACATGGTGATGAAAACTCTTGCACAAAATTTGCAGAAGAGATTCAAGAAAAGTTCGGTCTTGATGCGTATGCACCAAAACTTGGCGAAGAGATAGCCGTGTAATATGCCTGATCTTCATACAGATATCAACATACACGAAACTATCAACAGCGGTCAGATTTTCTTATGGGAAAATGACAGGGATGTATGGTTTGTAATTGATGGCCAGGATATTATTATGGTAAAACAAACACCATTTGAAATTACAACATCTTCAAAAAAACCAAAAAATTTTTTCCGAGAAGATGATAACTATGGAAAAATACTGAAAAATATTACAAAGGATAAAATTGTAAAAAAGGCAAGTAAGTACTACCCGGGACTACGTGTTACAAGACAAGATCCTTTCCAATGCTGCATTTCGTTTATTGTTTCAGCAAATTCAAATATACCAAATATCAGAATGCGACTTCAAAAACTATGTATAAAATTTGGTACTAAAGTTAGGTTCCAAAAAAAGAGAGTTTTTTCTATTTCCCGAACCTAAAAGGCTCGCTAATGCTACATTGCAGGAGCTAAAGGAATGTAAGCTGGGATATAGAGCAAAATATGTTTTAGATACATCTCGCATTATTGCCTCAGGAAAAATTGATTTTGACAAATTAAAAAAAGCCGATTACCAACAAACCAAAGAATTGCTTTTAAAATTGCCTGGAATTGGGAATAAAGTTGCAGATTGTGTCATGTTGTTTTCTCTTGAAAAACTTGACGCATTCCCCTTGGATACATGGATGCTGAAAATTCTACAAAAATATTATTCTAACAACTTTTGTATCGATAAAAAAACCATATCAAAAAAAAGATATGAAGATATACATCAGAAGGTTTTAGAACATTTTGGGAAGCATGCCGGCTACTCTCAACAATTTCTCTTTAAAATGGAAAGAGATTTGAACGAAAAAAAGTGGCTGTAAAACCCTTAATAAAGTAAAAAATTTTTTGGTTCTTGGGCTCATAGCTCAGCTTGGATAGAGTGTTGGACTTCTAATCCAATGGTCAAGGGATCGAAGCCCTTTGGGCCCATTATTATCTTGACAAATTATTTATTAAATCTAAATTTAATATTTTATGTGAAAAATTTTTCAAAGGTAATATTAGGTTGTATCTTTACAGTATTAATTGCCTGTTCTGTTCAACCTGTTCTTGCCCAAGATATAACTGATATACTTAAACCAGTTCCAATAAAAGATGCGGAATACCAGTTTCATCTACAAATGATACTTAGAGATTCAGATGGTAGATTGATTAGTGTTACAGAATCTACAAATGGATATTATATTCCACATGCTGTAACAGATGAAGCATTTGATATTCATTTTGGTAAAAAAGAAATTGTCACTATTGATAATATAAAATATGAAAAAGTTCAGTATAGGGAAAAATATAGTTTAGACTTACCCTTCAAGTTGATGTTCTTTATACCAGCTATACTTGAAGTATCTTATGGACCGGAAACAGTAACAGTTGATGCAAAAATTTTTCAATCCTTCGTTCCACTTGTGTATTTAGCAGATGATGATGAGATTAATACTAAATGGACTATATTTAGAAAGCTTAACTAATTCTAAATTCAATATTTTACGTGAAAAATTCTTCAAAAATAGTTTTGGGCTGTATACTTACAATACTAATTACCTGTTCTGTTAAGTCAGTAGATGCAGATCATCATCTTTCCGGTAATTCAATCTTTAAAGATCTAACCCATGTGAATCTTGTTGATGAATGGGATTCAGAATATCAGATACACCTACATGTAGAAGTTCGAAATGCACAAGGTCAGTTGGTTAGCATTTCAGAAGATTCTATTGGTAGACTTATACCACATGAATTAACAGATCATGTATTCAATGAAAAGTTGGGTAAAATCGAAATCGTTACTACTGATAACATAAAGTATGAAAGAGTTCAGTATGCAAATTACATACCGGTGGAAGAATTAATGCCAAATTCTCAAACTTCACATTTTATTGGATTATGGAGAATCATAATGTGTGGAGAAGTAGTAGGACATGGACATCCATGTTTACCTATCTTTCAGGTCAACACTCCACATGTTTTTATAACTGAAGGAGATGTTGTCACATTGCATTGGACTATTTTAAGAATTATTAACTAATCCTAAATTATCTAATAGTAATGAAATACATCAAACTAGTATTAGAAAATCTTGACATAAAACCTAACTCTGAAATTAAAGGGCATGTTACAGTAGACTATCCTGGTACATATGATGGAATTGTTATCAATACTCTGATTATGAATTCAAATGAACTGATAGTTTACAAGTCATATAATGATGAAAAAATTTCTGATAATGTTTCACGGCTATTTATCAGCAAGGATGTAATGCCAGATAATAAAGCACAGTTTACTGCAGCAATTGAATTTGAACCAGAACAGTCACATGATGTAAAGTTTCGTGCTTCAATTATAGAGCAACACAAGGAAGTAGAAAGCGATCAGCTGTTTGCAAAGTTTTCAGCCTAAAATCTAGCGTGTCCTATTACAAGAGTTCCAGTCATCCAAGGATGTGGATCACAATGATACTCGATGGTTACCGGTATGTTTGGTGGTGCCTCTGTGAATAAGAATTCATATGTTTCTCCGGGTTTAATAACGCCTGTAGAACCAAAGTCTCCGCTATAGCCATCAGTATAGCGATGGTCGGGTGTGACTGTATGTGCAGTATCATCTACATTATCCCATATGATATGATTGTCAATGCTTAACTGTATGTTGACCAGTTTTGGTAGAAAATTGTCCTGCTGGTCAGCATTTGCAGATCCTAAAATCATCTCAATTATAGTGGATTTAACTGGATGTAAAACATGCTCATCAACATCTGGTGTTGCAAGCTGTTCTGGTAGGTAAAACATTTGGTAGTAACCAATTCCTATTGATGATGCAACCAAAAGCGTAATCAGACCTACTCCATACTGACTGCCCGAAACTGTACTCATGGTTTTTCCTCAGGTGATTTTTGTGCTTCATCTTCTTTTGGTAATGATTCTTGTGTAGTTTTTATCCGCTTTGTAGTAGGAAATTTTGGTGGTTTTGGTATATTTTTTGATTGAGCCATAGCATATCGGTATAGATGGAAGAACCCAGCAAATGTAATCAAGATCACGCCTGTTATCCATAGATTAACGTTGTTCATGCCAGACAAGAACGCGTTGTATGCAGCAATATTAAGGAAAACTTGGAATGCAAGTAGAGCAACTAGCATCCAGTTTGTCCATTTTACTGATAGATTGATTTCTGACACCTTCTTTGGTCCATTTGCCTTTGCAAGCTTTGCCTTTCTTTCAGCATCCTTTGCAAGATGAATCATCATTAAGGTGAATCCAAAGCTGAGTGGTACAAGCAATATCATAACCAGATACAAGTTAATTGGATCAATTACCAGCCTTTCAACTAGTGGGATTGTGGTGTCTGGTGGAATGTAAAATCCCCAGTATGTGGTTACCAATATCTGGGCAATTCCTGTAATACCAAATGCAGTAATCCAGGGACGGTCTTTCCATGAGAACTTTTTGTATCTGTCTAAAAATGGCGTAAGTAATAATATACCAATGAACAGTGCAGGCCACAACACTCCAGTAAGGAACTTATCGTATTGTGTCCTCAAAAATGCATAAAGTCCTGTTAGATACCATTCTGGAACAGTAATTCCAGGTGGTACAGTCGGCTCAAACTTGAAGCCAAGGTCAACAGGAAATACACCTCCAGCCAAACACATCGCACCACATATTGCCATAACCATTGGTACATCAAACACCAAGAATCTTGGGAAATGAACTGCCATTAGTCCGAGCATGACGATGGGTAAAATGAAAACATGTTGTGCATAGAATCGAAGCACAAAGTCATGAAAACCAGCACCAAACGCCAGTTCACGAATCATGGGTCCAGCTACAGGTATCGAGTTGGTAAGCGATGCAGCTATACTGATTGCAAGCTCAGCTCTTTCACTGAAGATTATATCATATCCAGTAAATGCTTCAAGGATTGTCACAGTGCCGAGTATGACACCCGTTACCCACAAAATTTCATTTCTTATTTTGTATCTTCCACTAAAGTATTGGTAATACATGTGAAGAATGGCTAACATTACCATGGCGTTTGAACCATGATAATGGAGATTCCTAATATGAAATCCAAAAGGCACTTCGTTGTTAATGAACGCAACACTGTCCCATGATCTTGTCATGATTGGTTCGTAATAGAACATTAGTAACGCACCAGTTACACCCAGAGTGATGAACATGATGAACGTGAGCATTCCCAAAAATCCAAATGGGCTTACAAACCTAGATGGGAACGAAAACTTGATTGCAGTGAAGATAGTTCTATCTAACTCATTCCAAATCCAGTAAATGAACGTGAGTAAACCGTTCTGTCTCTCAAGTGAAACGGCCATATCCTACAACTCCATTATCATTAACGCCCCACTTTGGTGGAGAAATAAACATAAACCCATCAGAATCAGCCTCAAAATTAAGTTGAGGAAGTGTGTTTGAAGGAGCTGCCTGTACAGATGCAGGTCCTGCAAATGACGTGCCAGTCTTAACATCATACATACTTCCATGACATGGACACTCTCCCCTCATTCTTCCCTCATCTGGCCAGTACTTCCACAAACACCACAGATGAAGACATACCATACTATATGCTCTAAATGAAGATACATCTTTTCTTCCCCCACCAAATTTTTCGGGAAGCCTGATAAACTGCCATTTTCTAAAAGCCTCCTCATTCAGAACTTCATCTGCAGTTTCTGGATAAGTGATTACCTCAGCATGATTTATTGGAAAAGTGTTAAGATTCGCCTGCGTACCGTCAGGCAATATTACAGGTACTTTTGCAAGAGTCACAGATGATGGATTGGGCATGAATTTGCCCCAAGGGACAAAAGGCGCAAAAGCCACAGATGTCCCTGCAGCCCCCATAAGCTTGAGAAAATCTCTTCTGGACATTACGCCAGGTCTTTTTTCCTGCTCAGACATTCAAGCTCACATTCGTCAAATTGGTTATAAATCTTCTTTCAAAATTTTATTTTCTTTAGAAGTTTTTCTAATTCTCTTGACAATAACTGAGATCACTATTATCGCAACGATAATGGAGCTAATTATAATTAGCAGATTGTTTCCAGCGGATGGTTCCTTTTCTTCGGAAATAATAGACGTTTCCTGAACAAACGCATGATCAACATTAAATGATAACATCTTTGCCTGTTCATTTTCAGCCAGATCTACAGCCATAATCTTCAAATCATAAACCCCATCATCAATTTCAGTTACATTAAATGAATGAAATGTTATATCATCCAAAGATTCACCGTTTGGCAACAAAATTGTGATCGACCCATCCTCAGCCAAATTTTCATCCTTTACTTTGAAATCAATATTTAGTGAGTGTGATACGGTTGTGCCGTTTGTTGGTGATTTTATCAAGATTTCTGGGGGTGTATTATCAACGGTAAAAGAAAATGTCTTATCAATATCATTGCCAATTATGTCACTCGCATGTATTCTCAAGTTATGCTCCCCGTCTGGCAACATTCCAAATATTAAAGGTAATTGCTCTTGCTCGCGTTCTTCCCCATCAAGATAATATTTCACAAAATCGGGATTTTTCTCAATTATCTCCGGCAGTATGTCAAATTTCTTGTTTATTAATTCGGGAACTTCAAATGTTATTTCAGGAGGCTTGTCATCAGGCACGATTGTAGTAAACTTTGCAGCAAGTGAGACAGGTTCCGTTATTTCCGTGCCGTCAAATAGGGTAGAATGTACAAGTAACGTGTATGTTCCAGTCTGGTTAATTGGAGCAAACAGTACAGTGGATGTATTATCTTTGTTTTTTAGAGGATAGAACGTACCACCGCCGCTAAATGTGGACGTACCAAGCCAATCACCAGTTGGCCAACCCAGAAACTCACCAAATACCCCTGATGGAAAATTTGTCTGTATGATTTTTCCCTGAGGATCAATCATAAACGCAGTAAAGTTTGTGTAATCATTTTCCCATTCAAAGTTGATAGTGGCAGAATTAATCGTATTGTCCTGTATGTCAAAATAATACTGTCTCCAATCACCAGCCATGTATCTGCTTGTCATATCAAAGGCGCCCTTTACGTAACCATTTCCATACAAAATATCACCTGATGAACCAAGAATGATTGTCTGCATTACATCTTTCTCAACGGTTTCAAGTACACCATATGATACAGGTGAATTAATTTCATGATACTTTCCTTCAAAATTTAAGAATCCTTGATAAACACCAGTATGACTATCAGGAGGTACTGAAAGTGTAACACGCACACTCGAAGAGCTGTTTGGTGGAATCGTAATTTCTTTGTCTACAGTAATCTTATCCCACAAAACATTTTGATAGTAGCTTATTGAAAGAGCATAATCCATTGCAGTTGCATTTTGGTTAGTGTTTCCCTTCCAGAAAGAAAATTTCTTTGGGACAGGATATACTCCTATAATTGGTTCGTTTTCAAATTTTTCTACAGGATCTGACAGACGAATTTCTTGAACCGTTCCCCATGAACCTCCCCTGTTTACCATTGATAATTCATCACTTGAAATTTCATCGTCTGTATTTTTGTCGTTCCAATCATAAACATACAGAGAAGAAATTTGCAACTCGTCTGCATAATCTGTATCTGTCTGATTCATAAAAACATCAAAGGGGAAATGAGCATTTAGAATCATAAGCGAGGATTCTGGATGGATTATGCTTGTTTCGTTAGCAATTCTATGCTCCGCAGCTATATCGCTTATTTTTACGTAATTCGGTCTATATGTTTCATCTTCATTTAAGATTGGATCCTGAAGAAGTGGTTCGGTGATTCCACTCATTTCTAATTTGTCAATTAACTTTAGAGTTTGAGGTTTGATTGTAACATCGATCGGATAGTTATTTGGATTTTCAATTGTATAGGTAGTAGTAGTTTCTTCTCCTGCATTCAGTCTTCCGCCATACCAACTTGTCATAGGTAATGCAGTTTCATCAAGATTAAATTCAGGATCAATACCAAGCGAATCTGAGTTAAGTGATGACCATGGATCGCCAATCACTTCTTTTATGTTTGAAAATGATGCGTCGTTATGTACCATGAATTTACCTCCATGTCCATTTACAATTCTTACTGCATCTAATGCATTTACCAATCCTGCTCCTTGCGTTAGTGGATCACTGTGTAAGTCACTTGCAGATGACATGAGTAGATTTCTAACTGTGAATGGATCATAACTCACCGATTTTTCTTTCAAACTTTCAACTACAAGAGCAGCACTACCGGCAGTGATTGGTGCAGCCATACTAGTACCTCCAAAAACACTAAATGATTCACTAGGCTCATCAGGTAATTTTGTTATCGCTGATGGAACAAAGCCATATGCTCCAATACTCATTAAATCTGGTTTTATATCTCCAATAACTCCTGGACCTCTACTTGAAAAATCAACGACATGATCGGAATGGTCAGTTGTGTTACCAAATCGTGGTTCACCTTTGAATGGGCCATATCCAACAAAATCGTTACTTGTTACAGCACCAACTGAGATACCAAATGATGAGATACCAGGCATGCCCATGGTGCCATATCCATGCCCCGAGTTTCCAGCACTTGATATTATTGTCGTGCCTGTATAATTTTGATGAAGTGATTGTGGTATTACCAGTGCGTTAAGGACGTGTGATGATATATCCAGACCTGGCGCATACTCTAAACTTGGAAAATTGCTAACTCCCCAGCTGTTTGAAATAATATCGGCTTTTGGTTCGTCTGTGTAAATCCACTTGTTCTCCTCGTTTTCAAACCCAGCAACCCACATCCATCCATAAAATACATCACCAAACCATAACGACTTTACGGGAAGTATGCTTGCATCAGGAGCTATACCTAGTATTGTAGATTTTTTGGTATCATTGTATATATCGTATGTCAATTTTCCTTTAGATACAATAGTTGCAGAAGATGCAGTTCCATGCCCAAAAAAATCATTCATTACTCCAAAGTAATTACCACTCTTATCCATTGCAGGTAACAAAGTTCCATTAACCGCGCCTAGTTTATTATCAATTTCTGCACTATCTGAAAAAATTCCATGAATATCAACCACTCGTGCTCCTACTGTTCCAGCTGAATAATCGTTGATGCCATCATCATCTGAATCATAAATCAAAAATTCGTTTCCACTGCCAATGGTAATAGCCATCTCATCAGTAAAGTCAAAATCATAATCTGGCGTTGAGTTTTCTTCTCTAGTAAAATCCATCCAAGAAGTTGACATGTCCGGTGTAATTGTATCATACACTCCAGCTTCATTTGGGTCAGTTACCAAAACAATTACTGCCTGAAGTTTCCCAATATGCGCAGCAAGAATTACACCTAGATGATAAATTCCGCTTTTGGATGGGATAAAGTCTTTTTCGCTTGTTCCAATTTTCAAATCACCTGTTACCTTAGCATTTAGAATATGGTTTACACCATAATACGGGTATAAAGAATTGTAAATAGAAACTGTGCCATTAACTGATTGTGTATTTAAAAATACACCATCCCTTGTCTGGTAAATATTAGATGTTGCATTTGCTGGCAGTGGGACGCTCTTTGTGAAATTATACACCTTACCATACTTTATGTTTGCAGCAAACGTTGAATTTGTAAGAACTAAGCCTTGTCCGTCCGCATCAAGCATTATAGGTTTATTATCATTATCTCGTGCGACTGATTCCATGATGTCAGGATTTGAAAAGTCAACTCCAGTATCCATTACTGCAATCGTTACCCCCTTGCCAGTTACATTATAGAGTTTGTGTACCTGCTCTGAATTTGCAATATTTCCAAATTGAGATGTCTTGGTGATTGCATTGGTTGAAACATACTTTGAGTGGAAATCCAGTGCAAAATCCTCAATCACATAGTATCCTTTTGACTTTAGCTTAGATGCCTCATTTTCGGTTAAAATTCCAACCGAAAAAAATCCCTTATCAGAGTTAATTCCGTATACAATATTTTTTTTGTCAGAATACACATTGTCTAACGAGCCTGAACCATAAATCAGATATCTTTTCTCCAAGATTTCCTGACGAGGTAAATCTACTAAGATTATATCCGATGTTCTTTCTATATCAAAATTTGAAAGTGTGGGAACCTCATCGCCCTCAATAAAGCCATAAGCGCTTTGTTGAAATAAAATCAGTAAAAAAAATGAAGCGATAAAAAGTGCCAGTTTCGGCATGATTAAAAAGTCATTACATCGTTTATTATAACTATCTTCTTCGCGCAATTATTGAAATCTGTAGGGCAAGTATAACTGCAATAGCACCCATTATAGGAAACAATAACGAGTTTACCTGCAGTGATGCCTGCTCTATGTTTTCCACTGCTGATGACATAGAAGATACGCTGCTATCAATGGTTGTTACGCTTTCCCGTAGTGTGGTACTAGCATCATCAAGGGTTTCACCAAATCCATGTATGTCAGTTTGCAAAACATCGAGATTATCTGATGCGGTGGTTAACACTTCATCAAGAATTATGATCTGCTTAGATATTCCTCCCAAGTCTTGTCCCAGAACAAGAGTAGCAGCAGAACCATGTGATTGTGTTCCTTGGGAAAATGCTACCATGTGGAAGATGTAGGTACCTTCATCTCTAGGAGTGTATTCGACAAAATACAGACCTTCATGTAGCATCTGCATTGACATTGCAAGGCTTTGTACTTTTCCATCAGGAGAATGTATGTGTGACGATGACAGTACTTTCTTTGCATCACCGCTTACCAAAAGACCATCACTTGTAACCTGTACAAATACACGGAAAGATCTATCTGACGCTGCCATCTCAGGTGCAAATACTTGTGTAGTGATTTTACGTTCTATTGGTACTAGCTCAAGTTCTGTTGATGATGAAAACTTTATGTCAATTTTTTGGCTTTGACCACCACTTGTTAATGCCTCAACAGTGTAAGTACCAAAAGGATATTTTGTTGAGGAAGCTGGCCAATCCAATATCTTATGGCTGAACGAACCATCAGGACCTGTTATGATTTGTTCAAACTCTGTAATAGAACCGTCTGGTGTAAACAAACGTAAAACCAGAGGTGCGTTTACATGTCCAGTACCATATACCAAAAGCGGATGCTGTGTGGTGTATATCTGCTGATTCGTGTACATTGTAAGTTCTGCCGCAAACACTTGTGGTGAACTAGCTATGATTAAAAAGCCTAGAATAGTAAAAATTAGAAATTTCAACGTTTATGTTAATTTTATCTTATAGATATTACTTCTGAATAAATCTTCTGTGTTTAGAATAAAAAAAAAGAAAGGGGGGGGTTAGAAAGTTTCTAGTCTTATACTACGTCTATATCTACTGATACAGTTGGTGATAGCGCTGTTGGATTATCTACGCTCTCCCATACAAACACTGTTGCAGTGTATGAACCGGATGCGTCAGGTGTCCATGACAATGCTGGACTCATTGATTGTCCTGCAGTCAAAGAACCTGTAATCCATGCTAACGATACGGTTACTCCGTTACCATCCTGAACCTGTACTAAGTATGCGAATGCTTGATCCTTGCTCTGTCCATTTGAGACATCGGCTGCAATCTGCACTTGTTGACCAGATGATACTTCCGCTACAGAGGAGCCGAATGCATCGACTACCCGTGCGTTAGCAGCAGGTGCTCTTTCAAGTGGTGGGAATGCTGTACCAATTGTCAATGTGCCGGCAATGGTCAAGTCATCAGTGTCTGTGTAAGGTTCTGGTAGGGTCACATCTTCATATTCAGCGGTTACTGTGTCACCTTCAGCGACACGGATGTTAGAGCCAGAAGTTGCTGCGTCGGAGGTAAAGTATACCGTTCCTTCGAAGACTCCTGTATCTTCATCTGTCTCGTTCATGGTGAGTGTGAAACCACCTGCGTCTGAATCAGAGAATATTGCTACCGTAAATGCGTCAGTAATAGTGCTATCTAGGTTTTCATCGGCGTCGACGACTGTGAATACTGCACTGCCTCCTGCGGATGCTACACTGGTATCAAAGCTTGCTTCGCCTATATTCCAGACGATTGAAGCTGATGCCACAATGACACTACCGTCGTTGTATTCGTATGAAACGGATACACCGTCAGTTTGGCCAGATGTTTTTATAGATCCACTTGTGTCGGTTGAACCACAAGATGTTGTCTGTGCACCTCTACTTGAGGTATCACTTGACATTGTGTGGTCAAATCCTTGCAAGGCAACTTCTGCTGTAAATACTCCTGAATCAGGTGCGTCTTCTGCTGCTTTGTAGGTCTTCTCAGTACCACACATCTTTCCACTTCTGGTTGTTACCTGAATTGGAAGACTTGTTGTTCCGATTGTTTCCTCACTTGCAGAGTTAACGTTGTGATCCGGTGAAGTGATTGTTACATAGACTGTGTCAGTCCAATTATAGACTGCTTTGTCTAGTTCAATCAATGCACCAAAGTTGGAGATGCTGAAGTATGTTTCTACATCCAAAGTATCGTCCTCAGGATTGTCTTCACCAGAGAGGCCAACATCGACATATGTCAATGTAACAGCTTCACCATAGTCAATTGTGACTGCGGTAGAAGATGTATCACCACCTGGATAAAGGCTTGCTGTTGGAAGAGTGACTACAGACTGGAATACACCAGTGTCTTCACCAGTTTCCTGTAATTTGGATGGGTTAGCAGTAAAGTTATCAGTGTCGTTCATAAGCTCGGATGAGTCAGCGTCAGAATCCCATTCGATTAAGCTTAGGGCATATGATTCAATTGAACCGGCATCTAGGTTCAAGTCAGCGTCGGTTAATGTGATAACCACATCGCTGCCAAGTACATAGACATCCTTGTCAACTGAAAGTGAGCCTGTTCTTAGATCGAATGTTGAAGAATCGTATGCAGTTGAATCACTGCCAGAATCGTCGGCAGAATCTACATATTCAACTTGGAATACATCGCCAGAGGTAATAGTTTGAAGTGATGTTCCACATCGCTTGATATCATCAACAGTGAATTCTACTTCATACACGGAAGAACCGATTTCAGTTTCTGAAAGTGGTCCTAGTTCATGGATGAAATGATCTCCATCTGCTGCTGTTGACAAACTATTATCGTTATGGGATGTTGCTGCAGTTGCACTACCTGCTGTGAAGCAAGTAGATGTTGTTGATCCTTCAATCAGTTTTATCAGTATTGTTCCCGGTTTGCCGGAAGCAGATGTAGTTAGTGTATCAGATGTATAGTCAGCATCTGAAACAGTAACGATCATGGTGACGTTTCCTGCTTCAGTTTGACCAGTTGTGCTAGCATCTCCTTTTTGAAGTTCACCGCTAGCAAATGGTACTGGATATACTGATCTGTCAAATGATACTGTACCACTGTTTGATGTAACAGTTGTTATGTCATAAACCTCTACAGCTTCGCCTGATGCATCCTTTGAATCATAGTATGTTAACTCCATGTCCTGGCCATTGTAGTCTGGAACCTTGAATGTTCCGACAAAGACACCAGAGTCATTTGTTGTTTCAATGATGGTCATAGGCTTGGTTGCAAATGGCATATGAGATACACCGCCAGATCCAGTAACGTTCATCTGGAATGTTCTGGAGCTGTTTTCATATGTATCACGGACATCGCTGTCTTGGTTAAGGTCAGCATCGACTATGGTTATTGTTGCCATGTCGTCTGCCTCATATGTATCTGCATCTAGACCAGCTGTACCCGAGTGGGTAAGTGTATCTAGTTGCGCACCAAGTTTGTCAGCTTGCTGTAATGCATCTGTATCGTTATACACGACACGGATACTATCAATGCCTGATAATCCGTTCATTAGTACAACTGTGACTTCGTCGCTGTTTGTTGCCAAAAGATCCTCAACTTCTTCGTCGTTTCCTGCTGCTTCACCGTTATCGGTTCCTGCAGCTGTTGAGTTGTTCAACATAATATAATCTACAGTGCCTTCAAAGATACCAGTGTTATCACCGGTTTCTTCGGCCTCTATTCTATAGATACAGTTGTGTACATCTGAACCGTTGTCTTGGTCAAAGTTACAAAAGTCTGCTGCTATAGCATAGTCTGCAGTTGTATTAAGGTAAGATCCGACTGGATGAGTAATCTTGAAAGCTACACCAACGTTTACAGTTCCTGCTTCTGTTAATGTACCGAAGGTTGCTTGATCTGATACGTCTGTGTTTTTGATAAACTGTGTACCGTCATCTAAGTCGAGAACACCTGCTCTTGCATTACCAGCGGTAACCAATGAGAGTAATCCGACTGAGTTATTGGTACTGTTTTCACCAGAGTCGACGACATAAACAGCAACTGCTGTTGATTCAACGTCTCCTGCTGGTCCTGAAACATCATAGTTTAGAACTACTGTTCCAGGCAAGTTTACCAAATCTGAACGTGAGTGAGCTGTTGTAACATTAATCCAAGTGTGGCTTGCCAGACTTAGACATGATGCGCCGTTACAGTCAGTAGCGCTCGCTTCTGCACTGTGAGTGATTCTCAACCTTTCACTGTTATCAGTTGTGTTGTTGACTTGAAGTGTATATGCTGGAGTTCCTGTACTATATCCAACTTGCACACCGCCGTCAGCGTTTGCTGCGCCTGCTGCTAAGTTGGCATCGTTACCTGCAGAACTGGCTAGAGTCAATGGGCTTCCCATCTTAATTGTTGGGATAACCGCATCTTCGTCACCAATTGATAGGGTTTCTTGGTCTCCTGGATATTTGTTCATGTCAGGGTCGTTAACTGTAACATAGGCTGTTTCGGTTGCTAACCAATCACCTGCACCTGCGTCAAATGTTAATTCAGCGTCGTTATATGTGATTACCATGTCAGCGCTGTCTCCACCATAAGTGAAAACAACTTTCTTGTCTCCTGCAACTTCGTCTACTGTGACTAATTGTGAAGTACCGTTGGTTGCCCATGACTCAAAGACTCCACTGTTAACATCGCTTTCAATCATCATGACATCACGAAGGCCAGTGACGATATCAATTGCGCTTGCAGTTGAGTTAGCTAATCTTCCGTTACCGGAAAATCCCATGTCACCCATTTCAGCTAATGATATTGCGCTGTTTCCACCGCTTGTATCTGTATCATTGTTAGCAAAGAAGATTTGGTGATCTTGATCATCTCCTGATGCCAAGTTAAATCTCCATTGATCTGCTGTTGTTGGATCTATGTTAAGTGCTGGGTCTGTAATCGTTAAATGAATGTGTGTTTCATCAGATGGGCTGTTGTTGATAACTGATATAGATGTTTCATCAGCAGTGTTACCAAACTCTACATTGATTGCATCTGAACCGTATTCGACAAGATTGTCGTCACTAAATTCAAATGCTAAGATGTAAGGCCAAGAACCGTAACCTGAAGCGTTTAAGCTGTGACCACGTTGACCTAAGTCAATTGTTGTGGCATTTGCTGCTGCGCCGTTCCAGTTACTTAATGATGGTGCATTTTGTAGTATTGCATCACTCAATAGTACTCTAGATGTAGTTCCTGCTGTGTCGTCGTTGGTAGCTTCTGCGTTGTTGATGTTGAGACAACCGCCAGAGGTTGCTGATTCAGAAGCTACTGATTGTGCTTCTGCCCATATAGCATAATCGGTATCACCGATGATGTTTGCAGTACCTCTTGTTCCGGCTGTGTTACCAGTTTCTGCACCGTGGCCGGTGTTAACACCTAAGCCAGTGGTACATTTGATACCATATTCCATACCATCGCCATCGGCATCAAGTGCTGTGGAAACTGATGCATCTACTGCGTAGACATACCACTTTCCGTTTGCTGCTTGAACCATGTCGTAGGTATTACCATCAATATCAATTTCTGCTCCACTTGCAATATCCTGGTCTGTAATTGAGATGTCTGGATCGTTAACAACGATTTCCAAAACTGCGCCTCCTTGTATGAATACTGAGCTTACGGATAACATTCCGTCGGTTTCACTAAAGTCTGCAAATGCTTCAGGCATAACGCTTGGAGCTGCGACTGTCATTCCACCGGCGAACATTATCGCCATTATTGTAAGACTAGTTAATTTACGTCCTATTTCGTTTTTCATGTTATTGGAATTTCTTTGAAATTTTAGTATATAACCTATATGGACATCTTGTCTATTTTTTCATGTCAGTTTATACATATTGCAACTAGCGATCATAAACATTACAATTTTTAGATCGTTTATTGAAATTATTACAAAATCACCGTCATACCTTATAACAATTTTGGTATTATTTTATGATCGATTTTACGCCTAGTAGATCCTTATAAAGTGAAGTTGCCTCCTCCTCGTCCTTTGGACCAACTAGAACGGCAGAACCACGTTTCATGAAATTGACAGATAGGTTATTTGTCCTAATAGATAGACCAAGATCGCCTAAATTTTCCACAACAAATCCCTTTTCCTTGGCAATGGATGTTATATCATCAACATTTAGTGTCACAGAGTATGTTGGAGTAATAGAAAATGTTCGCTTTCCTTTATTTCGTCCGCATAATTCCTCAAGTATGAGCTCCTCCTTTGGTTTTTCCTGTTTTCTACCAGTACCACATACTGAACACTCTTGAACTCTAGAAACTTTAGTAAAATTGAAAACCAAGTTTTCCAAGTCAACGTGTAAAACTTTGTCCTTAAGACTTGGTTCTTTTCCAGTAATGACTTTTACAGCTTCAGAGACTTCAATGCCGCCAATGATAGAAAGTATTGACGGGTGAACACCCTCAATGCTACAAGTTGGCATTGAATCTTCATCAAGTGCAGGGAACAAGCAATGATAACAAGCAGATTGGTTAGGCAGTATTGTAAAAGATTGACCAGTAACACCAACTGCAGCACCAGTAACGAAAGGAATTTTCTTTTCTATGCAAGCCTTGTTAAGTGAATAACGTGCATTAACACTGTCAAGAGCATCAACAACTACATCACAACCATCAACAACTTCGAGTGCAGTGTAATCATTGATTGAAACAGGCATTTCTTCTATAATGATGTCTGGGTTTAGCTTACGTAATTTTTTTGCAGCAGTTTCAACTTTGACCTGACCAACATCATCTTCATTGAACATTGTTTGTCGATGTAAGTTTGATAACTCAATTACATCTCTGTCAACAATTCGAATTTTTCCAACGCCCATTGCAGCAAGTCTTGTAACAATTGGATTTCCCAAACCGCCTACACCAACAACACAAACTTTAGCTTGTTTTAATTTTAATTGTCCTTGATAACCAATTTCTTCTAACATAACTTGTCGAGAATATCTATCCAATTCTTTTTCGGAAAGGTCAGACACCTCTTCCCCTGTCCCACTGGATCCCCCAGCTACTGCAGGAAGAATTGACACATCATCACCATCACTTAATGTTGTGTCAAGTCCTGAAGAAAACTTTGCATTTTTTCCGTTGATGTAAATGTTGATCAATGATCTTGGTGTACCATCTTCATTCAAAACTTTACGTTTAAAATCATCACCCATTGTTTCTGAAATTTTTGCAAACGCATCTTTTAATGTGTCAGTATCAATGTCAATTTTTTTTTCTCCTGCACCACCATTAAGAACAGAAGGAATTGTAAATGTAATATTTGGCAAATTACCTCACTACCGCTGAAATTTTTGCGACATCAGCTTGCATAACCTCTGGCTTTGTTAGTACTTGCATTATAGACTCTGTTGCCTTTAATCCATTTCCAGTTACATAGCAAACAGTGGTTTCATCTTTGTCAATTCTTCCGTCATCAACCATTTTTTTCAATACAGCAACTGATACACCGCCAGCTGGTTCAGTGAAAATGCCTTCTGTTTTT
Organism: Marine Group I thaumarchaeote; assembly: GCA_013390785.1. Lineage (GTDB taxonomy): Archaea > Thermoproteota > Nitrososphaeria > Nitrososphaerales > Nitrosopumilaceae > Nitrosopelagicus. The sequence continues at coordinate 74,298 of JACASW010000006.1, forward strand.
GCTAGCAATAAAATTGCGTCAAGTATCTCTTTGTTATCTGACTCTTGTGCTATTCCGTTGTATTGTTTTAATCTTTTTAGAACATAACGACCGTCACCAGGATCGCCAATAGCTAAACTTTTTGCTACAGTATCTGGATTCTCTACTGGAATGACATCAGTGTTGTTATTCTTAAATGCGTCAACAATAGGTGCACAACCATGTGCTTGTGCACAGTTCATGTGCATTTCTGAAACTTTGTCCACTAACGAAACTGTTTCTAGTTCCTCAAAGCCTTTACAAATTGCATTCAGCATTGCACCACTTCCAGTTGGAACAATCAATTGGTCAGGTACCTGCCAATCTAATTGCTCAGCCACTTCATATGCCAACGTTTTTGATCCTTCAACATAGTATGATCGCATGTTAATGTTTACAATACCAACACCCTTGCTGTCGCCTATCTGTGCAGCTATTCTATTAGCATCATCATAAGTTCCATCAACAGCTATGTAGTTTGATCCATATGATAGTGCTTGCGCAATCTTTGCATGCTCAATATCACTTGGTGCAAATATGTAACATGGAAAGTTTCCCTTGGCTGCATGCGCGGCAGTAGCTGATGCAAGATTACCAGTAGATGCACATCCTACAGAACTTAAACCAAATTCCTTTGCCTTTGAGATTGCAACACCAGCAGGTCTATCTTTGAATGAAAATGTTGGGTTAACAGAATCGTTTTTTATGTATAGATTGTTTAGGCCAATCTTCTTGCCTAGTTTTTCTGCCTTGACAAGTGGTGTCATTCCAGCGTTTATACTAACAATGTTTGATTTGTCAATGATTGGAAGTAGCTCAAAATATCTCCAGTAAGTTTGTTCACGATTTGTAAAGATGTCTTTTGTTATAGATGGAAAGTTATAATGAACGTCTAGTGGACCAAAACACTCATCACAGATATACTTGAAAGTTGAATCGTACTCCTTTTTACATTCCCTACACCGTAGGAAGGTCTTGCTCATGCCAAACATTTGTGAAAGTATTGATAAAATATCCTAATATCAAATTAAGTATTACTTAACTTCTAAAGAGTTGTGGAAGCACGTTCTCTCGCCAGTATGACATGCTGGACCAGCAGGCTCTACCAGATAGATCAAGGCGTCAGAGTCGCAGTCAACCAAAACTTTCCTAATTTTCTGCGTGTTTCCTGATTCTTCGCCTTTCATCCATAGCTTCTTCCTGGATCTGCTCCAAAACCAAGAATTGCCAGTATCCAACGTACGCTCGAGCGATTCTTTGTTTGAATATGCTAACGTTAGAATTTCATTAGTGTTAGCATCCTGTACTATAACAGGTACTATGCCGTCTCCCTTTGAAAAATCAATGCTAGTAATGTCTTGTTCCATGGTTTATCACGAAATGTATGTTTGTTAATCTTTACTATATCCTCACTGGAATTCCATTTTCTTTGATTAGTTTTTTAACACGATCAACTGAGTGTGTCTCATAATGAAATATGGAAGCAGCTAAAGCAGCTTCAACGTCAGTTTTTTTGAAAACAGCAATCATATCTTCAGGTTTTCCACACCCCCCGGATGCAACAACAGGAATGGAAACAGAGTTAACAATTTCTCTTGTCAAGTCAATATCATAACCATCCTTTGTTCCATCCATGTCTATACTAGTTAGAAGTATTTCTCCCGCACCAAAAGATTCCATTTTTTTTATCCAATCAACTGCGTCAAGACCAGTTTCCTTTTTTCCGCCATAAATGAAAACTTCAAACCAGAATTTTTTTCCGTTATCCGTAAATACGTTTTTTTGTCCAGCTACATTGTAGTTTCTCTTAACATCAACTGCAACAACAATACATTGTCTTCCAAAAAGATCCATTAGTTCAGTAATAATCTTAGGATTTTTTACAGCACCAGTATTAATTGCAACTTTATCAGCACCACTAAGAAGTATGTCCCTTGCATGCTGAAGTGTCTTAACACCACCACCAACAGTAAATGGGATATTGATTACCCGTGCAACCTTAGAAACTAATGATTTTATTATTTCTCTATTCTCTTCCGATGCAGTAATATCTAGAAAGACAAGTTCATCTGCACCTTCATTGCTATATTTTTCAGCTAATGAAACAGGATCACCTGCATCTTTAATTGATTTAAAATGTAGACCTTTAACCACTCTACCATTTGCCACATCAAGGCAAGGTATCACTCTTTTAGTTAAAGTCATGTTTGTTTTGCCTCCTCAATTGTAACCTGATTTTCATATAGTGCTTTACCCAATATTACTCCAAATGGATTCAGTTCTTTCACTTTAATTACGTCGCCAATATTGGAAATTCCCCCACTAACAATTAGGTTGATACCATCGATTTCATTTATTCTTTTTAGAGGTTCTAGATCAGGTCCCTGTAGTGTACCATCCCTGGCTATACTAGTCGACAAATATTCGGAAAAACCAAATTGTTTGAAGTGTTTTACAGCTTCAATTAATGGTGTTTTTGTCGTCTCCTGCCATCCATTTACGACTATAAGGCCATCATTGTGATCAACAGATATCACCAATTTTTCACTACCATATTTTTGTACAAGTTTGAGGGCGGTGTTATGATCCTTGAATGCTAGTGTTCCTATC
>JACASW010000023.1 GCA_013390785.1 Marine Group I thaumarchaeote
TTCTGCCAGTTGGCGACGTGGCGTTGAGGTACGCTATTACAGATAACGTGGTGGGTTGTTCTGGTTCTTCTTCTGTAGCAGAAAGTGCAGGAACATTAAAGCTTGCGGTTCCTTCGGCAGCAGGATTCGAACCAAAGTCTCTCCAATGTGTACCATATGTTCCAGCATCCCAATGCTCTGGCAATGGAGTTTGCCATGATATCTGGGTCTGGTTTGGTGGAGGCATGTGAGGTATCAAAAGACATGAGAACTGCCCACTCCAACAATTATCCATATAATCAAATTGTGCAAACGAAATCATCACTACCCCATCTTTGTGTATTGCAACTTCTGTTGCTTGATTATCATCCAGATTTGCGCCTGTTATTGCAAGTGTTCTGCCTGTTGACGACGTGGCGTTGAGGTATGCAGATACGGTTACAGTTGGAGTTGTGTCAACATTAAGAAACGCAAAATTGATCGTAAAGTTTTGTTCTACACACATGTTATATTCAGGAGCACAAATCTTCATAGTCCAGCCGCTTGCATTAAATGCGTCATTGATGTAGCCCGCAAAGTTGTAATGTTTCTCATGATGTAAAACACATGCAGTGTCATAGGTGATGCTCGCTTGAGTTCCATCAGGTTTTAGGACTTGGACCGTTAGACAACTACTATAATCACCAAAGTAGTCAAAGTTAAAGTCGCCAATTGGGTTGTATTTGACCTCTGGTACTGTCTGACCGTAATTATCTAATGATTCAGAAATGTATGGGCTATTCATTGTTAAACTGCAGTTGACGCATGGGTCTGGCTCTGAAGTCAACGTAACAGTAAAGCTCGCAGTTCCCACGTTTCCAGCCGCATCTTCTGCATAACATGTTACTGTTGAGGTTCCCATGTTCCAGTAACCAGCTTCACTTGTAAAGACCATATAACCAGGTAAATGCTGAAAACGTGCAGAATCACAGAATGCAGTATTGTACTCAACAGCAACGTTATCAGTTGCAGTAATTGCACCTGATGGGTCGAAACCGACATTACTAGAAGTTAAAAAACGATCCCCAGTGGCTTCAGAATCAACTTGAAAGGTAAGATTAGATGGCACGGTAACAACTGGCGGAGTTGTGTCAGATGAACCAGATGACGCTGGGTAAACATTTGGTTTGACTAATTGAGTTCCATCATAATGAAATGCTTGAACGATGTATGGTGTTGCATCATTCCAATCTGAACTCGCGCAGCAATTGTCATCACTATAATAGATTGATGTCATATCAGGTGAGAGGGTCCCACTATATGCTGCACCGCCAGAACCACCAAAGTGTTGCCAAGAGGTAACATAATCACCATAATTTGTCAGCTGCCAATAAACATACAAATCTTTCACTGAAAAACTATTGTTGTTTTTTACACCCATTGTAAAATCAACTTTATTTCCAGGTTGACTATTTGAGCCCCACATAGTTGCAAGTAAATTCGTAGTTGCGTGGGGTTGATTCTGCGAGGCTCCCTGTAGTAGAGTAATTGTTCCGCTTACAGCACCCTGTGAATACTGGTATGTTCCAGGTTCACCATTATATGTTGCAGCAGGGAGCATGTTACCACTTCCACCATTGGGATTTTGGATGTGAAGTCGCTGTCCCATGTTCACTGTAACATTAAACGGATTTTCACAAGTTACAACTGTGTATAGTTTTGCGTTTGTACTAAGACCTGCTGATGACAAACATTCCTGTTCAGCAGTAGTATAAGTCACAGGCGGTGCAGATGATTCAGATGCACCTTCTAAATTAACAGTAACAGTAAAGCTTGCAGTTCCCACGTTGGAGCTGGTATCATATGCTACACATGTTACTGTGGTGACTCCAATCGGAAACATACTGCCAGATATTGGTTCACAATTAGGACCACCAGTTATGCCCACATTGTCAGTTGCAGTTCCGTTTGAGAATGTTACTATCGTTCCTTGTTGATTGGTTGTCTGCACGATGATGTTACTTGGAGGAGTTACAACTGGTGGATTTGGATCTGGGTTATTATACTGATCTATAATAACAGGAAAACTTGCAGTTCCCACGTTTCCTGCTGCGTCAGTAGCAGTACACGTTACGGTTGTGGTGCCAAGTGGAAAGTTATACCCAGATTCTGGAGTACATGTTGGACCTGAAGTAACACCTACGTTATCATATGCCGAGACGTTTACACTACTGCAAGCCATTGATGGACAGGGATCTAGAATAACTCCGGAAGTAAATGTGACAATTTTACTTCCACTACCATCAAAGATAAAATCTCGCATTTCCGCAGGAGTTCTTATTTCCGGCGGAAATGTGTCAGCAGATGTTTCTAAAGCGACAATAACAGTAAAGCTCAGTGTCTGTACGTTTCCTGCCGCGTCAGCTACTGTACACGTTACAGTTGTGGTACCAACTGGAAATAGTGAATTAGAAGCGGGAGAACATGAAGCAGCAGGAGAATTGTTACCATTATAAGAATTATCTTGGCTAATAACAGTATATCCAACATTCCAACCAGTAGAGTTCGTAGCTACCCGAGTTATCGGCGTGCTATCTTGTAAGGTTATTGTCGGTGGAGTTGTGTCAGGAATAATAGTAACAGTAAAGCTCGCAGTTCCCACGTTTCCTGCTGCATCAGTTGCAGTACAAGTTACTGTTTCAGTGTTTGTAAATATTTGAGCCAGCATGGTGGTACATGATGGACCAGAAGTGACACCCTCATTGTCAGTTGCATTGACACCGCCATAAGCGGAAAAATCTACATATTCACCACCGCCATCCCAATCAAAAATTGTAATGTCACCTGGTACGAGTACAACTGGCGCAGTTTCATCTGTAAAATAACCACAGTCATCAAGCCACGAATTGTCGCATTGAGAAGCTGGTGTTCCACTTTCTCCATCCGGCAGAGACACAACAGACAGGATGTTGCTTTCATTACATGCATTATAGTAAGTACTGGTGTTACCATTGCAGCCGTCTACGGCTATGGCATAGACTCTGTATGTCATCTGTATATTGACTGGTGCATTGTTGTGCGTGTATGTTGTACCATAAACGTCATTTTCTAGGACTTGCCAACTATTACTAGTTGATCCGTACACTTGGACATTATAGAATAATATCGGACTGCCGTTATCGTTCGGTTCAGACCAGCTAAGCGTTATGCTGTTACGGTCGGATCTATTGTTATACTTGGATATAGATTGAAGTGAAAGGTCGGTAATTGCATCAGCTGGGCTGTCCATTGGAGCCGCTTCCGCCTCCGGAACCGGATCCATAAACGGCATTGATGGCGGAACGAACAACATGCTAACTAGGAAAATTCCAAAAAATACTGTAAGGTCAGAAAACCTCAATGCGATACAAATGGAAAAATTATCTTTAAGTTGGATCGTTAACTAAATTGTTAACATTTTTTTTCTACAA
>JACASW010000021.1 GCA_013390785.1 Marine Group I thaumarchaeote
TAAGACGATTTACAAGTTTGACACCAATGGCTAAAGTCTATGATGTACCAGCTGACATCTTAATCAATAGACTGTCTGAAATTTTAAAAAAAGAAGATATTCCTGCTCCTGACTGGGCATCATTTGTAAAAACTGGCACTCATGCAGACAAACCTCCACAAAATTCAGAATGGTGGCATGTAAGGTGTGCCTCAATCTTGAGAAAAATATACCTTCACGGTCCTGTTTCTGTTAACGATCTACGTTCTATGTATGGCGGTGGCAGACCAGTTGGTTATGGTCGCCGCTATCACAAAGACGCCAGTGGTGCAATTATAAGAAATGCAATTCATGGATTAGAAAAACTTGGTTTGGTTACAAAAATTGAGAAAAAGGGTCGAATGTTAACAAAACAAGGTACGCAAAAACTAGATAGATTATCCACTGAAATATTATCTGAGCTAATTGCGAAAGAACCAAGCTTGAAGATTTACAGATAGTGGTATTATGAGCTATCCAAATCAGGATGATCAGAATAACACTGCACAGGAAAAAGACAGTCAATTAAAAGCACAAAAAGAAATGATGTTAAAGCAAGTATTATCATCAGATGCCAGACTTCGTTTAAACAATGTACGAATGGTAAAACCTGAGTTGGCTGATCTGGTTGAAAATTATATACTTAACCTGTCAGTACAAGGAAAAATTTCTGGACAAATATCTGATGAGCAATTAAAACAAATTCTATCATCAGCCCAGCAACCTAAACGTGATTTTAAGTTCAATAGGGTCTGATCTCAAGAAAATATAATTAAGGGTAAAAAGGCGACAATATTCATGAAGGCTGTTGTATACCGTGAATATGCACCTGATGACGATTATGCTAAAATTCTAAAAGTTGAGGATATTGATGATCCAAAACCCAAAGCAGATGAGGTAATTTTTACAAATAAAGCATCTGCTCTTAACTATAATGATATCTGGGGAATGAGAGGCGTTCCAATTCCGGTCCCTGTACCACATGTTTCAGGTTCCGATGTTGCAGGAGATGTTATTGCAGTAGGTGAGGATGTAAAAGGTTTCAAAGTAGGTGACAAAGTTGTTTCACATTCAAACTTAGCATGTAGAGTTTGTGAATTGTGTACATCTGGTAGAGAATTTGATTGTGCAAAAAGACAAGTTTGGGGATTCCAAACTGGTCCATTATGGGGAGCATACAGTGAACAAATTCACCTTCCTGAAGTTAATGTTTCAAAAATTCCTGAGGGAGTTTCTTATGAAGAAGCAGCAGCTGCATCAATGACAATTCTTACATCTTGGCATATGCTTGTTGGACGAGCAAAGATTACTCCCGGACAAACTGTTCTTATCATGGGTGGTGGTTCTGGAGTCGGAAGCTTTGGAATTCAAATTGCTAAATTGTATAATTGTAAAGTTATTGCAACAGCCAGCCCAGATAAACTAGAAAAATGTAAAGAATTGGGTGCAGATTATGCAGTTGATCACAGAAAGGATGATTGGCACAAAGAAGTAAGAGCAATTACGAAAGAAATTGCAAAATCAACTGGTGTCCAACCTGGTATTGATTTGACATTTGACCACATTGGCCAAACTCATTTCAACAAACAACTTACACTTCTCAAATATGGTGGAACTCTAGTTTCATGTGGAGCCACTACTGGTTATGACGCACAAATTGATCTAAGACACATATTCTTTAAAGGAATCAATGTCTTAGGTTCAACTCAAGGAACAAAAGCAGAGATGGAACAAGGATTATACTGGATGGGACAAGGAAAAATCAAAGCAGCAATTGATTCAATTCATTCTTTCGAGCAAGCAGCAGAGGCACATACAAAAATGCTCCAAGGAAAGTTCTTTGGCAAAATCTTAATGAAGCCGGAAGGCGCTTAATCACTTAATGTCAAACCTATTTCGTAGTCTAGTTTTTGTTCCGGGGAATAATCCAAGATTTTTAGAAAAAGCAAAATCACTTCCAGCTGACGTTGTTTGTTTTGATCTTGAAGATTCTGTGCCCGATAAAGAGAAGAAAAAAGCTAGAGCCTTGATAAAAAATACACTCAAGCAAAGAAACAAGTATTCTCCAGATGTTTTTGTTAGAACAAACTCACTAGAATCAGGTTTGGTTGAGGCAGATCTTAAGGAGATTGTTCAAAAAGGAATAGATGGAATTGTAATTCCAAAGGTAAATTCTGCAAAGGAACTCAAGAAAATTGAAAAAACAATCTCATCTTTAGAGAAAAAAAGAAAAGTAAAAGGAATTCGTCTAATACCATCTATAGAATCTGCACTTGGAGTTGTGAATTGTTATGAGATAGCCTCAGCAAGCAAACGAATTGATGCTTTGGTATTTGGTATATTTGATTTATTGAATGATATGGGAATAGAATACACGAAAGGAAACCCACGTGGTGCAAAATATTCTCGATATACTGTTCCTGTAGCAGCAACTGCTGCAGGAGTTGTTGCCATTGATGGTATATGGCAGGACTTGAAAGATAAGAGTGGCTTTGTTAAGGATTGCCAAGTTGGCAGAAGTCTAGGTTATTCTGGAAAAAGTGCTATTCATCCGGATCAAATTAAAACAGTCCATAAAATTTTTCATCCTAGTAAGCCTGAAATTGCATGGGCCAAGAAAGTTTGTAATGTTTACAAAAAATCAACAAAGAAAGGTAAGGGTGCAACTGTTATTGAAGGGAAAATGATAGATGAAGTTCATTATAAGCGAGCAAAGGCACTTTTGGAAATTTGATTTATAACGATCTAGCCAAATCAATAAAATCATGTTTACTGGTATAATTATTGGGACTGGGAAAGTCACAAAAATTGATCAAAAAACAAAGAATAGAAGCGCAATACAAATGACTGTTAACCTAGGAAAATATGCAAAAGGTTTGAAGATTGGTCAAAGCGTTGCAATCAATGGTGTATGCCTTAGCGCCACAAAAATTTCAAAAAATAATTGTATCTTTGAAATGATTGATGAAACAACAAAGAAGACTGATTTGGGAAATGTAAAAGCAGGAAGTACTGTTAACATTGAACGAAGTTTAAAAGTTGGTGATAGGTTAGAAGGTCATTTTGTTTTAGGACACATAGATGGCGTAGCAACAATAACAAAGATTGAAAAAAAACCAAAGGAAGTAAAATTTTGGTTTAAGATTCCAAAAAAACTAACAAGGTATGTTGTGAAAAAAGGTTCAATTGCACTTGATGGAATTAGTTTAACAGTGGTTGATGCAAAAAAAGATCTTGCATCTGTTTGTTTGATACCACATACGATTAAAGTTACTAACTTTAAATCAAAAAAGGTCGGCGACAAACTCAACATTGAGACAGACATTCTAGGAAAATACATTAAAAATTAAGGCTAATCTATTACCATAAAAGTAGTAATTACCATATTTTTAGTAAGTTTTATAACATCTTCAAAATCAATTTTTAGTAATGACATTTGATACAGCAATTGCTTCTCTAAAACAAGGTGAGTTTGTCATGATTTACGATTCAGATGGACGTGAAAGCGAAGTAGATTTGATGGTTGCAGCGGAATTTTGCACACCGGAACACGTGGCAAGGATGCGACAACATGCAGGTGGCTTGCTTTGTCTTGCAATTTCAAATGGTTTAGCAAAAAAATTAGATCTAGAATACATGCATAACA
>JACASW010000018.1 GCA_013390785.1 Marine Group I thaumarchaeote
CAGGATCAAAGGGGATCATTATTGATGATATACTTTTAACACATGGACATACAATACCGTCAGAAAATTTTTCACAAATTAACACAATTGTGATGGGGCATATTCATCCTGTTTTTTTTGAAAAAGAATCACTCATTAATGGTGAACGAGTATGGATATCAATTATATCTGATAAACAGAAAATATTTCATTCCAAATCAGGAGAATTAAAACTAATAATTTTACCATCATTTAACAGATACTTTTACGCAACACAAAAAAAATTCTATAAAAAATCAATTTCGCCCATAATAGAAAAAATTGAAGTGATGCAAGCAAAAATTCTAAGGCTTGATGGTACAATAATTGGCAATGAAGAATTGTTATCAGCTGTAATCTAACTAATATCTTTATATGGTTCTAATGGTTTCTTTGACGTCTCATTTTTTTGTAACCATTCTAATGTTTTAACAAATGATTCAGCTAATTCAATTGTTGAAAGAACTGGTATACCTAATTCCAATGACTTTCTACGTATCTGATATTCATCATAAAGCATTCCAACATATTTTTCTATAGTTGATGTACTTGGAATATTTATAATAAAATCAATTTTTTTCTCATGTAGTAAATCAGAAATGTTTGGTTTTCTTTCTGGTTCGCTAATCTTATGAACAACAGTAACATCACCAAGTTTCTCTGCAAAGAATTCTGCTGTTGTTTCAGTGGCAAGGATTTTGAAGCCCAGACTTTTTAATAGTGCAGATGTATGAAGTAATTTTTCCCGATTTTCTACACCTCCTATAGTAACCAATGCTGATCCAGTTTTTGGGAGGTTATAACCCACTGATGTCAATCCCTTTGACAATGCATCATAGAAACTATTTCCAAAACATGCAGCCTCACCGGTTGACTGCATTTCAACACCCAATACAATATCTGCTCCTTCAAGCTGCATGAAAGAAAATTGTGGGACCTTTATTCCATGCATACCAGTATTTGCCCACATGCCTTGAGGTATATTGGAAATCTTTTTTCCTAGTATTGCTTGTGCAGCTAGACTAATTATATTCACTTTAACAAACTTAGAAACAAATGGCATGGAACGAGATGCGCGTATATTTAGTTCTATAACATATGCTTGCTCATTTTTAACTAAAAATTGTAAATTAAATGGTCCTCTAATATTGAATTCTTTAGCAATTCTATTTGTAGAATCAGTAATATTTTCAATAATCTTATTGCTTAACCTCCAAGGTGGTATACACATCATTGCATCACCAGAATGGACACCAGCACTATCTATGTGCTCAACTATTGCACCAATTACTACATTTTCTCCATCACAAACTCCATCCACATCAACTTCCAATGCATCAAGCATGAACTTTGTAATTACAACTGGATGATCAGGTGATACGATTGTTGCGTCGTTAACAAATTTTCTCAGTTCAGTCTGTGACCATACTACCTTCATGGCTGCGCCACTGAGCACATATGATGGTCTTACCAATACAGGATAACCAACCTCCAATGCAAAGTTCTTTGCATCAGTAATATTCGTAAATGCCTGCCAAGATGGTTGCCCTATATGGAGTGTATCTAAAACTTGGCTAAACCTTGAACGGTTTTCAGCTTTATCCACATTTTCAGCACTTGTCCCAATAAGTGTAATTCCATTGTCAACTAATTTGGGAGTTAGATTGTTTGCTGTTTGACCACCAACAGACGTAACTACACCATTTGGCCGCTCAAATTCTGATATATCTAAAATTCGTTCAAGTGTAAGTTCTTCAAAGTAAAGTCTACTGCATATATCATAATCGGTTGATACAGTTTCAGGATTGCAGTTTACCACCACCACATTTTTTTCACCGCCATCCTGAAGACCCCAAACCATATTTACAGTTCCCCAATCAAATTCTACACTACTGCCTATTCGGTAAGGACCAGCTCCAAGAACAATAATCCCACTATCTTTTTTTGTAATTATGATATCATTTTCTGTCCCACCATAGGTAAGGTAAAGATAGTTAGTTTGAGCTGGCCACTCTGCTGCTAATGTATCAATCTGTTTAACTATAGGTATAACACCAAGGTCTTTTCTAATTTTTCTTACTTCTAATCCATCTTTCTTAACAGCTCTACCAATCTGGTTATCAGAGAATCCAAATTTTTTTGCATCTGATAAAAGTTTATGATCCAATGTTGATGATTTTAATCTTCTTTCTACTTCAACAATATTATTAATTTTGTTTAAGAACCATGGATCGATGGCTGATAATTGGTAAATTTTTTCAATTGATATTCCCTTATGAAGTGCTGCCACAACATAGTACAATATATTATCATCAGGTGTTTGGAGGTATTCCTCAATTTGTTCATTATCAAATGATTCGCCGTTTTGACGGTTTAGGACAAGCCCATCCTTTCCGATGTCAAGCATTCTAATTGCTTTCTGTAATACCTCTTCGAATTTTCTGCCAATTGCCATTACTTCACCCACAGATTTCATAGTAGGTCCTAGATTCCTATTCGCAAGTTCAAATTTTGTAAAATCCCATCTTGGATGTTTACACACTATGTAATCTAAGGCTGGTTCAAAACATGCAGTGGTCTTTTTTGTGACAGTGTTAACTAATTCTGGTAATGAGTAGCCAAGTCCTATCTTTGCAGACATGTATGCTAATGGATATCCAGTAGCCTTACTTGCCAGGGCAGAAGAACGTGAAAGCCTAGGATTGATCTCAATTGCAGCATATTCATCAGAAGATTGGTCTAATGCAAACTGAATATTACATTCTCCTACAATTCCAACATGCTTTGTTGCTCGTAATGCTGCAGATCTTAACATATGATATTCGTGATTATCTATTGTCTGAGATGGTGCAACAACTATGTTATCACCAGTATGAACCCTCATTGAAAGTACGTTTTCCATATTACAAACTATTACATTATTTTTCGAATAATCTTGCATGACTTCATACTCAATTTGCTTCCAATCACCAACATATTCTTCAACTAATATTTGCCCAACAAGACTAGCTGCAATACCTCGACCAGCAATTTCATGTAATTCTATCTCATTAAATGCAACACCACCACCCTTTCCCCCAAGTGTGTATGCAACCCTAACGATTACAGGATAGCCTAAATCTTTTGCAACTTTTTTTGCATCGTCAAATGTGTGAACTGTTTTACTTTTTAAAACAGGCACATTACATTTAACCATCGAATCTTTGAACTTCTGCCTATCTTCTGTTGCCATAATTCCCGGAACCTGTGTTCCTAAAACTGATATGCCGTATTTTTTCAATATTCCAGCTTCATCAACTTTTACACCACAGTTCAGTGCAGTCTGACCTCCATAGCTTAACATGATGCCATCAGGTCTTTCTTTTTCAATAATTGATTCCACATATTGTGGAGTGATTGGCAAAAGGTATACTTGATCAGCAAACCTAGTGTCAGTTTGAATTGTCGCAATGTTTGGATTGATTAGAATGCTCTTGAGTCCATCCTCGTGGATTGCTTTGAGACATTGGCTTCCTGAGTAATCAAATTCGCCCGCTTCTCCGATTTTAATAGCCCCACTACCTAGAACAAGAATTTTTTCTAACCTCTCATGGTTTGCCAGTTGTTCCCTCCTCCATGATATTTTTCAGCTCATCAAAAATAAATTTACAATCATAAGGTCCAGGGGATGCCTCTGGATGAAATTGAACCGCAATGCATTTTTTATTTTTATGTTTAACACCCTCTACAGTTTTATCGTCAACGTTAGAAAACCATAAATCAAATTCAGTGTCACCCAACGAATCTGGATTTATGCAGTAACCATGGTTTTGGCTAGTAACGTAAACTTGATTGTTGTCTAGGTTCACACAAGGTTTGTTTTGTCCCCTATGCCCATATTTCAGTTTGTATGTTTGAGCGCCGCCTGCCGCTGCCAAAATTTGTGCACCAAGACAAATTCCTAATGTGGGAATATTTTTTTCAATTAATGATTTAGCAGTTGAAATAGTATCTGGACAATTCTCAGGGTCACCTGGACCATTGCTTATCACAACGCCTTTTGGTTTATGTTTTAGAATTTCATCAATGTTTGTATTCCATGGAACTTTCACAGTATTGTATCCTATATCATGAATATTTCGTATAATGGCATTCTTTGTACCAGTATCAATTAGAACGACATTTTCTAATTGATTTCCAAATTTCTCCACTTGTTTAGTTGAAACTGTATTCATGAATTTTTCATTATTATAATTTGGTGCAGATTTTAACTGATTCTTAATCTCATTTTCATCTATTTCATTATCAGAAACAGCCAGTGCACTCATCATGACTCCGGATTCCCTTAGTTTTTTAGTTAATTCTCGAGTATCAATGCCTGATATTCCTTGGATTTTTTCTTTGTATAACCACTCATCAAGTGTCATAGTAAGATTCCAATGACTTGCGATTAGGGATAGTTCATGAACCACTAAACCACGAGCCTGAATTTTATTTGACTCAAAAAACTTGGGCAATCCATCCATTTCGAGCGTAGGATCAGGAACTCCATAATTTCCCACCAATGGATATGTTAAGGTGATAATTTGGCCAGAATAAGAAGGATCTGTGAGTGTTTCAGTGTATCCAACCATTCCAGTATTAAATACAATTTCGCCAAAAGTTAATCCAGAATACCCAAATCCCATTCCATCAAAAACAGAGCCATCACTTAAGATCAGTTTTCCAAACTTGTTTGCATGTTTGGATTCTTTTGTAGTAATTGTAACCCTCGAAAAGTGATCCAGAAAAGGAATTTAAGTTTTTGTAAAAATGATCGTTAGGAAATTTTAGTGAGTTTTATGGTTATAATGCTTTAAATTGTTCACTCCACTTGTAATACGCTCTTACCATATCCATAGAAACACTTGGTTTTCTTCTTGCCATTGTCTCTCTAAAATCCTTCACTGATATATCACGTGGTACAGATGGATTTTCACCCTCTACTGGTTCCTTGTATACAGTTGTGCTAAACATTTCATTTACAACTTTTAGCTGAACAGACTGACAAATATCCTTGATATCGCTTGCACTATATCCATCAAAAATCGACGCCAAGGTATGTGAACGCACTCTACCGTCAAGTTTTAGCATATTTGTATAAAGTATGAAAAGTTTTTCTCTAGCTTCAAGTGTTGGTAATGAAACGTAGATCCTTTTTTGAAATCTACGTAAAAATGGATGATCGAGACTCCAAGGTTTGTTAGTTGCACCAATTACGTACAATTGCATATCTTTCCCTTTACCGTTAATTCCATCAATTTCTGTCAAAAATTGATTTCTAGATCTTACCTCTCCTCCAATTTCATTTGCACGCTCACCTAAAAGTGAGTCAAGTTCATCGATGAATAAAATTACAGGCTTGCCTTCCCTCTCAGCGTATCCACGAGCCATTTTAAATAATTTTGAAACATTTTTTTCTGCCTCCCCCAACCATTTACTCATCATAGTGCAGCTGCCAGAATTGTTTTGCCACAGCCAGGTGGACCATATAATAAAATTCCTCTTGGCCAGCCCAGTGGGAATAAATCTGGTCTTTTAGTTGGATAAACTATTGATTCGCGTAATGCATTTTTTGCATCATCTACGCCAACTACATCATCCCATCTAACATCTGGCTTCTCTTTCATTACCATCTCATCAAAGCTATTTTTTGAATTATTTGCAAGATTTGACCTCTGTTCTGCTGGTGATGCTGTTGGATCAATTACTGGTTCAACATCATTTTGTGACATACTTTGCAATGACATTATTCTATTTTGATATGACTTCATGCGTTCTGCATAGATTTTATTCAGTTGACTATCTGGATAAAGTCGTTGTAATTTTAATAATGATTCTATCGCCTTTTGATAATTAGTTATCGCCATACCACGTCCACCTTGTGAATCGTATTTTATTGCCTCA
>JACASW010000026.1 GCA_013390785.1 Marine Group I thaumarchaeote
TTGAAACCAGCATTCCACTCTTTCTAATTTTTTTTCAGAAACTTTAACATGTTTTAGATATCTTAACAATGCTGTTCTACCTAATTTTAAAGCGATTAAATAAATTACAGTTGATCCAATAGATGCACCAAGCCCACCAACAATTCCTAATAAAATTAATTCGTACGGTGTGATGCCATTTTGTGATGCAATAAATCCAGCCGTTGGAAATACAGCCATTGTTGGTATTGGAGGAATTATAGTTTCAATCAATGCAGCAAGAAATACACCAAGGTAAAGATAGTCAGAAATTAACGCAGTTATGAATTCAATAATAGATTCAAGCGGCATGATACAATCATATTTAACAAATTTAGGCTCAGTTTATACTTTCTGAAGCTATTGTCAACAACCAATCCATATCAGACTTTATTATTTCCATATACAATCAATTATTGTTGAAGCGCGAATTATCAAAAATGTTAGAGAAAGCTTCTGAATTATCTGAGGATCAAAAATATAGTCAAGCGTTAAAATATTATGAAAATGTTTTACGGGTTGATCCTGTTAACATTACAACAATTATTGATTATGGTGTCACATTACAAAATTTAGTACATCTTAAACATGCACTGGAGATATATGATATGGCATTAACTATTCAACCAAAAAATATATCTGCTTTAATCAATAAAGGCACAGTTTTACATACGATGGAAAAATATTCTGAAGCAATATCTTGTTATAATATTGTTCTACGTCTTGATGAAAGAAATACAATGGCTACTGTGTGTAAAGGGCTTTCGCTTGGAGAAATGGGCAATATCAAATCAGCCATAAAATATTTTAAAAAGGCTCTATCAATTGATAGTCAATTTGAGTTAGCACAAATCAGTCTTAGTACTGCAAAAAAGATCATGAAATAATATTAAAATTCTGCATTATCTTCTACTAAATTTCAGGATCAGTTTTTTCATATTTATCAAAAAATTCTTTATGTTTAGATTCTTGATGTTTTTTTAGACTATCCATATCTTCAAATAATTCATGGCATAGGTAGCATTTCGGTTTATGTTCATCAATTAATGGTAAAACCAACTGCATGTTTTTGATTAACCACTACTTATCTATTTATTTAGATAGAACTCACGCAAAATATGCTAGAAAAACTAATCGGCGAATCAAAGGCATTAGAGCGCGCAATTGCTGGTGAAGAGCTAAACATGCAAGATGGATTAGAATTAATGAAATATGATAATATCTACACAATTGGGGCCGTTGCTGATACAATTCGGAAAAAATTT
Organism: Marine Group I thaumarchaeote; assembly: GCA_013390785.1. GTDB lineage: Archaea > Thermoproteota > Nitrososphaeria > Nitrososphaerales > Nitrosopumilaceae > Nitrosopelagicus. The sequence continues at coordinate 1,284 of JACASW010000026.1, forward strand.
GTTGGTAATAAAGTTACATTCACTTCGTCATCATATCTTAATTACACTAATGTTTGTGCTGCCAGTTGTCAAATATGTGCATTTTACAGAAAAGAAAATGATGATGATGCATATACATTGTCACTAGAACAAATAGAGACCAGAGTATCAGCTGCAGAGAATATGGGTGCAACTGAAATGCATATTGTTGGTGGGTTTCATCCAAAATTATCATTAGATTATTATGAATCAATGATGAAGATAATTAAAAAAAATCACCCTAAATTAAAAATCAAGGCATTTACTGCTGCAGAAATTTTTTTCTTTGCTAAATTAACAAAAAATTCTGTAAAGGAAGTATTATCAAGATTAAAGGATTCTGGGCTTGATTCATTACCTGGCGGTGGCGCAGAATTATTCCATCCAGAAATTAGAGAAAAGATTGCACGTGGGAAATGTAGTGGCCAAGAGTGGTTAGATACCATGGAGCAGGCTCATAACCTTGGTATCAAAAGTAATGCAACAATGCTATACGGACATATTGAAAAGCCAGAACACATAGTTGATCATTTACTAAAGATTAGAAATTTGCAGAAAAAAACAGGCGGATTCCTGACAATTATTCCACTTAAATTTAGTTTGGAAAATACTGAACTTGAACAAAACAATATGTTAAATCAGGAATGTTCATCAATTTATGATTTGAAAGTAATTGCATTATCACGGTTAATGCTATCTGGTTATTTGAATAACATTTCAGTTTATTGGGTTGCAGATGGTAAGAAACTTGCACAGATTGCATTATCACATGGTGGAAATGATCTTGTTGGCACAGCATTCTCTGAGGAAGTGTATCGTGCTGCTGGGAAACCAACAGATTCATCACTTTTGGATCTTGTGCAATTAGTCAAGAAAATAAAAAGAGAGCCAGCACAACGTGATACGTTTTTTAATATAATCAAAACATGTTAAAGTTTCTGAAAAAAAATTAGAAAGAGTGGAATGCTGGTTTCAA
>JACASW010000025.1 GCA_013390785.1 Marine Group I thaumarchaeote
TTGGTCAGTTTAAGTGTTAATAGAAGTTCAAAGTCCGTTTCTGTTCACGTATTCAAGAAACATTAATTAATTCAACATGATTTGCATACGTTGCTGTATGAATAAAATCAGTAAGACTGGCATTGTAAGTATTCTGTTGCTAGTCAATCTGAAGCTGTAAATCTGCAGCCAGTTTTTAACACGATTAAAATTATGGTGTAGGTCATGAATGATAAAATGGAAATTATGAACGGTGGAAAAGCGCTTATGAAGGCGTTGGAAAAAGAAGGCGTTAAGGAAGTCTTCGGGTTACCGGGAGGTGCGAACTTGCCAATGTATGATGAGCTTTTCAAAAGTAATATTCGTCATATACTAGTTAGACACGAACAATCTGCTGCACATATGGCTGATGGTTTTGGCAGAGTTAGTAGAAAACCAGGTGTCTGTTTTGCAACATCAGGTCCTGGGGCAACAAATTTGTTAACTGGAATTGCAACAGCGCAGGCAGATTCTGCACCAATGGTTGCTGTTACTGGTCAGGTTCCGGTAAACATGATTGGTCGTGATGCATTTCAAGAGAGTGATATAATTGGAATGTCAAACCCTTCCGTAAAATATGCATTCCAACCAAGAGCAGTTGAAGAGATTCCTGAAGTTGTAAAAAAAGGATTTTACATTGCTGAAACTGGAAGACCTGGTCCAGTATTGCTTGACATACCAAAAGATGTTCAGCAAAATGAGGCAAAAGTTACTTTTCCCGACGAAGTTAGAATGCCTGGTTACCATCCATGGACTGATGTTGATATGGTTAATATTGAAAGAGCCGTAGACTTGCTTCTTTCTTCAGAAAAACCAATAATTTTAGCTGGTGGTGGAGCAATAATTTCTTCTGCATTTGCAGAACTTCAATCTATTGCAGAAATGTTAATGATTCCAGTTGTCACGACATTCAAGGGTAAGGGGGCTTTCCCAGAGAATCATCCACTTTCACTTGGTCCGATTGGAATGCATGGTCATGCTGAGGCTAATAAAATTATGACTGAGGTGGATTGTGTTTTAGCAATTGGAACAAGATTTTCTGACCGCTCTGTTGGAACATTTGAGGAGTTCGAAAGAAATTTGAAAATTATCCATATGGATGTTGATCCTGCAGAAATTGGGAAGAATCAGACAGCGCAAGTTGCGGTTGTTGGTGATGTTAAGGCTTCATTAAGAGTTATGCTTAAACTTCTTGCAAAAAAAGTATTGAAAAAATCTGATGGAAATAAATGGTTAGAGCATGTTAATGAGGTTAAGGATTATTGGCGTGAAAATCTAAAATTACATCCTGGCGAAATGTCAGCAGCTAAGATTTTAAGGAAATTGAGGGAAGTACTTCCTAAGGAATCAATAGTCACAACTGAAGTCGGTCAGCATCAAATGTGGGCATCATTATTCTTTGATGCAATACATCCTGGTACATTCTTTAGTTCTACTGGTCTTGGAACAATGGGATGGGGATTTCCTGCGGCAATTGGCGCAAAAGTTGCACGACCAGATGTAGCAGTAGTAGACATTGCTGGTGATGGAAGTTTCAACATGACGGAAAATTCACTCGCAACTTCTGTATTGGAGGACATTCCTGTTATTGTATTCTTGATTAACAATTTTTCATTGGGAATGGTTGCACAATGGCAAAGAACATTTTATGATAGACGAATGATTGGAATTGATCTAAAAAAATGTCCAGATTACGTTAAATTAGCAGAATCGTACGGTGCCCAAGGTATAAGAGCTCAATCGCTTGATGAGTTAGGCAAAGCAGTTAAAGCTGGTCTTAACAGTGATGTAGCTACAGTAATAGATATACCAATTGATCCAGAAGAGGATGTTTTACCATTTGTTGCACCTGGGACTTCATTAAAGGATATGATCTTACCATCATAGTGAGTGTTATGTGGGCAATATTATCAATCCGAGTTGAAAACAAACCAGGAATATTATTCAAGGTAACTAATTTGTTCAGGGCTAGAAATTTCAATATAGATAGTATATCAGTAGGCGTAATGGAAAATCCTGAATTTTCCAAGATGACAATAACAACTGTTGGTACTGAAAAGCAAATTGCTCAAATTGTTAAACAACTTGATAAAATGATTGATACAATAGAAGTCAAAAGATTGGATGAGAAAGAGAGTGTGTATAAAGAATTGGTGTTGTTTAGGATTAAATCAAATGGGGAATCAGATAGTACAGAGATTAGCAAGCTAGCAGATACATATGGAGCAAAAATTCACAATGGACAGGAAGGTTCGTTGATAGCTGAGTTAACTTCCACACCTGATAAAATTAAAGCGTTTGAAGAATTGATAAAGCCATTCGGTATTTTAGATTCTGCTAGAACTGGAGTAACTGCATTATAGCTGATGT
>JACASW010000024.1 GCA_013390785.1 Marine Group I thaumarchaeote
AACATCATACACAGCACTCTCTAATTTTTTTCCGGCATCAATGCATTTTTGGTCATTATGTTTATGCCCAAGCCATTCTAACATCATTTTGATTGAAAGTATGAATGATGTAGGATTTGCAATCTGTCTTCCTGCAATGTCAAATGCTGCTCCATGTACTGGTTCAAACAAACCAAAACCATCTCCAATATTTGCAGCAGGCGCCATACCTAAACCACCTACAACTTGAGCTGATTCATCAGAAAGTATATCTCCAAATAAATTGGTAGTTACAATCACATCAAATAATTGAGGTTGACGAATTAAATTCATCGCACATGCATCAACATACATTTCTTCAAATTTAACATCAGGAAAATTCTCAGCAACTTTTGAGCATGTACTAGCAAACAAACCATCAGTTTTTTTCATCACATTAGATTTATGAACACATGTCACTTTCTTCATTTTTCTTTTACTTGCAATAGCAAAAGCATAATTTGCAATCCTTTTTGATGCTTTTTCAGAGATAATTCTCATTGCTACAGCTGCATCGCCAATATCAAATTCTTCACCAGTATACAAATCCTCAGTGTTTTCCCTAACAATTACTAAATCTACGTCGTCACGTAATGCTGGCATGTTTGGATATGACTTTGCAGGTCTGATGTTTGCATAAAGATCTAACATGCGTCTTAAATACACTATTACATCTTTAGCACTTTCACCTACTGGTGCCTTTAAGCATGCATCAGAATTTTTTATTGCTTCAAAAGTTTCGTCTGGTAATGCCTTTCCTGTATTTTTTAAAACAGTATCACCAGCTTCAAGTTTTTTTATTTCTAATTGAAGTGAAAAATTATCATTAATTGTTTCCAAAATACTGAGTGCAGACGCAGATATTTCTGGACCTATCCCATCACCTGTAACTAATGAAATGTTATACTTATCGCTCATTTTTCTATATCACAACTATACTTTTTTTTGCTTAAGTATTTTTTTTAGCAAAAGTCTATTCATACCATCAATAACAGCTTGTACACTAGTTATGACAATATCCTCTCCGATGGATTTTGATGAAATAGTGTTTTGCATAGCGTCTTCTAACTTAACAGTCACTTCACATAATGCAGTTGAACCACCAGATATAGATGCCAAATTATAATCCTTAATCCTAATTTCTGAAATTTTACCCGTGATCTTTTGAATTGCATTAAGTGATGCATCAACAGGTCCAACACCATAATCAGTTGCCGAATGTTCTTCACCATCAATGTTTAATTTTACAAATGCATATGGCATATTACCCATTCCAGTAGAAACTGAAAATCCAGTTAACTGCACCAAACGTTTTAGTTTAGAATCGCCCATTACTTCATTGGATATTGACAATAACTCAACATCAGTAACATGTTTTCCTTGGTCACCGATTGATTTGACTTTTTCAAGAATTTGTTTTACCTGATCCTTGTCAGGTTGTACACCATATTCTGCAAGCATGGCACTAATTCCGTGAGCTCCTGCATGCTTACCAACTTGGAGCCACCTGTTACGCCCCACAATTTCTGGGCTAATTGGCTCATAGGTAAGTGGATTACTTAAAACCCCATGAGTGTGTATGCCAGATTCATGTCCAAATGCATTTTCTCCTATGATTGCCTTGTTAGGTTGAACTGGCATTCCAGCTAATTTGGAAACATACTTTGATGTCTCGTAAAGAAGTTCAGTCTTGATATTAGTTTCCCAAGATTGATCAAATCTTAAACATTGTAATGCCATCACAAGTTCTTCGAGAGATGCATTACCAGCACGTTCACCAATACCATTTATTGTTACATGTGCACATTGTGCACCAGCTTGTATACCAGATATAGCATTAGCTACCGCAAGTCCAAAATCATTATGGCAATGCATACTAATTGGTAATTTAGTGGCTTCAATAGCATCCCTTGTGATTTCAGCTATATACTGTGGTGTTGAATATCCAACAGTATCAGGTATGTCTATTCTATCAGCACCAGCTTTTGTAACTGCAGTGAATATTTTTTTTAAGAAACTACGATCAGTACGTGTTGCATCCTCAGCTGAGAATTCAACCTGTAACCCTCGTGATTTTGCATATTCGACTGATTCAACCGCTTTCTCAAGAGCTTGATCCTGTGAAAGATGTAATTTATGCTGGAGATGAATATCTGAAGTTGCAATAAACGTATGAACATATTTTAAACCACAGTCAACCACGGCATCAATATCTCGTTGATTTGTACGAGCAAGACCACATAATTCAGCAGATAGATTTGCTTGTGTAATCATTTTAACAGCAGTTTGTTCACCCTCTGAGATAACAGGGAATCCTGTCTCTATAGCATCAACACCTAACTCATCTAATTTTTTTGCAATGTTCAACTTATTTTCAGGTGATAAGGCAACTCCAGGTGACTGTTCTCCATCTCTTAATGTTGTATCAAAAATTCTGACTTTCATTTTACATCAGCTATAATGCAGTTACTCCAGTTCTAGCAGAATCTAAAATACCGAATGG
>JACASW010000019.1 GCA_013390785.1 Marine Group I thaumarchaeote
GGGGTTTTCAAATCTAACATCCCAATATTTTTTCCAGTTAGAATCAACTACAACACAAATCTCTCCTTCAGAAATGGGGATGGGAATTTCTACGGAAATTCTGATTAAAGCAAGCAATAAGGGATTACGCATTGCAGAAATACCTATAACTATTCTATATCATGATGATGCGTCAACACATAATCCGGTAAGCCATGGAACATCTGTTCTTATCAGTACAATAAAATTTACATCTATTGAGCATCCACTAAAATTTTATGGAATTCCATCCATAATATTTCTAATTATTGGAAGTGCGTTTACTTATTCAGCAATCCAATATTATGTGGAAATTGGTAGATTAAATACTAATTTGACTGTGATTGGAGGTGGGGCAATTTTAATCGGTTTAGTATTATTGATTTCAGCGATACTGCTTTATTCTATAGTTAATGTTGTTCGAGAAAAATAACATCAAATTTATTTGATGTTATGATTTTGAATGAATGGAATTATCTATTGTAAGTATAATTGATAATGAAGATTTTTATTAAATGATCTAAATTTTTAATTGTAGTACATTGCTTATAATCTCTCAAAACGCATCAAACTATGGAATACCGCTTCCCTCTGATGCTATTTATAGAATCAATTTAGCTTGGATAAATAATATACAAGAATTTGAAGAGTTGTTGAAAAAACATAAAAATCACAAAATTTTCTTGGATTTACCGATTAATCGCGTAAAGCCACCAAACAATAAATATTCATTAAACGACATTTCGCAAATATTAAAATCTTATAATAATATCAAATACTTTGCAATTTCAAATGTAAATTCTTCAAAAGATCTTGAACATTATATTCAATTCGTTCCTAACAACATAATTCTTGTACCTAAAATTGAAAGTCCGGAAGGAATAGGCAACGTTTCCGAAATTGTACAGGCAATACCAGGTCAAAAAAAAATACTAATGCTTGATCATGATGATCTATTTTCTGCACTAACTAAATTAAATGAATCACCAGATAAATTCAAGGATTACATTAATGAATTAGTTGAATTTTGTAAAGAAAATAACACTATTTTACTTAGAACTATAGGTGTTATTTTCAGTGATGAGGAAAAGCGAATCACGGAATATATGAATTAATAAATTTGATAGGAACAAAACTTGTACAGAATAAAACCAATATAGAGTTTTTATGAATTACCAAACTAGTGAAGTGAGTAGTAAATACTGATAACTTATTAAAAATGATTAAAAATCTCTAGAATCGAGCCATAACATGAAAAAACCTACTAGAACTAATTTTTTATTTAAAACAAAAGCTGATACCTTAAAACAACTAACAGAACTAGTAAAACAGTCTAAAATAGAGAAAATTTATGCATTCACTGTTAAAGAATGGCAAAGATCACGGATTACTATCCTAAAACACATATCAAGTAATTTCAATAAAAAAATTATAGTTAGAAGTTCTGCAGTAGGAGAAGATTCTACAATATCATCTAAGGCTGGTTCATATGAAAGTATCTTGAATGTAAGCACATCATCAAAAAAAGAAATTAGTAATGCAATTAATTCTGTAATATCTTCTTACGAGATTAAAAATAATAATAATAATAATAACCAAATTTTAATTCAAAATCAAACTCTAAACGTGGTTATTAGCGGGGTTATTTTTACCAGAACACCTGACGTAGGTTCACCATATTTTGTAATTAACTTTGAAGAGGGAAATCTAACTACTGGTGTAACTAAGGGAAGTATAAACAATACTGTAAAGATATTTAGGAAAATTAATCCAAAATTAATTTCAAAAAAATGGACATGTCTGATAATTTCAGTTAAAGAAATAGAAAAAATAGTTAATTCAGATAAATTAGACATAGAGTTTGGTATCACGAAAAATAATCAAGTAGTTCTTTTTCAAGTAAGACCGTTAACATCAATCAAGGAAAAATCAAAAAACATTCCTGATCATGATATTTCCAAAATAGTTTTAAAATCAAAAAAACAATTTAAAAAATTAAACAATTTCCATCATGTTCTTGGTAATAAAACAGTTTTTTCTGATATGGCTGATTGGAATCCTGCTGAAATAATTGGTAATAACCCAAACCTACTTGATTATTCACTTTATGATTTCCTAATAATGAAAAATTCATGGTCAGTTGGAAGATCAGCTCTAGGATATCAAAATGTTGGACCTTATCGATTAATGAGAAAATTTGGAAGTAAGCCTTATGTTGATACACGTGGCAGTTTTAATTCTCTAATACCGCATAATATTAATCAGAAATTAAAGAAAAAACTAGTTAATTTTTACTTAAAAAAATTAATCGATAACCCACACCTTCACGATAAAGTTGAATTTGAGATCCTGTTTACTTGCTATGATTTTACATTACCAGATAGATTAAATGAATTAAAAAAGCATGGATTTTCTAAATTTGAGATAATCCATATAAAGAAAGAATTATTAAAATTAACAATAGAAATTATTGAAAAATTTCCTAAAATTTCTTCCAATTGTTTATCATTAACTAATCAAATGTCTTATAATAGAAAGAAAATCAAATCCAACCTTAAGCATTCTATTACTGCAAAAAACCTAGTTGTTTCAGTAGAACAATTACTCGATGATTGTAAAAAATTTGGAACTATTCCATTCTCAACTATGGCTAGGATAGCATTTATTGGTTCAATCATGCTCAAAAGTCTTCAGAAACAGGGTTATTTGGAAAATTCCTTTGTAGAAAATTTTATGAATTCTATATCATCACCATTATCTGAAATTCAAGATGATATGAATGCTGTAATTAATAAAAAACTTTCAAAAAAACAATTCCTAAAAAAATATGGTCATTTAAGACCAGGTACATATGATATAACTGCCAGTAGGTATGATGTTCAAAAAAAATTCTTTGATAATGTTAAATTTCTGAAAATTGATAAAAAAAATATTCATAACATAAAAACAGATAATTTAGATGAAATATTTTTAGAACATAATTTAAAATCTAATACTTTGGATTTTCTAAATTTTGTTGAAGAATCACTAGTAAAACGTGAACAGTTAAAATTTGAATTTACAAAAAATCTAAGTTATGCTTTAGAGCTAATTGCTGAAATAGGAACAAAGTTAGGCTTTTCAAGGAAAGAAATGGCATGTTTGGACATAAAAACTATTTTAAAACTGAAAAATCACTCTTTTTCACAAATTAGAGATATTTGGACACGGAAAATAAATCAAGAAAAAATCAAAAAGACTTTTAATGATTATGTTGTTTTGCCACCATTAATTTTTTCTGAGAATGATTTTGAAATTATTCAGTATAATATAGCTGAACCAAATTACATAACTAACAAAAAATTAACTTCTGAAATTATTCATCTAAAGTATTTTGATGAAATAATTACTGATCTAAATAATAAAATAATTTTAATTGAAAATGCAGATCCTGGATATGATTGGATTTTTACAAAAAATCCATCTGCGTTAATCACGAAATATGGTGGGGTTGCTTCCCATATGTCAATACGATGTGCTGAGATGGGTTTGCCAGCAGCTGTTGGTTGCGGTGAGATTTTGTTTGAAAAGTTGAAATCAGCGCATAAAATATTACTAGATTGTAAGAATAAAGAAATACTAATTTTAGAATATACTAAGTATGATAATGAAGTTGAGGCAAGAAAGATCTTAAAGTCACTTGGTTACATTAAATAAAAAAATTTGGTGATAAAAATGAGTAATAAAAAAATTGGTATAACCTTACGAACAGGAAGCGCTTCAGATTATAATGAACAGCGAGACGTGTTAAGTCAGGATTGGCCTCCATTTCTAGAAAAGATCGGTTTGACGCCAATTTTCATTCCTAATTCACTGGAAAAAATCTCCCAATTCTTAGATGAAATTGAGATGGATGGATTCATTCTTTCAGGCGGAGATAATGTTGGAGATAATCCTTTACGGGACAATACGGAGAAAAAAATAATAGAATTTGCTATTGCTCATAATCTACCAACTTTTGGAGTTTGTAGGGGTATGCAAGCAATCAATAATTTTTTTAATGGTTCTGTTACTGATTCTCAAAATTCCAAACATGTAGGTAAGCCACATACAATTAAAATTGTTAGTGAAAGACTACAACAATTTCTTGGTAAAACTATCCAAGTTAATTCGTATCACAACAATATTCTAACATCTGAATCATTAGGAGAAAACTTACAAGAATTTGCTATTACTGACTTTGATAACACTATAGAGGGAATTATGCACAAAAATAAACCAATAATTGGTGTAATGTGGCATCCAGAAAGAACTCCAAATAAAGAAAGTCAATTAATTCTAAAAACAGTTTTTTGTGATAAAGATTTTTGGAAATAATACATTGCACACAATTATCCTAGCAGCTGGTGAAGGTAAAAGGCTGAAACCGCTTACACAAGATAAACCAAAAGGGCTCATTAGTTTATTTGGTAAAAGTCTTTTACAACACCAACTTGATGTATATGACAGTTGTAACATAAACGATGTTTCAATTGTTACTGGTTATAAAAAAGACATGATAAAATTTTCTAACACATTTTCTTTTCACAATTTAAATTATCAAAATACTAATATGCTTGAAACTTTATTTTGCGCCCAAGAGAAAATTATTGATGCAGTAATTGTTGCATACGGCGATATTATTTTTGAGAAAAAAATACTTGAGGCTCTTTTGGAAGAGGAAGAAGATATTTCTGTTGTAGTTGATTCTAACTGGAAAAAATATTGGGATGTTAGATTTGAAAACCCC
>JACASW010000008.1 GCA_013390785.1 Marine Group I thaumarchaeote
TTACAATTGCAGGACGTGGAAAACGTATAACTCAGGCAATTGATGTTTCTCAAATGATTGTAAAACGGATGAATGAAGTTGGTTATGAAATTGGTGATATTCGTATATCTTCTGATTCATTAGTATCCAAGGATAGACGTGAACGTAAGGTGTCAAAAATTGAAATTGATTTAAAACATACTTCTGGTAATTAAACAGAACTTGCTATAGTTTGTTATTTCAACTTTGAGAGTAATGCAGAGTATAAGAATGGTAAAACAGTTGTTACTTCAGCATGTATTGTTGTTTCTTTTGCATTCTGTGTTACTTTTCCCCAGGATATTGCTTCGCGGACTAATGCACCACTTAAACTCCCATCAAATTCTTGTGCAGTAGTAATGTACACAGCAAAATCTAGTCCGTCTCTATATTGGTTCCACCAAAGTGTATGGTGTTTTGATATTCCTCCACCAATCATTAGCGCTCCAGATTTTTTTGCCTTGAAGATTATACCCGAAAGTGTGTCAGCGTCTTTCATCATGTTCAGTTTGAAATCTGAATGCTTCTGTGAAAACAACCAAATCTGACTACCTACGGCACCATCCATAATTCCTGGAACTATTACCCTTACATTATTCTTAAACGCAGAATAAAGAAACGAGCCATCACCTAGATGCTTTCCAATCATTTTACATATATCTTCAGTTGACATTTCTTTGATTCCATTGTTATACTCTTCTTCTAAAAATGCCTGCATTTTTTTTTCAATGAGTGGACCATAACTCTCTGTTGGCACCAAAACATTACCAAGTCTGTGAAAATTTTCCTCTGCTAATTTTGCATCATCCAAAGTAAACGAACCTTCATTATAATTTGAAAAATATCTAGCAATATCATGATCTAGTGCACCGCATGTTGTAACAACTACATCAAACCATTTGTTTTCTATCATGTCTTTTATTATTCCTCTTAATCCAGTTGATATGATAGCTCCAATAAATGATAGAAAATTAATGCATTTATCATCGCTGATCATTTCAGTCAGTACAGAAAGACCATCAGCCAGATTACGTGATTCAAACCCTCCAGATTTTGACATCTTTTCAAAAATTTTCTCGATTGGCATTCCTTTATCTACGGAAATATCTTGAATTGGTTCACCAGGTTGAATCATTGACCACAAATGACTGAAAAAATCAAAGTTGCATTAGTTGGTATAGGCAACTGTTTTTCTGGATTAATTCAAGGAATAGAATACTACAGGCAAAATCCTTCACAGCAGGTAATTGGAATTATTCATGAGAAATTGCGTGATTATGGAATACGTGATATTGATTTTGTAGCAGGCTTTGATGTTGGTGAAAACAAGATTGGTAAATCAATCAATGAGGGAATTTATGAATACCCAAACATGGTTGATTGGATTCCAAAGGATAAGATGCCAAAGACAGAATCCATGATTTATGAGAGTCCCGCTCTAGATGGAGTAGGTATTTGGGTAGAAAATAGGGTAAAGCCAATTCAAAGCGGGAAAAATGAGGTTGATCTAGAAAAGGAAATCAAAGGTATCCTAAAGGATACTGGTGCTGAAATAGTAGTCTCATATTTACCTGTAGGATCTGAGAAGGCAACCCAATTTTGGGCTCAGATTTGTCTCGATACTAACACAGCTTTTGTGAATTGTATGCCTGCATTCATTGCTTCCAACGAAGAGTGGGCACAAAAATTTACTGATAAGAATATTCCTGTTGTTGGTGATGACATAAAAGGCCAAGTTGGTGCTACAATTGTTCATAGAACTCTTGCTAGATTGTGTAATGATAGGGGAACGAAGATAGAAAAAACATATCAGATCAACGTTGGAGGCAACACAGACTTTCTAAATATGAAGGAACAGGAGCGCCTTGTAAGCAAGAGGATATCTAAAACCGAGAGTGTTCAAAGCCAGCTTGATGAGCGTCTTGATGATGACCAAATTTACGTTGGCCCTTCCGATTTTATTCCATTTTTGGCTAATACCAAGTTAATGTTCATGAGGATCGAAGGAAAACAGTGGGCAAACATTCCATATAACATGGAAGTTAGGCTTGAGGTTGATGATAAAGCAAATTCTGCTGGTATAGTAATTGATGCAATTAGACTAGCAAAGATTGCTCTCGATGACGGTGTTGGTGGACCAATCATCCCGGCAAGCGCATATCTTATGAAACATCCTATAAAACAAATGAGTGACCCAGAGGCAAAAACTGCATGCGAAAAGTTCGTTGCTGGCAATGATTAGAAAACACTATTCGTAAAATATCCATAATTGTTCTTAGTATAGTCAACTAAACTTGTTAGAATTTGATATTCGTTGTGTGCGATCAATTTACACATTGGTTCATATCAAAAAAGTAGATATTTTTGGCTTCAAGTCATTTGGTTTTAAAAATACAAGCGTGAACTTTGAACCAGGTTTAGTATCTATCTCTGGACCAAATGGTTCTGGAAAGAGCAACATACTAGATGCGATCATCTTTGCAATGGGTGAAAATAAGGCCAAAGTCATGCGTGCACCAAATCTTAGGTCACTCATACATGATATTGATGGAAACAGACATGGACCAAAACTCACACGTGTTAGAGTTCAATTTGATAATTCTGATAGGAAGATTCCTGTTGATTCTGATCTAGTTACTATTACGCGTGAAATGAGTGATAAGGGCGAAAGTGATTATCATCTTGAAAATAAAAAGATCAATCGAAACCGACTTCGAGATATATTTGAAGTGGCAAATGCTGATCTCAGTCAATTAAATGCAGTGCAACAAGGTACAGTTACGCGTATTTCTGAGATGTCAAATGAGGAAAAAAGGAAGACGATTGAGGATTTAGTCGGCCTCTCATATTTTGATGAAAAAAAGGCTGAATCTGTAAAGCAGTTAACTGAGGCTGATCAACGTTTGGAAATTGCAATGGCAAAAATGGGTGAAGTAAAAAAACAGATAGATGAGTTAGAGATTGGCCGAAATCTGAAACTACGCCATGAATTGATTGGACGAGAATTAGATCGATTAAGAGCTGTTGACGCAGCAAGAAAACTGAGAGAAGTTAAGAGTGAAAAGATACTGAAAGAGGAGAAATACAATAATGATTCATCCGAGACTGAGGAATTGGAAAAATCACAATCAACGTTAAAAAGTGAAATTTCGACAATTGACGCAGAAAAATCAGCTTTTACTGTGAAGCTGGATGCTTTCCAACAAGCTAAATCAGATATTGAAAAAGGGCTGAGTACTGAACAGGAAAAATCTAACAATGCTATAAGCCAAATAGGAATTTCAGAAAAAAGACTACTTCAAATTCAAAATAGACTTCCGAATATAGCAACCGAGCTTGAAAAAATGAATCAAGACCAAGGTGAAGTGGATTCAGAACTTGAAGAGGTAAAGAGTTCTATTCACAAACTAAATGGCGAGAAAAATCTTATAGATGAAAAAATTGAAAGTAATGACTCTAAAATTGAATCTGTTTTGGGTCATCAATCAGAATTAGTTGCGAAAAAAAATGTAATAGATAAAAAAATCCAAGTTCTTCAAGATGAATTACATAATGCAATAATAACAAAATCACAAACTACATCACAGAAAAACACTATAGAAAATAAAATCAATGATAACATTAGTAGACATAAGATTATTGATAACGAATTAACAAATCTTAAACGATCCTCTGATAAATTTTCTCAAGCAACTTCTGATAAACGTTCTAGAGAAATTGAATTAAAAATATCAAAACTTTCTGAACAAAGAAAAAAGATGGAAAACGATTTAGTGGAACTAGAATTAATTTTAGATAAATCATCAAAGGCTGGACATCGTTACAACGAAAAGATAAAACTTGTTAAGGATGTAATGCACGAAGATTATACAATATCTCAATTAAAAGGCGACGCAAAAAAACTTGGAATTTTAGGTTTTGTATATGAGGTGCTTTCTTGGAATAAACAACATGAGCGTGCGGTTTTAGCTACATGTGCTGATTGGATCAAAGCTGCAATTGTTCCAGATTTTGAAACACTGGTGAGCTTGGCACAGGTTGCCAGAAATAGAAAATTACCTAAACTAAAAATAATTCCACTTAATGCAATACCTGAATTTAGAATGAAGATGCCAAAAACATCTGGCTTGTTAGGTGTTTTATCTGATTATGTTAAATGCGATAGGGAATATCTTCCAATTGCCAGATTTTTATTTGGAAATATAATATTAACACAAACAGGAAATGATGCACATCAATTATCAAAGGCTGGTTACAAGGCAGTATCAATTAATGGAGAATTTTTCGAATCCAAAACAAATGCAGTAACTATAGATATTAATTCAAAAATATCCAAGTTAACAAAAATTATTTCTCAGAGTTCAACGGTAGAAGGATTATTACAAACAATCACATTATTGAACAATCACGTACAAAAGAAAAAATCAAATCTTAAAAAAATTGAAGGGAATCAGCGCAATCTTATGAAGCAGTTACAAGTATCTGAAACGGAACGAGGAAATGCATCACACAGTCATTCTACTTTGGAATCACAAATTAAATCGAGAACTAATATGTTAGATAAACTTTCACAACGAATTTCTGAGCTAAGAATACAGGAAAAACATCTACATCCAAGAATCATCCAAATCTCATCAAGTGTTGAATCACTTGAGCAGCGAATTAGTTTAGTAAGGAAAAATTATTCTGATGATCAACAAACTAGTATTGCCAACGAACTTTCTTTTCTAAACAAGAAAAAATCTTCATTGAATTCTGAAAGAAGTCAGATGGCGAAGAAATTGAGTGAGGCTGAGGCAAGCATATCTGTGGTGGAGGACAGAAAAAAACTTAGAAGGAAGGCACTTCTGGATGAACAGACTTCTATCACTGAAGAAAAATCTGAGTTGGATTCCACTATTACTAAATTTAAGACCGAGAAGGATGCATCTGAGAAAGAGTTAGAAAAACTAAGAGATAAAGAACAGGAATTAATTGCCACTTCAGGAACATCTGTGTCTCAACTAACTGAATTTGATGAGAAGCTGGACGAAAGAAGAAAGAAAGAAAAGAAAATTACAGATGAAATTAACAGACTTGCAATAGAATTAGATGGGCTTAAGCGTGATCTTGAAGTAATCAAAACCGATGAATCATCACTTAAGAAAATTCTAAACGCATTTGGATTTGATGAATTAATTGAAACGTTTGATGTTGGACCATCAATCGAGATACTAGAAAAGGAAGAAAATTCATTATCTACATCACTAAATGCAATTGCTCCTCAAAAATATGTAGAAATATCTACTGGGTATCGTTCTATGTCAGACAGGAAGAATGAACTTGAGGAAGAGCGTAATGCAGTTGTGTCATTTATAGAATCGATCGAGAAGGATAAGCGACAGACATTCTTGGATGCATTTGATACTGTTGACAAAGAAATCAGAGAGATATTTACCAAGATGAATGGTGGTAATGCGTGGCTTGAGTTAGAAAATGAAGATGACATATTCAATGCAGGTATCTCATATTTCATACAATTCCAAAACAAGCCTAAGAGAGAGTCTACCTCAATTAGTGGTGGTGAAAAAACTCTTGCTGCAGTTGTTTTTGTTTTGGCACTACAAAGACTCAAACCTTCACCGTTTTACCTATTTGATGAAATTGATGCACATTTGGATGCACCAAACTCCCAAAGTTTATCCAAAATTGTGGAGGAGAGATCAAAAGGAAGCCAATTCATTATGGTTTCTCTAAAAGATTCTGTTGTAGAAAAGGCGAAATTAATCTATGGTGTATATCCTAAAAATGGGGTTTCGCATGTTGTAACATACAAAGACAAAAGAATTCCTGACGGAATACCAGCTTAGCTAATATCCACAAAGCAAGCCACATTTCTTCCATCACGTGTTTCAAGTATTGGTACATCATTGCATTTTTTAATTGCATATGGACATCGAGCAAGAAATCTACAACCAGAGTAAAAGTCTATGTCAAGTGGTTCATTGATACGAATTATTTTTTCTTTGTACAGGTTATCGGGATCCGGTTCAGATATTGCGTCAATTAATGCTTGAGTGTAAGGATGTCTTGGTTTTAATAAAACCTGATTTATTGGGCCAAACTCCATAATCTTACCAAGATACAAGATTATTATTCTATCTCCAAAATATCTTGCAGTTGCAAGATCATGTGTTATGTAAATAAATGAAATGTTATTTTTTTTCTGAATGTCTTTCATCAATTCAAGAACTTCTGCACGTATTGAAACATCCAGCATGGAAACTGGTTCATCTGCGATAATGATTTTTGGTCTTAAGACTAGTGCTCTTGCTAAAACCACTCGCTGTCTTTGCCCACCTGATAACATGTGAGGATATTTGTTTGCAATTTCTACAGTAGGTTCAAGTTTCACTTCTCGAAGAGTGTCCAAAACAATCTTTTCTCTTTCTGAACCCTGGCCAATATTATGAATCTCTAGCGGCTCAGATACAATGTCCCTAACTTTCATTCTAGGGTTAATGGAGTCATAAGGATCCTGATGCACCATTTGACAATTCATTCTAATTTTCATCAAACTGTTTGTGTTATTTTTGATCTCTTTTCCCTGAAAAATTACTTTGCCAGAGTCTGGTGTTATTGCCCCAAGAATTAATTTTGCGATTGTTGATTTGCCTGAACCGGATTCTCCAGCAATAACAAGTACTTCGTCATTATGCAGCGAAAATGAAACATCCTCTACTGCTTTTACTATAGATGTTTTTGAACCAAACATATTTTTTTTGACAAACTGTTTGGACAGACCTTCAACTCTTAGAATTTCATCCAACAAACCGATATTGAATGACTAGTATATCAAGAAATCATAAAAATAATTTATTTGATATCAAAAAGGCTTTATGAGGTACAGATTTTGGTGCATTTTATGAGTCAAAAATCCATCCAAAATGAATTAGAATACACAAAACATGTAGTAAGCGAACGGCTTTGCTACTATGAACCACCAAAAAATAAATTACAAAAGACATTCGTTGAAGAATTATCATCAAGCTTAAATCAAAAACAAAAATCAATTCATCCAAAATTTTTCTATGATAAAAAAGGGTCTGAACTTTTTGAAGAAATATGTAAGTTGCCAGAATACTATCTAACAAGAACTGAAATTAACATATTAACACAACTATATGAGAAGCTTCCACCACATCTAAACGGAGATTTTAGGCTTGTGGAATTGGGAAGCGGCTCAGCAAAAAAAACTCGAATATTTATTTCCATTCTAGAAAGATTACAAAAACATGTGGAATATTTCCCAATAGATGTTTCAAATATACTTAAAGATAGTTCCAAAAAATTACGTGATGATTATGAAAATTTACGTGTAACTGGTATAATTGACAGCTACGAAAGTGGATTAAATTTCCTAAAACATTATGACCATGGGAATAATCTAATCATATTTTTGGGTTCCAGCTTTGGAAACTTTAGTTATGAAAATGGATTAATATTTTTACAAAAAATAAATTCGTCTATGAAGAAAAGTGATTTATTTTTAATTGGGTTGGATCTTGTAAAAGATAAAACAGTATTAGAGCGTGCATATAATGATTCACAAGATGTTACTGCAAAATTTAATCTTAATGTTTTATCAAGAATTAATTCAGAATTAGATAGTGATTTTAACATAAGAAAATTTGCACATCATGCGATATACAATGAAAACCAAAACAGAGTTGAGATATACTTACGCTCATTAGAAAATCAGACAGTGAATATCTCTAAAGCTGATATGACATTACGAATTAAACAGGATGAATTGATTCATACAGAAAATTCATGCAAATTTACAATTCCAAAGATAAAAGAAATGTTGTCAACCACTGGTTTTCAAATTAGAGATATATGGTATGATGAGAAACAGCATTATTGTTTGGTTTTATTTTCAAAAAATGATTAAGCATATCCCGCACATCTAAACCCCGAAAACATCCACCTTTCATCTAGTCTGAAAAAGTTCCTATAACTTCCACGGATAGAAATTGATGGTGTGCCAAAGGAACCACCCCTTAACACTTTTTGATTTGAAAACCATTTGTCATTGTATTCAGAAAATCCCGTTTTGAATCCAGGATAACCAGAGAATTCCGTTGATGTCCATTCCCATACATCTCCAATCATTTGGTAACATCCATAATGGCTCTTGCCGTTGGGGTATGCCCCAATTTCCGAGCAATTCCAAATGTATGATTCTAACAGATTTGCATGTAGAAGATCGGGAGATTCATTGCCCCATGGGAAAATTGTTTTTATCTGCTTTTTCTCATCCCAACAGGCAGCTTTTTCCCATTCTGCTTCAGTTGGCAATCTTTTGCCTGCCCATTTGCAATATGCATCAGCTTCGTAATAGCTAACATGGCAGACAGGTTCATTCTGGTTAATCTTTCGATTCCCCAAAAAGTCACAAGTCATCCATTGTCCATCAATATTTTTCCAATACATTGGGGCCTTCCAGTTTTCATTTTGTACTTTATCCCAACCATCTGATAACCAATATTTGAAATCATCATAACCGCCATCCTCTACAAATTTCATGTATTGCTTGTTTGTAATTGGGTACGAATCAATTTCATAGTCGTCAAGATAGACTTTATGTTCTGGTAACTCAATATCGTAACAGAACTGATCACCTGGATAACCCATTGTATACAGACCACCATCAATTTTGATTGATCTAGATTCCTGCTGTGATGGTGTGGGCTGGGTGTTTTTTGTTAGTGGTCTATATCTGTCCGCTAATAGATGTTGTAAATCATAAACTAAAAGTTCTTGATGCTGACATTCATGATTTATTGCCATAAAGAAAAGTTGTTGTGTCTTTTCATCCAACATTCCATTCTGTAAAATGTTAGTAACCTTGTCAGTCATCATATGAAAATATTCAAAAACTTGATCAACTGTGGGTCGTGTCGCCAATCCCCTCTTATCCTTATCATATGGTTCACCAAATTGATGATAGTATGAATTCAGGTATTCGCTAAATTCCTGTGAATAAAATTCGTAGTTCTTAATGGTTTTACTCATAACAACTTCAAGAAGCCAGCTAACATGTCCTAAATGCCATTTCGGTGGGCTCATAAAAGGAGCAGTTTGTACAACAAAATCATCCTTCTCAAGTGTTTGTACAAGGTTTAACGTCCTAGCTCTTGTTTCATTAAATTGTTCCAGAAGATTAGATTTTTGTTTTGAAACTACTGCCATGTCAACTCATTTTTGTTATGTTCATATTATATTTTTGCTAATAATTGTAACAACTGCATTTTCTAGTTTTATGTTTGATGCACCCGACAAGTCGGTGATCCTGACAGCCACAAATCATACATTTTTTCTTATTTTCACTCATCTTATGCTATGGCTCACAACTAGTAATCTCGTATAACCTATCCACAATTGCTTTAAGCTCCTCCTCACTTTCAGCTGCTTCAGCCTGTGCTCTCAAATTTGTAAGAAAGTTTTTTGCAAAGGAATTAAGAGATATTTCACCCAATGTTTGAGATTCTAAACAGGCATCTATTTCTTGAATGTACGCAGATTTATCAAACAAGTTGATAGATAGGGGCTGTGTACTGAAAAAATAAGAAGATGCAGTAAATCCTATCACTACAACTGCTATAACAGCAACAGTAAATTTTACGTTTAGACTCATAGTATTTCACTTATTCAGTAGCCACGAGCAAAGAGCACATTTGTAGTGCCTGAATTTTTACAGTAAATACATGTTTCTGCTTTAGTGTTATCAGATGGAATTACACGTATATCTGCACCAGTCTCTTCCTTGATCTTATCTTCACAAGTTTGATTACCACACCAAGAACAATCAATCATTTTTCCATTATCTAATTCTTCTTTGAATTGTTGGTATTCAGACACTTTAACAACTCTTTCATCAAGTATTTTTTTAGCAGTATCAAACATTTCTTTCTGAATATTTTTTAGTTCTGAGGAAATTTTTTCTGTTAACGAATCCATATTAAGACTAGTTTTTGTTCGATTATGCCTTCTAACTAAAACTACTTGTTTTTTAGCAATGTCTTTTGGTCCAATTTCAATTCGTATTGGAATTCCTTTCATTTCCCAATCATTGAACTTGAAACCTGGAGTAAGCTGTTCTCTATCATCAAGATGGACGCGCAGATCAATTTTAGATAAGTCATCTTTGATTTGATGCGCTTTTTGTATAACACTATCTTTGTCATCATTTGCATAAATTGGAATTATGACAACTTGAATAGGTGCTATTTTCGGTGGTAAGATCAATCCCTTGTCGTCACCATGTGTCATAATCATACCACCTATCAATCTCCATGAAACACCCCATGATGTTTGCCATGCAAAAGTTTCAGTATTAGTTTCATTAAGATATTTTACGTCAAATGGTTTGGAAAAATTTTGGCCAAGAAAATGAGAAGTTCCCATTTGAAGTGCTTTACCGTCAGGCATTAATGATTCAAGCGTATCAGTGTAAACTGCACCGACGAATTTATCGCCCTCACTTTTTTTCCCGGTTATTACGGGAACAGCTAGTTCTTCTTCTATAGTTTTTTTGTACAATTCTAAAATATCTGCAACTTCTTTTTCAGCTTCATCCTTAGTTGCATGAACAGTATGGCCTTCCTGCCACAAAAACTCTGAAGTCCTTAGAAATGGTTTTGTACCTTTAATTTCTGCTCTTAATGCTGTATTCCAAAAATTAATTTTAAGCGGCAAGTCTCTCCAACTTCTTATCCACTTGGAAAAAAGTGAATATGCAAGGGTTTCAGAAGTAGGACGAAGTGCAAGTCTATCACCAAGCTCTGAATTGCCAGAGTGTGTAACCCAGAAAACTTCAGGGTTGAGTCCTTCAAAATGTTCTTTTTCTTTAGCAAGCAGTGATTCAGGTATTAGTACTGGCAAAAATCCATTCCTGTGACCAGTTTCTTTCAGTTTGCTATCGAGCGATTCTTTAATTGATTCCCAAATAGAGTAGCCATCAGGTCTTAGTACGATTAGTCCCTTGACTGGTGCATAATCTGCAAGTTCTGCCTTGATAATTACTTGTGTATACCATTCACTAAAATTGTCGTTTTTTGAAACAGTGATGCCAACTTCTTTGCTCAATTAACCATCTACCATTAATCTGTATAATGAGCTTTACTAGTTTGATATTATCTTACTTATGACCAAGTCTCTTTGCCTTAACAAATTTCCAAAGTTTTTTTGTCATCTGGCTTGGCGGAATGCTAGCTTTACCAAACACTTGCTCTAATGTTTCTTTTCTATTTTTGAAGCTTATAGTGTATCCACCAAATGGTTTTTTGGTTTTAGTTTTTTTACTAACAGTTCTTTTTTTCATAGTTCTTTTTTTCACAGTTCTTCTTTTCACTGTTTTTCGCTTCTTCTTCTTAATCAATTTAGACTGTCACCTTTACACAAAACCTTACCCGTTACACGACTTTGGAAGTTTGGACAAACAAAACATGGTATGAACTGTATATCCTTCTTAAGTACTGGGCAATCAACAAATTCCTGTTTCATTCTCTTTAGCATTTTGGGACTCACACCTTTAATTTTCAATTTTCCTTTTTCATCCATCATGCCAGAGCTCTTCAGTTCTTCTTTTACTTCTTTTGAAAGCATCTGCCTTTTTTCAACACTTTTTATTTCGACCTCATACTTGAACTTGAGTTCATCTGACATAACCAATCTGCAAATATACCTGATTTAATATTAACTGATGCGATCTACCATTTTCTCTTAAGATTAATATTGTTTAGAACTAGTGTTAAGTCAGAAAACAGTTGCTAGCAATTTTTGATGTTGAGGGAGTTCTTTATGATGCAGAATATCTTCCTCTGTTAGCTGAAAAAGTGAATAAAGAAAATCAAATCTGGGAAATTACAAAAAAAGGTATAGAGGGAAAGATAGACTGGGTAAATGGACTCAAAGAGCGTGTTCATCTTCTTAGAGGTATAGATTATGATACATGTGTTGAAGTTGCAAATTCTTTACCAATAATGACTGGTGCAAAAGAAGCATGCATTGCATTAAAAGATGCTGGCTGGAAAATAATGGCAGTTTCTGGTGGCTTTACAATTATCACTGACAGATTAAAAAAAGAGTTAGATCTTGATTTTGTTTATAGTAACGAACTTGTATTCAAAGATGGTAAGCTTGATGATGTTATCGTAAATGTTGACGCTGATAAGGCAAAAGCAGCTATGATTAAAATCAACGAATGGAATGAGAAAAAAGAAAATATTATAACAGTAGTGGACGGCGCAAATGATGTAAAGCTTTTTGATATTACTGGTTTCGGGATAGCCTTTCGTGCTCAAGATTTAGTTAAGGATTTAGCTACAGTAACTCTTGACGAAAAGGATCTTTCAAAAATCGTCGGTTTGATTAATACGCATTATAACCTAAAACTGGAATTACAAACACCAGTATAGCAAATCTAAATGTTTTAACGGTACGCATTCAGAAAAATAGAATGGTATTAGAAATCATTCCAATAAAAATCCAAAGAGAAATTGGAATTGATGCTAACTTTGTAGATTTGATTCTAGAATCATCAGAAATTAACGATGGTGACATACTAGTTTTTTCCCAGAAAATAGTTTCCAAGAATGAAGGTCGTATGCTAAGTTTATCATCTGTTAATCCTTCACTTCTTGCTAATGGTATAGCTAGCTCGTATGGTAAGGATCCCAGATTGGTAGAATTGATACTTTCAGAAAGTGAAAGAATAGTAAGAATGGAAAATGGGATAATTATAGTTAAAACAAAACATGGATTTGTTTGTGCTAATGCTGGTATTGATGAAAGTAATGTGCAAGATGGTTATGCAACATTGCTACCTAATGATCCAGACAAGTCAGCTAGTTTGTTGAAAGAAAGAATTGAACAAAAAACTGGAAAAAATATAGCTGTGATAATCTCTGATACATTTGGTAGGCCATTTAGATTGGGTCAGACGGATGTCGCAATAGGAATTGCTGGTCTTGAACCCATATTAGATTATAGTGGCAAGCCTGACACATTTGGGAAGATTATGCAAGTGACAGCTATAGCAGTTGCTGATGAGGTTTGTTCAGCATCAGAACTTGTAATGGGAAAAGTAGAAAAATGCCCAATTGTAATAGTTCGAAATTACAACTTTAGTTCTTCTAATGCAAAAATTCAGAAATTATTACGATCAGAACATGATGATTTATTCCGATAATTCCAAATAATTATTACACTCAAATGAATATGTACTATTATGCCATTAAAAACTGAGTTACATTGTCATAATGTTTTTTCTAATGGGCATGTTGGCGTGCTAGAACCAATTCATGATTGCAATGTTACAATTCCTAAGCAATTAGAACAGGCTCATTTGGCAGGACTTGATGTACTTTTTGTTACCAATCATAACACTATTGATGGATACAGACAGATTCTTGAATATAAAAAAAATCATCAGAAATTTGATACGTTAAGTGTGTATCCAGCAGAAGAAGTTACAACTGATAATGAATCACATGTACTAGTTTATGGTATTGATCATTCTATCAAACCAGGGCTCTCATTACATGAGATATTAGATGAGGTAAAAAAACAGGATGCTGTAACTGTCGCACCACATCCATTTAGCTTAATGGATGCATTGCGTGAGGATTCCACATATTGTGATCTATTTGAGGTGTTTAACAGTTCTAATGTAGATGTATATTCGAATCTTAGGGCAAAAAAATTTGCAAAGGAAAAATCATTACATCTAGTTGCAGGCAGTGACTCTCATGTGCAATCTACTCTTGGCAGATCAACTAATCTAATTTATTCTGAGAATAAATTGGATAGTGTTATTGCTGCGATGAAACATCATAAGATAACAATCGAAAACATTGGATATATACAACCCAAAGAGGCATTAGAACATATAAGATACAAGATTCAGAACTCGGCTTTTTTCATAGACAAATACACATCACAGTTTTATCCACGGGCATTAGGATCTATTAAATTGCTTTACAAATTGTATATGATTAATCCTGAAGGCATGTTTTGGAATATGTTTTACAGAATATCTATAATTGCACTTAGGAGAATCTCTAAGAAAATAAATTTTGAGGGATATGATCACCGTCTGTTTCGAGAACGTGATTTGGGTACCATAGCAAAAATGATCTTTTAATTTATTATTCGGTAAATATTCATATTAGTTAGTTTTCGTATATAATTTGATTTGGTTATACTAGAACTTCATGGATCTGGCGGTCATATTTTTGCAGATGTTACCGATGAGCAAGCAAAAAAGGCAGACCTTGGCGTTGGCAAATGTTTTCTCGCTCCGATTGGTAAGCTTGAAGAGCAAAAGATGCAGAAATATTTTTGCAAGAAATGCGAGTCTGAGTTTGGTAGCTCACCTAAAATTCAGATAGAAGAAAGCCCCAATGAACCTGTTGCAGATGGATTGATTTTGAAGGAAAGAGGTCAGTATACATGCGGTAAATGCAGTTCAATAATTGGCGAATATCGTGTATTTGAGCAAGGATAGTAAGACTAGATTTTTACAAACGAATCTTCTGGTAACTGCAAATCACCAAAAACATCTGGATGAATAATGTTAGCTAGTATTTCAATGCCAGTTATGGTTCGAAGACTTGGTTTACTGAAATACGAATTTGCATCAACTGCATAAACATTATTTTTCTTAACAGCTCTCAATTTGTTCCAATCTGTATTCTTGGCAAGCACATTATTGTATTCAGATATTGTTCGCTTGACATCAAAGCCACACGGCATCATTACAATAATGTCGGGGTTTGCTTCATTGATCTCTTCTAACTTCATCTTCCTCGATGGCATTTTTTCTGTACTTATCAGATTTTCTCCACCAGCAACCTCAATCATCTCTGGGATCCAATGACCCGAAGTAAAAAATGGATTCACCCATTCTATTGCAACCACCTTTGGTCGTTCTTCAAACGTTTTGCTCTTTACAAACTCTAGTCTCTTTGATAGTGAGTCAACCAGATTATTACCCTCCTTTTCCTTACCAACCATTTTTGAGATGTCCTTGATACTTACCAAAATTTCATCAACATCATGAGGATCCATAGTGTAAACCTCAGGCTTTTTTTCTAATATTTCCATGGCCTTTTTGACATGTTCGGTATGTGCAGAGCAGACTTCGCAAATGTTCTGGGAAATAATCAAGTCAGGCTTTGCGTTTAGGAGATTTTCTTTGTTTAAATTGTAAATCTCCTTACCGTCAGTCATTAATTGACAAATTTTGTCATCAATTTGCTTGCTTGACATTGAAGCTGGATCAAATACAGAGCTAATAACTCGTGGTTTGGATTTAGCGTTATTTGGATAGTTACATTCATGTGTTACACCGAAAAGTTTGTCATCTGCACCCAAGCTGTAAATTAATTCAGTTGCACTTGGCAGAAAAGTTACAATTCTTTGTGGTCCCATAATTTACCCATCCACATCTAGGAACTCATTAGTTTTTTGATCTCTATTTTTTGACCGTATTTTTCCAACAAGTCATCATAAAGTTTTTTTCGCTCTATCTTGAGATTTTTATTTTCATCATACATTTTTGTAAAGAAACAACCAAGAACTCTTTCATTATTGTCATCGAAAAACCTTACACTGAAACTAATACGCTCCGGTTTTTCCTCTATCACGAATTCTGCATGTTTTATCATGTAAGGGTTAACATGCATGTGACATGGGCCATCGTTATCTCCTATTGTTATCCATTGATCTTTTTGTTTTATGTTTAATGAATTACTTCTCATCTCGCTGGTGGCGCCGTTTGATTTTACCACCAACAAAACGTCCTCTACGCTAATTATGTCCGACAAAAGTTCTTTCAGCATTATATCTTCTAAAAACTTGTTTGTTTTTAATCTGGCTAATATTTCCATTCGTCAGAAAAGCCATTCCATAATGGACGAAAAGGTGCTATGTCCTTCTCTATTTCACCTTGTATCCTATTTGATATTGCAAAATAGAAATTTTCTAATGCATCGACACCACCATCATCAAAGATTTCTTTGCCAACTTCGGTAATTCGCACTTTTTTTGGTTCTACTTCTGGCGAATCTGGATTTTGTAGGCAGAAAGTATAGAGATCAATCAGTTCCTCTTCTAGCATGAAATCCATGAATTTTGTATACAAAATAGCAATAAAAATCATGTAAGGTCTAAATTGATCCTCTAATCTCTTTATCACATGTCTGAAGGAACTGATAACGCTCTGCTTGAACGTTTTGAACAAGAGATATGGAGCAAGGTTCCACATCTGGAAGAAGGAAGTGAGACAAAGGTTGTCAATACAACACCGCTTGTTGATATGACTGCAGATTTCAAAGAATGTGCAAAAACTGTCTTCAAACTGGACCTTGATAACGCAGACCTGAGGGTTTTCGGCAAAATGGATTCTACTTTGTTAACTGGCTCGATTAAAGTCAGACCCGCAGCTAATATCATTCATGACGCAATTGTTACAGGAAAGCTCAAGAGTGGTCAGACAGTAATTGAAGCCACATCAGGCAACTTTGGAATAGCACTTGGATTGTTATCAAAACTTGGACTAAATGTAATTGCACTTGTTTCAAGAAAGTTACAGGAAGGAGTATTTGAGGAATTAAGAAACGGAAACATACGTACAATGGATCTTGATATGGACATTTGCCCTGCACCAGGAATGGAAGGCAAACAAGATCTCATGATTGCAAAAGCAACTGCCGCCAACGTTCGTTCACAATTATCTAATTTTGGATTTGATACTGGTATTTTTGATAAAGAAATCTCTGAGATAGAATCACTTTTAGCTAAACAAGATATTATAAACTTGGCAAAGTTTCTTGCCAAGAAATATGGTTTCTTCTGTCCAGCGCAATATGACAACCAATTGAACATTGAAGCGCACAGGACTGTTACCGCAGCTGAGATAGACCAACAATTACATGAAAATGGTGATTCGTTGGAAAACTTCAACATCTTCTGTACATTTGGCACGGGCGGAACATCTGGTGGTTTGAGCAAATACATTTCTGAAAAATATGGAAAAAAGTCAGTGTATGTAATATTTCCACCTACCAACCAAGATGTTGCAGGAATTAGGACAAAGGCAAATGCAGATGGCTTGACATTATACGATCCTGCGATATATGCTGAACAGCAAGAAATGGATTGGGAGAAGGCAAAACTACTCCTAAAGTTCTTTGTAGAAAAAGGTCACGATATGGGTGAAAGTAGTGCACTCGAACTTTATGCAATATTGCAGAAGGTAAGTGCTGAAGGTGGTGGAAAGTTTGTCGCCATGATTTGTGATGGAATTGAAAAATACAAAAAGAATCTTGCAACGATCGGACAGGAAGGTCCTATGCAGGTCTCTCTACAGGAAGCAAATGCAAGCGGTTATGATAAAGTAATTTGGATTCACGCCCAGTATACTCCACAGGAACCTGGAATAGAGTTAATTGCAAAATCTTTAGGCATTGACAAAAGTAAGATTTGTGTACCAGATGCAAGAACCGCGCAGGAACTACTAACAACGCAGCAAATTCCAGAATCATTAAGCAAAGACCTGGAAGGTGACAGTAAACCATTACTGGTCTGTATGGCTGGAAAAACCTCACTGATGGCTGCCAAAGTACTTGCAACTAAAGGTGTTATGACCGACAGCTTGATTGGTGGAATAACAGAATTACCTGAAGGAAAGACCAAACAACTTTCTGAGCTGATCAGACAGGCTTAGGCGCATAGATTTTAATATAAACCAGAAAGCAAAGCGTTGTTAGGTGATTGAAATTTCAGAATCAGGAAAAACATTAGACGCAAGAGGATTGTTTTGTCCATCACCTGTCATGCAAACAAACGTTGAACTTTCAAAGATGCAGGTTGGTGAAATACTTACTGTCCTTGCTGATGATCCTGCTGCTGAAGATGATATATCAAACTGGGCAAGAAAACTTGGGCATGAAGTGGTCAAAATGGAAAAAAACGGAAATGAAATTCATTTTGAAATTAAAAAGGTAAAGTAATTCTATTTCTGTTCAGCTAAATACTTATCGGCATCAATTGCGGCCATACAACCAAATCCAGCAGCAGTTACAGCTTGCCTGTATCTATGATCATGAACGTCACCTGCACAGAATACACCTGGAATGCTGGTTTCCGTATTATTTTTCAAAACAATATAGCCATTTTCGTCCAATTCAATCTGCCCATCAAATATTTTGCTATTAGGTTCATGTCCTATTGCCACAAACAAACCTCCTGCCTCAAGGGTAATAGTCTCATCGTTTTTTACATTTTTTAGAATTACTTTCTGAAATTTTTGGTCACCTTGAATATCATCAACTGTGTAATTGAAATGAACTTTGATTTTTTCATTGGAAAGCGCACGCTCTTGCATTATCTTACTTGCTCTAAATCCATCTCTTCTATGTACAATATGTACAGTTGATGCAAATTTTGTAAGAAAAGTTGCTTCTTCCATTGCCGAGTCACCACCTCCCACTACAATTAATTCCTGATTTTTGAAGAATGGACCATCACACGTTGCACAGTATGAGACACCCTTGCCTGCAAACTTTTGTTCGCCATCAAGTCCAATTTTTCTTGGATTTGCGCCAGTACAAACAATTACCGAATTTGCTTCAAAAGTACTTGAAGCAGTTGACACTTTTAGAGGATTATTTTTAAGATCTACAGAGATTACTTCATCGTCAATTATTTTTGTACCCATTCTTTCTGTCTGTTTTCTCATAGTAATCATCAAGTCTGGGCCCATTATCCCCTGATCAAATCCAGGATAGTTTTCGACATCTGTTGTATTCATTAACTGACCACCAGGCAAGATACCTGAAATTAACAGTGTATTATGGCGTGCACGTGAGCAATAAATCCCTGCAGTATATCCCGCAGGACCAGCACCAATTATTATGATATCGTACTTGGTTTTTTCCTCAGACATACTTTCTTGAAAATAGATTCTGCTTTAAAGATGTTAGTTGTCAAGTAATGCTTGATGTTTGTTGCAAAGTTTTCCAATTTTTAATTGTGAATATAATAGATCCTTTTGCCAATGCGCATTATTTAGCCTACAATCCAAACTGTCACAAAACGCATCACCAGTCATGTAGTAAAAAATAGCTTGCAACAAACATCCCTCAGCTATTTTTGAAAGCCTATTGTCATGGTAATCCAAAAACTTTTCACTATATTTTTTTTTAATATCTTGTATGTCTAATCCCTGCATTTTGTATTTCATCGCCTCAAAATAATACTCTCTGGGTCTGGCAGGCGCCTCGATCATTCCTGTTGTAGATACAATCGCTGGGTTAGAGCAAATTACTGTTCTTCCATGATATCTGCTGTCAGTAGCGCCGTAGGTACAAATCAATCTGTTTGTAAAAACAATGTGTAGATTATTTGGTTCTGAGTCATTTTTCGTAATAACATCATAAATAATATTTTGAAGTTCAAACCCGTCATACATCACAACATCCTCAATTTCTTTAGCATCCTCAACCATTGTTGTTTTTTCCATCAGTTTGGTATCTTTACAAACACTTTTCTCAAAATCAATTTCCTGTTTGTTTGGTATGTGTTTTTTAAATGGAATTTTGGGTTCAAAAATTCTACAACCAGAAATTTTTTCCACATATTTTACATCCAGGTTATTGAAAATAGAACCTTTAATCTCTACATCAACATGAAAAGTTTTTAGAAGGAAATTTTTTAGATTAGCAATTTGTATTTCCTGAACTGCGGGTTCATCATACAGAAAAATTTTAGAAATTTTCAATCAGATTTTTTGGGAATTTTACGATCATATTCTTTTATTTTTTCGTCAGTAATCTCAGCAGCCTTTTTTCCAGAATACAGCATAGAACCAAAAGTTGGTCCCATCCTTGCTAATCCGTGTGTTTCTGTAACTGACATACCAGCAATAACAAGACCAGGAAAAACTTCACTTGTTTTTTCAACAACATGCTCCTCTCCGTTTTCAACCCACATTGGATTCATTCCTTTCCATTCTACCATGTTTCTATCAACAAGTCTCTTGACAGCAACTGAATCATGACCAGATGCGTCAATAATCATTTTTGCTTCCAATGCAATAGGATCAACACATGTAATGTTTCTAGGTAATGCAGATACTGGCATCCAGTTTACAACAATCCCAGCAACTCTTCCATGTCTTAAAACTAAATCATCAAATTTTGTGAGATTTAAAAATTTTACACCTGCATCACATGCAGCTGCAATTAATTTTGATACAGCATGTGGACCAGGAGTTAAGTATAGTCCATCACCAACCTTTTTGTAAGGTATTCCAAGTTCATCCCAAATCTTTTGTGCGGGAGCTCTGACCGTAACTGGATTCATCATATATCCTCCTAACCAATAACCTCCACCAAGATAGTTATTTTGTTCAATAACCAAAATTTTGTATCCCATTAATGATAATTCGCGTGCAGCTGTTAGTCCAGCAGGACCAGCACCAATAATTATTACATCACATTCAGCCCTATCCTGCAAAACAGTATAGAATTCCTCAGCGATAGCACGTGTTATCTCAACTTCCTTTGCATCAGCAAAAATTTTTCCTGGTCGTTGTTTATTAACAGATTCTTGCACAAATGCACATCATTACAAGCGCTTAATAGTTTTTCTTGTTCAAAAATTAGGTAGTACTAATGTAAATTCATCATTCAGGCAATTTACAACTTGATAATTGATTGTGTTAGTCAAAATTCCTATTGTCATAAATTTATAACCACTGTTTAATCAATTAACTCCAGATGGCACAACAGCTAAGACCATCAAAATCGGCTTCAAAAAAGCCTAAGATTGATTGGTCGCGAAGAGAGGAAGCGGATAATTTTGCCCACACGGTAAAGCTTTACCGCCAAGGTAAAATTGATCATGATAGTTTTAGACGATTTCGTCTGCAGCATGGTGCATATGGTACAAGAATGACCGACGATTATGCAATGGTCAGAATTAAAATTCCTGCAGGTCAGATTTATCCTCATCAGTTAGAAAAGATTGCTCAACTAAGTGAGATGTACTCAATCGGTAGTGCACATGTATCAACTAGAGAAAATGTTCAACTCCATTGGGTTATTCTTGAAGATGTTTCAGAAATTATGCATGGGCTTGCAGATGTTGGACTAACATCTCGTGAAGCATGTGGTAATACAGTTAGAAATGTTATGTGTAGCCCATTATCGGGAGTTTGTAATGATGAAGAGTTTGATGCAACACCATACGCAATCGCAACTGCAAGATTTCTTCTTAGAAATCCATTGAATCAGTCACTTCCACGAAAATTCAAGTTCAATTTTTCATGTTGTGAAAAGCATGGAATGACTAGGATAGTAGATGTAGGGTTAATTCCTCAAATTCGAGAACTTGATGGAGAAAAGCAGCATGGGTTTAAAATATTTCTTGGAGGCGGTCTTGGAAACAAATCATTTGTAGGTCATCAGCTTGAGGATTTTACAGCTAAAGAAGATCTTCTATACACATCAATTGCTGTTCTACAAATTTTTGATAGGATGGGCAATAGAAAGAATATGGCCAGAAACAGAATGCGTTATCTTGTTGATGAAATGGGTTGGGACAGATTCAAAAATTTGGTTCTTAAGCAGAGAACAATTGTGAGAGCAACACAATCAGTCATTGTAAGATTAAACGTTAATCAGAAGCCAAATGAAATTAAAAGACCTATCTCTGTTTCCAGTGAAAACGGATCAATACCTGATGGTTATGCACGATGGCTGCAGACTACTACATACAAACAAAAACAGAAAGGATATAGATCCATTTTTGTTACACTCGAGTCTGGTGATATAACTGCTAACCAACTTCGTGCTATGGCAGAAATCACTAATGACTTTTCAGCTGAAGGCTTTGCACGTAATGGTTTCTCACAGGACATCATACTTAGATACGTACATGAAAGTGATCTACCGAAGCTTTACTCTAGATTGCTTGAAGCAGGCTTGGCAAATTCAGGTTCATTGACCATGGCTTCACCTGTTGGTTGTTCTGGCACTTCATCTTGTAATTTGGCTCTTACAAACTCTCATAGATTGGCAAAAGAGATTCAGCGTAAATTCTTGGAGTTAAAACTAGATGAAGACGACGATTTAAGGGACGCAACAATAAAGATTAGTGGATGTCCCAATTCTTGTGGACAACATGAAATTGCCACTATTGGTTTCTTTGGTGGCGGTGCAAGAGTTGGTAAGGACATGTACCCTAACTACAGCATGTCATTAGGTGGTAGATTTGATGATCAATCCATGCTTGGAGTTACATGTATGAGAGTGCCCGTAAAACGTACCATACCTGTAATCTTAAAGATCATTGAACTCTATAAGAAAAACAAGCAGTCTGATGATACTCTTTCTCGTTGGATTGACAGAATCGTACATGGTAATGAATCATCGGAAGTAAAATCTGTCAGAGATATGCAGAAAATACTTTCACCACTAGTTATTCCACCATCGAAGGATGACGATCCGGACTTTTATACTGATTATGGAAGCGATACTAGCTATCACACTATGACAGGAAAAGGTGAATGTGCAGCTTGAGCAATGAAATAACACACCCGACTATAGATGTAGATGCAGTTAGGGCAAAGATCAATGACGATTCTGTGAGATTAATTGATGTGAGACGTGAGGAAGAATACAATCAGGGACATATTCCTAACGCAGTAAACTTACCACTTGCTAGTCTTCTGTCTGGAGACTCTCCAGAAAGCGTTGTAAAATTATTTGAAGAGATGGGAATTGGAGATAGTACTGAGGTTATTGTTTATGATGATACGTTTGGTGCTTTAGCATCAAGAGTGGCATGGACTCTTCAATACATTGGGCACAAAAATGTTGCACTACTTGAGGTAACTTATTTGCAATGGAAAGAGATTGGTCTTAAAACAAGTACAGAAAAACCAAACATCAAACCTGCAAAGCATTCACTTAACTTGAATTCTGATATCATGGCTACAGCAGAATATTTGGAAGGTGCTAAGGAAAAAGATAATGTTGTTTTAATCGATAATAGAGAAAGGCTCAACTTTTTAGAACAGCATATTCCTGGCTCAATTAACATTCCATATAGAACCCTAGCAACTGATGGAAAAATTTTGAGAACAAAAGAAAGTATGAGAAACCTATTGAAAAATAGAGGAATTCCAGAGGACGCCGAAATTATAACATATTGTGGAAGTGTTGGTACATTATCAGGTTTAGCATACTATGCACTAAAATCTATAGGCATTCCAAATGTAAAACTTTACGTGAACTCATTTAAGGAATGGAAAAAACTTGAGAAACCCATTGGTAAACAGGAAAATGCTGCATATTGGGATCTTTCAGCTGATTAGTTTATTTAATTTCCAGCTAAATCACTACGAAGTTTCTTAGTAACAGAAATCTCCATATTTTCAAACATTGCTAACATCTTTTTCTTATTATCTTGCAAAAAGTCAACACCCTTATCCTTCAATCTTATCTTGATTAATCTAACTTCTCTATGTTCTTCCAAAAAGTCATCAATCATTTCTTGACCACATTTTTCTGTGTCAATAAATAAATTACAATATTCAATTGTTTTTTCCACTTCTTCCTCATCAATTGTGGTTCTAATCAATTGTATTGCTTCGGCAAGATTTTTTAGATTTTTTATTGGTTTTGATATGGATTTGCTTGGTATTCCTAACATACCTCTTTTTATTGTTCCAATTTTATTAGCCATTTCTGGAATAAGATCATATGTGTCTATTGTACTCCAGACTTGTCTCTTTTCATGTTTTACAACCAAACCTTTTTTCATTAGTCTAGTTAAACATTTGATTACATCTTCTTTGTCTAGAAACGTTGTCCATACAATAGCACCAATTGTATGATAACCCTGTCGAAGAGATTCTATCACAACAACTTCAACAATTCTTTTGAATCCTTCCTCAAGTCTTACATTCATGAAGTCTTTATCTTTTACAGCTCGTTTTGCATTTTTAACATCAATTTCTATTGAACGTACAAGACCATCAAGTGATTCCGGGATTTGGTTTAGCATAGAAAGGTAACATGCTCTATTATACCAAGCCATTCCAAACGTTGGATCAGAATCAATTGCCTTATCTGCACAATCAAGTGCCTTTCCGTAAACCTTACGTTCATAGTAAACTAAGCTCTTAAGATTCCATGCATCAGCATTTGTAACATCAATATCTAGTACTTTATCATACGCCCTCATAGATTCAGTATAATCTTCTAAATGAAATCTACAGTATCCTAATTTCAAAAGTGCATCCACATCATTTGGGTTAATCCTTAAGACCATCTGAAATATGTGTGAAGCATCTTCTAGTTTCTCATCTGCCATACGATTAATTCCTTTACTGAACAATTTGTTGCGGTTAAAATCTGCATCAATTAGACTGGTTTCATCCTTTTTCAGTTCTACTTCTGTCTCTTTCTTTTTCAAACCAAATGATTTTTTATCTGGTTTCTTTTTGTCTGTATTTTTTCCCTTTTCTAGGAAAAATTCTGGTATCTCATCTGATTTTTCATTTGATGTGGTGTCCATGCTATTTTGATAATGGAAATAGATCTAGTTAAAAACTCTTTCACGAAACACTGTTTTTTACTATAAAAAATATAAAAATAGCACAACTTGTGACGAATAATAATGCCTAAAGGAATTGAAATTTCAGGTAAATCGCCATTTGGAACATCCTCTGGAGTTTATGAAGTCAAAATTTCTGTATCTCAAAGTAAACCATCTAATGATAGTATAACAAACAATTCTTTCAATTCCTTATGGAAGGATAATTTTCATCTTAGAGTTTCTGAAGGGTATTTTTCTGAAATTTTGGGTAGCGATTCTAATCCAATACCTGACAATGTTTTTGATTTAGGTTCTGTATGGATTGTAATTCAGGATCAATTTTCTCCGGTTCATACATCATTTGAATTTAAAATTTCTCAGGGTAGCAAATCTACACCTACTCCAAAAGAAAAACCTAGACGTGTTGATACTTCGAGTGTGAAAAAAGTTAGAACAATACCTGCCAGACAAGGCCAAACTGGCTCAAAAGGTCTTCCCGGTGAACGAGGATATCCTGGTGTAAAAGGTGAGAAAGGTGGTAAAGGACCAACTGGTGACAAAGGTGACAAGGGAGACAAAGGCGTCCCAGGTCCTCAAGGCGAAAAAGGCAAAACAGGTTCTCCCGGTGATAAAGGAGATAAGGGTATCACTGGTCCTCCTGGCGAGAAAGGTCCAAGAGGTCCAACAGGTCCTCCTGGTGATAAAGGTGACAAAGGTGTTCAAGGAAAGATTGGTGATAAGGGTCTTACTGGTACAACTGGTCAAATTGGTGACAAAGGTACTCAAGGTCCACAGGGTCGTCCAGGAGATAAGGGTCTTACTGGAATTCCTGGTCCACAGGGTGATAAGGGAGTACGAGGTACTATTGGTCCACCAGGTGAACGTGGTCCTACAGGAAGACCGGGTGAATCTGGTCTTCAAGGTCCTCAAGGAATTCAAGGTCCTCAAGGTGAACGTGGCCATAGTGGTCCACCTGGTCCACAAGGAGAAAAAGGTATTATCGGTGACAAGGGAGAAATAGGTGAACGAGGTCCAAGAGGTCCACCAGGTCCTCCCGGTGAGAAAGGTTCGCAGGGAGGAATGTCTGATGAAGGTAAAAGATTATTCAAAGAGTTGTTAGAGTTACTTGCATCAAAAAATATTATTTCAACTGAAGAACAGATCAAACTTACTAGTTATCTATACTAAATGATATATTGGAAACAAAAAATATTTTTACGTTCCTTTAGTTTTTATGATAGTCAGAACATCTTCATCAATTAGAATATGTTTTAATCCAACTCTTTGACCGCCAAACTTTACACTCTTGCCCCAAACAAGTCCATATCTAAAGTCTTTCTTAAGTTTTCTATGTAATTTATTGCATACTTCTAAAACAGAATCTCCATTCCTTATGATTAATGGCTCTTTGTAATCTGTTTCACCACCTTTTGGCCGCAAATAGATTCTGATAAATTTCAATTCATCATAAATTCTATCTCTCAGTTCTGCAATATTGTCATTTGCATCCGCAGAAACTGGAATAAATTCAGTTTTGAGTTTTTTTGATACTTTCCTAAGAAATTTTTTATCAACCAGATCAATTTTGTTCAAAATAGTGATTGATTTTGCATATGTCTTATTTCCTGTGAGGAAATCCACCAATTGCTCAGAATCAATATCCTCTCGAATTACTACTCTAGCACTGGTATATCCATAAACATTAAGAATGTCTTTCACAAGTTTTTCTGACATTTTTTTTAATTTTACTTGTTGAGCAATAGCTATTCCACCGGTTGTAGATTTCTCAATTACTATATTTGGCGGTTTTTTGTTTAATCTTATACCAATATTTGATAATTCATTTATTAGGACATCCTCGTGATACGGCTGGAATACATCAAGAACTAATAATACAATGTCAGCACTTCTTGCAACTGACAAAATTCTTTTTCCAAGACCCTTACCACTTGATGCACCTTTGATGATACCTGGTAGATCAAGCATCTGTATTCTTGCACCGCGATAATCTAAAACTCCAGGAACAACTGT
Organism: Marine Group I thaumarchaeote; assembly: GCA_013390785.1. Classification (GTDB taxonomy): domain Archaea; phylum Thermoproteota; class Nitrososphaeria; order Nitrososphaerales; family Nitrosopumilaceae; genus Nitrosopelagicus. The sequence continues at coordinate 26,704 of JACASW010000008.1, forward strand.
TACTGTTGTAAACTGAAACGCACCAACAGATGATTTTGAACCAGTTAATGCATTCAATAATGTTGATTTTCCAACACTGGGAAGTCCAATAAAAACAACTGTTGCATCACCAGTCCTCCTAACATCAAATCCATCTGATTTTTTAGAACTTTTTTTAATTTGAACAGCTTCCTGCTCTCTCTTCAGTTTTGCAATTTTTGCTTTTAATAACCCAATATGATGTTCAGTTGCCTTGTTAAGTTGAGTCCTCCCAATTTCATCTTGAATAGCTTTGATCTTTTCAGGTATTCCCATAATCTTTCGCTAACGTTTCAGTTATTATGCTGTGTGATTCAAAAAGATCTGTTGGGAAAAAAGACATTTGCAGTTGATATTGATGGGACTATCACGCTGAATGGTGTGGGAACAATCCATCTTGAGGCACTGTCTAGATTACGTTCTCTGAAGGATGATGGTCATAATGTAGTTCTTGTAACTGGCAGATCTTCTGTTGAAGGATATTTACTTTCAATATTTGGTGGATTAACACATTTGTCAGTTGGAGAAAATGGTGGTTGTATAACGTTTGGTGATAAAATTCAGCATAAATTACTTGGGAATAAGGGTGAATGTATTCACGCACTAGCAACAATTCAATCTAAACTTGACGCTGAAATAAAAGAAAAACCAGTTTTTCCTAGGATGACTGAGGTGGTATTAGAACGAACTTTTGATATTAAGCAAGCCCAGAAAATTATTGTTGAAGACAGCCTCAATGTATCTCTAACTGATAGCGGTTATGCTTATCACATAAATTCTAAAGGTGTAGACAAAGGCTCTGGGTTTTTGGAAGCAATAAAAATGCTTGAAGTAGACGTAAATGATACAATTGCAATTGGAGATAGTGAAACAGATATTCCATTATTCAAGGCAATCAAAAATAACATTGCGGTATCTAACTCAACCGAGAACTTGAAGAAATTGGCTAAAATTATTACAACTAAAAAATCAGGAGAAGGTGTTCTTGAAGGGTTAGATATGATGGCATCGGATTTTAGATGAAGTATGGCATTTCTTAATATCATAAATCATCTTAAAGAGAGCACTTCAAAAATTATCAGTGAAAAGGGATATGATAACGTAAACTTCGTTGTAGAATATTCTAGGAGTGGATTTGGTGATATTACTTGCAATGTTGCATTTTTACTCGCAAAAAATTTGAAAAAAAACCCACAAGAAATTGCTCAGGAATTTGCCAGAGAGTATAATCTTGGAAATGATTTAGAAAAAGTTGAGGCACATAAAAGCGGCTACCTTAATTTTTTCATCAATAACAATTCATTCAACAATGCAGTTTTGCCTCAATCACTAAAGGAGAATTATGGCAGTGTTAACATCGGGAAAAATTCCAAACTTATAGTTGAACACACTTCTGTTAATCCAAATAAAGCTCTACATATTGGTCATCTAAGAAATGTTGCAATCGGGGATGCAGTTTCTAGAATTCTTTCAAAGGCAAATTACGATGTGAAGGTTTTGAATTATGTTGATGATTCTGGTCTTCAGGTAGCTGATATAATTGTCGGTTTTAAGTATGGAGGATTTTCTGAGAGTCCACCAACTGGAGAAAAATTCGCTGATTATTGTGGTGATACTGTTTACGTCAGTACCACTTCAAAATATGAAAGTGATAAGGATTTAGAATCTAAACGACATGAAATTTTAAAAGAATTAGAGGATCCAATGTCTGATACTGCAAAATTTGGGAAAACACTTACCAGAAAAATTTTATCTGATCAATTGGATACAGTGTGGAATATCGGTGCATCGTATGATTGCTTAAATTTTGAATCTGAAATTATATATTCAAAACTTTGGGAAAAAATATTCGAGAGGATGAAATCTGAAAATCTTGTACACCTTGAGGATCAAGGTGATAATGCAGGTTGTTGGGTGCTGCCAATTGAAAATGAAGATGATAAGATAATTGTGAGAAGTAATGGGGCTGCAACGTATGTTGCAAAAGATATACCATATGCAGCTTGGAAACTTGGTGCATTAACTGATCCATTCAATTATGCGGAATATACTACGCAACCAAATGGAAGAACATTGTATGAAACAACACTTGAGGAAACCCAAGTACCAAAACAATCTTTTGATGCTAACAAAGTCATAACGGTTATCGACAATAGACAAGCAAACCTTCAAAAAATAGTTACTAATCTTATGTCAAAATTTAATCCAGAAAGTTCTTACGTCCATCTTGGTTATGAAGCAGTTACACTAAGCGCAGAAACCGCTAATCTATTGGGTAATAAAACTGATGGAAAAGATGTGCAAATGTCAGGAAGAAAAGGTCTTTACATTAATGCAGACGGAATCATTAGAAAACTTGAAAAACATATTTTCCTTGAATCAAAAGAAAGGAATGATGATCTAGATGATACATCACTTAACGAAATAGCTCATAACGTTGCTATCGGAACTATAAGATACGAACTGATTAAGCCAGACCTTGGTAAAATTATTACCTTTGATATCAATACATCTCTAAAGCTTGAGGGAGATACGTGTAGTTACATTCAGTATTCGTATGTTAGAGCCGCGAGAATACTAGAAAAATTTAGTAAGGAACCAAACTTTGATACTCAATTTAGTCAATTGAACACTGAATATGAGATTAGCCTCATTAAACAAATTGGATTGTTTGAAGTTTTTGTTAATGATGCAGCAAAAAATTATTCACCGAAAGTTATTGCAAAATATTGCTACGACTTGGCAGTTGCATTTTCCTCATTTTATGAACATGTAAATGTCTTGAAGGCTGATACACCTGAATTGATTAATGCAAGAATATGTCTTGTCGTGTCATTCAAGTTAACCTTGGAAAAGTCACTTGATTTATTAGGAATTATAGCGCCACAGCGTATGTAGATAGATTATTACATATAATCAAATTTAGTATCTAATCCTATGGCAAAAATAAAACAAAACAGCTACGTTTTGTTCTTTTATAATGATTCAAAAAAATGGTTAGTCAAAATTTCAAAAAATGATCAACTTCATACTCACATAGGTGTGATAAAACATGGTGATGCCATTGGACAGGAATATGGTTCCAGACTTGTTACAAACAAGGACAAGTATGTCTATCTTTTCGAACCAACTATCCACGATTTTGTAATGAAGATACAGCATGGTACTCAGATAGTCTACCCAAAGGATTTGGGTTACATTGTTGCTAGAACGGGTCTTACTAGCGGTCAAAAAGTTGTTGAGATTGGAACAGGTAGCGGTTCATTAACATCATTTCTAGCTGGAATAGTAAAGCCACGGGGTCATGTATACACATATGATGTTGAACCAAAATTTATGAAAATTGCTGAAAAAAATATCAAAAAGGCTGGAATGTCAAAATACATTACAATGCAAGAGTTTGATTTCAAGAAAGCAAAGAAAATACCACATTCAGAAGTTGATCTTGTAGTTGTTGATCTTGGAGATTCTTGGAATGTGGTTCCGCAGGCACGAAAGATGCTAAAAGGAAGTGGTGGCTTTGTAGCAATTTGTCCTACCATGAACCAACTTGAAAAATTAGTGCATATACTGGTACAAAATGAATTTTCTGATATTGAATGCACTGAACAAATTCTTCGTCATATTGAGGCACGTGAAGGAAAGACAAGACATTCTTTTAGAGGAATTGGGCATACAACATATCTTGCCTATGCAAGGAAGTCATTCTTTGATAAAAAACCTGCAAAAAAATCAAAAAAGGTTAAGGCTAAAACTATCAGTAAAAAGAAGATTTATTCATCAAAAAAGTAAGTGGGTATAATGTCAAGTACCATAACATCAAAACTGGTAAAAAAATTTACTCCAGTACGAAAATCATCTTCGAGAAAGGGTGACAACGGCAAGGTCTTAGTTCTTGGTGGGAGCTATATTTATCATGGTGCACCAGCCATCTCATCACTTGCTGCATTAAAGACAGGCACTGATCTAGTTTACACATGTGTCCCAAAAATTAATGTACAATCTACTCGTGCAGTTTCACCGAATCTTATTGTAATTCCTTTGGTTGATTCTAAACTAACTCGTGGTGCGGTTAACAAACTATTAGGTCAAATTCCTGTTGATCTAGATTCGGCTACTGTAGGTATGGGTCTTTCAATTCAGGATCCTGAGGCACTAAAACTGTTAGTCAAATCATTACTAGATAGAGATGTTAGGCTTTCACTCGATGCAACTGCATTGGTAAGTTACATTCTCCCACTTTTGTCTGGAAAAAATGTGGTTGTTACTCCGCATGCGGGTGAATTCAAAAAGATGTTTGGTGAAGCACTACCAGATTCAAAGAAGGCACGTATTGCAATGGTGGAAAAATTCGCAAAAGAACATTCTATTACGATTCTACTAAAGGGTCAAACTGATATAATTTCTGACGGTTCAAAAACTTACTTAAATCCAACAAACACTCCTGGAATGACTGTTGGTGGGACTGGTGACATTCTTTCAGGCATTATAGCGGGAATGCTTGCACGCAATAGGAATGCATTAGAATCAGCAGTAATTAGTGCATACTTTAACGGTCTTGCTGGCAAAAGTGCACAAAAGAAACTTGGTTCTCATATGACGGCAACTGATTTGTTAGATGCATTGCCTAGTGTCATGAAATCATTTGATAAAATAAAATGAATATGAAAAAAGTTCTGCAACATGTTGATAAAAACATGAATGTGCTTGTGAAAGATCTACGTATACTAATACAACAACCAAGTGTATCTGCTAAAAATCAGGGAATAAAAAAATGTGCAACTCTTGTAAGGAGTACTTTAAAAAAATCTGGTATAAATGCAGAAATTCTGACCATGAAAGATTATCCACCAATCGTATATGGTGAGGTGAAATCAAATAAAAATCCAAACAAGACTTTGTTATTCTATAATCATTATGATGTTCAACCAGTTGAACCCATTGAACTTTGGGACGAGGATCCGTTTAGTGGAAAAATAAAAGGAAACAGAATCTACGGAAGGGGTTCATCTGATGATAAAGGTGAGTTGATTACACGAATAAGAGCAGTTGCATCATTTCTAAAAGTCACTGGAGATGTTCCATGTAATGTAAAATTTGTTATAGAAGGTGAAGAAGAAACTGGGAGCGCACATATTGAAGAATACCTAAAAAAATATCGAAGGAAGTTTTCTTGCGATGGTGTGATATGGGAATTTGGACACGTTGATAGTAAAAACAGACCAATCATAGATCTTGGGATGAAAGGATTACTGTATGTTGAATTAACATTGAGAGAATCAAAGATGGACGCGCATTCAAGCCTTGCTGTATTGATTAAAAATCCTGCTTGGCGTTTAACTGAAGCCATAAAAACACTACGTGATTCATCAGGAAAAATCTTAATCAAGGATTGGTATAAGGAAGTACAACCTCTTGCTAAATCAGATATTAAAATTCTCAAATCATTTCCATTTGATGAAAAAGAATTCAAAAAAGAGTATGGAATTAAGAAATTCCTAGGAAACAAAACTGGGCTTGAAGTTAAAAAATCTCTAGTTGCTGAACCGACATGTAATATTGCAGGTATAGTCTCTGGATATTATGGTGAAGGTGCAAAAACTGTTTTGCCAGCCGAGGCACGTGTAAAAATTGATTTTAGGCTTGTACCTAAAATGAATCCCAAGAAGCAGGCTATGAGATTAAAACGCCATCTAAGGAGTAAAGGATTTGGCGATATTGAAATTAAAATATACCATGGTGAAGCTGCTGCAAGGACAAATCCGAAACACGCATTTGTCTCTGATGTTACAGATGCTGCACGTAAGTCATTTGGAAAATATCTTCTAAGTATTTCTAGTGCCGGAACTGGCCCCATGCATGGATTCACAAATATTCTGAAGTCTCCAGCAATTGCTATTGGATCCACACATGTCTTTTCACGTATTCATTCTCCAAACGAGTTTACACGTATAGATCTACTAAAAAAAGCCACAAAATGTATGTGTCTTATCTTGGATAATTTTGCTAGATCTAACTAATATTTTGTAAATATGTCATCGCAAGAACTTTTATTCTCCTGAGAATCCAGTTGATCCATGACTGCAATGTACATGCCAGGAGCAACAGCTGTTGGTATTACATATAATGACGGAGTAGTTTTTGCAAGCGAGCGTAGAATTGCTTATGGTAATTTCGTAGTTAGCAAAACTACCAAAAAAACATTCGTGATTACTCCTTATGTTGGTGCAGCATGTGCTGGATTGGTTGCTGATATGCAAATTCTTTCATTACAAATTTCAGCATTGGCTAAGATTAGAAAAATGGACATCAAGCGTGAAGTACCACCAAACACAGTTGCAAAGATGATGTCAAATATGATGTATGAAAGAAGGTTCTTTCCATTATTAACGCAGGTAATTGTAGGTGGTCTGGTTGATAAGCCTACAATATACACTTTGGATCCACTTGGCTCAGTATTACCTGATGATTATGCAGCAGTTGGAACAGGAGCGGAAATGGCATTAGGTGTTTTGGACCCACAATACAAAAAGGATCTTACTGAGGCACAAGCTGTTGAACTGGCTGTGAAATCAGTTCGTGCTGCTAGCATGAGGGATTCAGCAAGTGGCGATAACATTGATGTTTTAGTGATGAACAAAGATGGCGCTAAAGAAACTACTGAAAAAATTTCTTAGTATTTTATCTCTTTTTTAGATTCCCAAAAATTATCTGAAACGTAGTGCATGTTTTTTATCACTTCCCCCTTAGTTGTTTCGTCCAATTCCTTACTTGACATTTTTGCTTTCCCAACAGCTAGAAATTTTTTTTGCGATTCCTCTATAACACAAACTATCTCACCATTTTCAAAGTCAGAAAATTTTGTGATACCAGGTCTCATTACATTTGCGCCTTTACATACGAATTTGATAGCACCCATGTCTACTGTAACATATGGAAATTTTTCTAAGATTGGTATATCATCCAAGAAAGGCAATATATCATCACCTATCTTTACTGCAGTTATTCCATTACCTGTTATTATAACTCCTTTTTCATCCACTTCATGCGTTTTGATATTTTTTTGTTTAGGCAACTCAATTTTCCACTGTGAATTTATTTGCTCTAAAATTTTAGATGTTTCACTTTTTGATATAAGATTTGATTTCAAGTTTTTGTACTCTCATTTCTAATGTCAATCAGATCACGTAAAATAGAACTTGCAGTTTCAATACCCCCTGCACCACGACCAATGATTGTTTGTGTTCCTGAGTGTTCAGATGTAAATGAAATTGCGTTTAATGTTCCACTAACACATAACGGATCAATAGACGTAATTTCTTTTGGTGCTACAGTTAATTCTTTATCGCACGAAGCAATTAATTTAATTGCACAATTTTTATCTGCGGCACGTTTTATATCAGAATTATCTATTTTTCTAATACCAGTTCTTTTAATATCAGGCATCGTAACTTTCATTCCCATTATCCAGTTTGCCAAAATTACAAGCTTAGCTGCAGCATCAAGACCATCCAAATCAAGAGATTCATCCGCTTCAACATAGCCTTTCTGTTTAGCATCATCTAATGCATCATTGAATGACATACCATTCGCCATATTTGTTAGAATATAGTTAGTAGTACCATTTAGTATACCATCAAACGAAACTATTCGTTCACCTCTTAAACTATTTTTTGCAAAATCCAAAATCGGTGTACCACCGCCAACTGTTCCACTAAAGCGAAAAAGAACATGGTTGTATTCTGCTATTTCCATCAGCGAGGGGAATGCAAGTGCTAATGGACCTTTGTTTACTGAAATAACATGCATTCCACGTTTCATTGCATCAACGATATGTGTCATTCCAGGTTCAGCATCTTTGTAGTTGCTTTCAGTAGTCTCGATAAGAACCTCCGCTTCTAAATTATTAATAATTTCAGTTCCTGAAATGTTATTTTCTGTATCCGAGTATTTATTTACAGAGCCATATTTTTTTTTCACATCAATTAATTTACTAGAATCTAGACCTGAAGGATCCACAGCACTACCGTTTCTATCAAACACACCGACGATCCTTGGTTTTAGCCCATACCTTGCATACAAATCTTCAGATCTTGATTCCAGAAGTTTTGCAAAACTTTGACCAACAACCCCAAAGCCACAAAGTATTATTCGCATAGTATAGTAATTCTCAATGGATTATTTAGTCTAACTTATCTAAACGTAGAGAGACAGAGTTTATACAATATCTCAGATTAGTTGGCTGTGGACCATCATCAAAAACATGTCCCAGGTGTGAACCACATTTTTTACAGTTTACTTCAGTCCTTAACATACCGTAACTTGTATCTTTCACAAACTCAATGTTATCATTACTTAATACCTGAGAAAAGCTAGGCCAACCAGTTCCAGAATCAAATTTTGTTTCAGATGAAAAAAGTTCTATACCACAACATGTACATTTGTAAATTCCCTTATCTTTACAGTCCCAATAAATTCCTGTGAATGGGGCTTCGGTATTTTTTTTTCTGCATATACTATATTCTTCTGCCGATAACTCGTTTTGCCATTCATTATCTGTTTTAGAAATTTTATTATTCATTTTTTTTCCTTTTTTCTTCTGTACGTTTTTCCGACTCGAATCTTTCCAGACCATATTGATTAAGATCAACAAATTTCATGATTTTTGATAATGTTGGATGTTTTTTATTAATCAGGCTATACATTTTTTGTACAATTTTTCTATAGTCTGCATGACCTTGTGGCACTGTTCTTAGTTCAATTAGATGTGTTGCCTCTCGGAGGTTAAAGCGCATATAATATGGATAGTTATAGGCAAAATTCACAATGTACTGAGATTGCTCCGGAAATTTATTTCTCATTTTTTGAAAAATAGACTTGGTAAAGTACATGCAGTCCTCATAGTCTTTTTTAATTCCGAGTTCTACAATTTCCTCTGATGTGTCAAAACTGTGATCTGTTGTAAGTAACTGCCTTTCAAGTGTGAGTGTTCTATGCCTATGGAGGTCTCTAAACATTCCAAAGTTTGTTATTAGATCAAATGTATAATCAGTCATTTCAAAGGCTCTTGGTGGTCTATGCCTTCTGTTTTGTCTTGCATTGATCAACTGTTTAATAACATCAATTTTTGATTTCTTACTCATTTTTTTCACGTTTTTAAGAATTTGTTCAAATGAAATACTAGGAGATTGCTCAAAAAATAATGCAGTGATTATGCTGTTCATTGATCTTAATTCAGGCTCAAATTCTACTAATTTTACGCTGTTTCCAAGAGTTGGTTTACCATGAACAGTATTCCTAGATACTTTGCCTGAAATTTTTTTAATATCTGTGAAATATTTTTGTAGTGCTTTTCCATATCTGTCATTTGAACGACTAACAAACGATTTTATTGTTTTATCCAACTCATTTTTAATTTTAAGTCCAAGTTGTTTTTCTTCAGTCAATTTAGAACCCAAAAGAATTGTTATAAGATATTCAAATGCACGCCCATTTCCAGTTATACCAACATTGGTTAGTGTTGATGCAGGTAACAGTCCACGCAAAACATCCAATGCCTTTGCTTTTGTAGCAGCGCGATAAATCATATTAGCAGATTTTATGTCATTCTCATTTTTCAATCGTGAAATTTTTTTTTCGGTACCATCATATGCCTTAAATTTATAATTTTCAATAGGATCATTTTCTCGTATAAGTTTTAACATTGGCTGAATGTTTTTTGTGTATGTATTGAAATCTAAATTACATGATTCTAAATAATCATCAGCAAAGCGTGATTTCATTAAAGTTGGCTCACGATAAAATTTGTATTTACCGTTAAGTTTTTTATCCCATGTTACATATCTTGAAGATTTTTCTAAATAGGATAGACCAATTCTTCTGTCCTCAATTTTTTTTACAGCAATATTTGATAATCCTTCGATGGCAATTTGTGCACTTCCTAATTCAGCAACTGAATCATCACCATATTCAAGCAAAACACGTTTGTAAAACTCCTCTCCACGATTTTGATTTTTTAAAAACTCATCAAGAAATATTCTACGCATTGTTTTATCCGTTCTGCTATATCTAGACATGAGCGCACCACGATCAACTTGTTTAGGTGTTGTAATTACAAAAACAGAATTATCAATATTAGAAAAATGTTTTAAAAGTTTTTTTCTTTCTGACGTTGAAAATTTTTCCTGCATTGTTTAATCATGATTTGTGGTGTAATAAATTATATCGTAATGAGAAACACGATCAAATTTGATCTAAAAAATATTCGTGTTTATACATACTAGTTTTTATTTTCAGATTCTTCTTCCATTCCTTTTATTTGAACCAGATTAGGCGATTTTGGTTGCTGAGGTTTTGATTGCCATCTTATCAATACATCTTTGAATTTGTTTGCATCGTCTTCATTCTCAGTGTACATTAATGTTGTAACCCACCTACCTTTGCCAGCCGGTCCACCGAGAGAGTTCATCCAAAAATCACTTGGTAATGATTTTAATGCCCTATTATCAGGGTCACGGCTTAGATCAGTCCATCTCTTTGAAATGAATGCCAAAATCTGGTTTAACTCGTTTTTGTCAATCATAGAGTTTCTTCATAGTATTCTAATTTTAAAATTGTGAATTGTTCGTATCATTCATTATTAGTTAATTTCTTCTTACAAAAGCAGGAAACGATTTTTACACCTTCTAGGTTATATGGTTATTTACAATACCGCTTATGAGCAAGGATGAAGTTTCAATCATCGGTAAACCAGTCAAGGATATGTATGGTACAACTATTGGAAATGTTCTAGGTACACTTACTCACATTGATGGTTGTATTCAGACAGTTGGTATTGATTGTGGCTCAGAAGGACTCAAACAAATCCCATACGATCAAATTGTATTACAAGGAGATGTTGTAATCTATGTTCCAGGATGGAGAATGGATGCGCAAAAGATTTTGAAAGAAAAGAGACTTACACTTAAACGTCTTAAGGCATTGATGGGTATTATATCAGAAAATGACGCAACAAAGTCTGATGCAGACCTAATTCATGATACATATAAAACAAAATTAATGGAATTAGATGAAGCCGAATCAAAAGTTAGGGATGAATTATCTACACGTTTAGATGAATTAGATGGACAAGAAAATGCAGTTAAAGTAATTTTATTCGATGCAAAAGTGCAGTTCAAAAGTGATGAAATATCTGATTATACATTTGAATCCGTAAAGAAACAATGTAACAATCTTCTTGAAAGAATGTCACATGAAAGAGTTGAAGTTAACAATGTACAACGACGTATTGAAGAATTATCATTAGAATGTATGGAATTAACTCAGCCTAAAACGGAAATGATACAAGAATCTGCTGTTTCATATCTAT
>JACASW010000015.1 GCA_013390785.1 Marine Group I thaumarchaeote
TTTTGAATATTGGTATGAGAGGTATTTTGATGGTTGATACTATAATTGAACCGTCAAAAATTATAGATTGGGTCAGGAACAAGATAGTTGAAGAGCCATGGTTAATTCGATATTGCTTAAGAATAATTCCCATTCAAAGTATCACTGAAACGAATATAGATAAAATCAAACAAAATATTATAAAATTAAAAGATTCGATTCAAAAAAATGATTCCTACAGAATTACCATTGAGAAAAGAAATACAAGCATATCCACAAATGAAATAATTACAGAAGTTGCAAAAATATTTCCAAATAAAGTTTCATTGAATAAGCCTGACTTGATAGTGCTAATAGAGATTCTTGGGGATAAGACCGGAATTTCAATTTTAAAAGATAGTGAGTTGTTTAGTTTGGATAAATCAAAACGTATATCAGATTAACACTGCAGCCTTCTCAACAATGATATTTTCCAACGAATCCTTTGACGAAACTGCAGATAGATGTATTTTTGACACTTTAAATTGTTTTTTAAGAAATGAGTGATTATTCTTTGAAAGTGGTTTTGCTCTAAGAAATGGTTTAAGCTCAGAATGAAGTTTGCTTAATGAAGATTTCTTGCCAACAGCTATGATTAAAAAATCCATGTTCAGTTTTCTCCCTGCAACCTTTATTGCGTCAGATATTTGTGTCGTAACAGCAAATCTAAGTAAAATATCAGTTTCAATTTTTTTTGAGAGTAGCGTCTTATTTTTTTTTGCGTGAAGAGATAATGTAAGTATTTTTTTGGCATGACGTGCATTAAGAAGAAACTGTGGATTTATGGTCTGAATGATTAACTGTTTATATTTACTCCTTAATTCGTCCAAAAATTCTTTATGAAATTTCTTATCATTATGCACATCAAATATCTCTACATCTGAATGCGTTATTGAAAACTGAATTCGAGTTGTGGAACCGCCATGTATAATTGGAACAATGCTGATTTCATCATCATCATTCAATTTTGTGTCGTAACCATCCAGGGCTGAAGAATCCACACCATTTACTGCTATAATCAAATTTTTTGTATCAAATTCCAATGTATTTTTAGGTTTAATTTTGATAAGATGGCTAACTAGATCATTTATGGTATCTGTCTTTTTTTCCAAAACAATCTTATCGGTGGAAAATGATTTTTTGGCACCGCCAATTAATTTTACAGTGATCAATACATTAACCTGTAAGATTAGTTCAAAATTAATCTTATAATTCAGATGTAGAAGAGTCCATAACTTTACTCTTTGATTCATCCTTAGATGGTTCCTCTGCTACAACTTCGCTCTTTGATTCACCCTTAGATGGTTCTATATCTACTGAAGAATCTTCCTCATTTTCAACTAGTTCTGTTTTTCCTGTTTCGTTTCTAAGTTCATTTTTGATAAATTTTGTAATATATCCAGCCAATTCATTTTTTAACATTTTAGATGTAATTGTAGATATACTGTTGAGAGCCTGCTTATTTTCATCAAAATTAATTCCAAACTTACTTTTATGGTCTTTTAAAACCGCCATTGAAAGTCGTTTTATCCTATTCACTAAATCAAGGCATTTGGACTGTTTTTTATATCTATAGAATTAGAAAACGTCGAGAATTTTGTTCTATTACATCACACAATTCATCATAATTCATGTGCAAAATCTTTGATGCACAAAAAATTATGCTGGGAATAAAGTCAATTTGGGCAGTTTTGTTTTCAAAACATCTAGAAAATCTAACAGGTCCATCAGTTTCTACTAAAATTTTATCTTTGTTTGTTTTAGAAAGCAATACCTGTTTATCCTTTGAATAAACCATTACTGGACCAAATGATACATAACAATTCAAATCCATTGTTTTCTGCAGTTGTTTTTTGCTTCCATCAAACCAATGTAACAATGTGGTAGGAATATTATATGATGGTAATATTTCTAGTATCCCATCAAGTGTTTTTCTAGAATGTATTGAAACAGGCTTTCTAAATTTTTCTGCGTATGAAAGCTGAGTTTTGAAAACTTCTTCCTGTTTTTTGAATTCCTCATCAGAGTTTGTGTATGTAGTATCTAATCCAATCTCGCCAATTCCTGAAATGATTTCATTATTTTCATCAATTAATTTGAATGTCGATTCAACGTCATCCTGCGCTTTTTCTGGATGTATACCAATGAATGGTAAAATAAAGTCACTTTGTTTCCCAAGTTCAAGAGTTTTTGTTGAGGAAGTATAATCCATCGAAACACAGCATGCTTTGATACGAAGTTTCCTCATACTGTTAAGAATTAGCGGGATGTCATGTTCATACTCTATATCTGAAAGATGGATATGAGCATCATAAAGCCAAGCCATGTAACTGATAACTTTGGCTGCCTAAAATAGTCTGTTTTAATGATACTTGTATTGGAATTTTTTTACTAATGATCTTTTATCGTACGTTTAGCAAAAAAGCATGTGAAATCATCAGAATTAGGATTGTCTGCAATGTATCGCATTTTAAAAAAATCTGGAGCGCAGCGAGTTAGTGACGAGTCTGCTTCCGAGCTTAGAAGAGTCATAGAGGAAATAGCTGAAGCTATTGCAAAAAATGCTGTTGAAGATGCAAATCATGCTGGCAGGAAAACTGTCAAGGCTGAGGACGTTAAACTAGCTTCTAAGCAATTTAACAAGTTTTAATCTAAAGAGTTAATTGTTCATTTCGTGTTTTTTCTACTACGGTGAGGTAGTACAGTCCGGTAGTGCATGGGCCTGCAAAGCCTAGTGTCGGGAGTTCAAATCTCTCCCTCACCTCTTTGATCTTTCATGAAGGTTATTTCATAATTACCCACCACTTCTTAAGCAGGACAAAAAACCAAAAGCAAAATTGACATCTAAAGAAGCAACTCTCTTAGATTATAGTGAAGAGGGACGTGCTCTCCTATCCCAACAATCAAGCGCACCTCTTGAAGGATTTGCAACACATGCAGTAGATACAAGTATATCTGAATTCATGAAGGATGCAAAAAACGAAGTAGAAAAAGGATATCTCTATCTTTTATGGCATTTGCTATACGTTGAAGAAGTACTGGAAGATGTTGCAGAAAATGCAATAATTGATGGTGCATATGACTGTGGAATTGACGCGTATTTGGTAGATACTTCAGAAAAAAGAATTAGGCTATTTCAATCAAAGTATGGTGAAGCTCACTCTGTGGGAGCAATTGACAAATTCATCAAAGACGTTGAACGGTTCAAAAAGTTAGAACAGTCAAAGATCAGACGAGATGAGTTACAATATCTTTGGAAGCATCTTCATGAGAAAAATATGAAGACAGAGTTGGTTTACGTAACTGATAATGATGTAGATGAGTATGAAAGTGATGGAGTGAAGGTTGTGGGAAAGGAACAGGTATATCAAACATTGTGGGAACGTATCAAGAAACCAGCCAAAGGAGAAAAGTCTAGTTTAAGAATTTTAAAATGCCTTGAGCATGACAATGCATTATGCTGCATTGTTTCTGCATTTGACTATGCAAATTTCGTAGAAAGGAATGAGCATTATGCCTTCGAATCAAATATTAGAAAACATCTTGGCGGAAAAGGATCAATTAACAAAGGAATTACAAAAACTCTAGAAGAAGACCCTCACAAATTCTTTGAATGGAATAATGGGATTACCATAACTGTAGATAATTATTCGATGAAAAATAATCAGCTTAGCCTAGGAGGAGCACAGATTGTCAATGGTGCGCAAACATCTAAGAGTATTCTTGATAGAAAAAAGAAGACAAACAACCTAGATGCAGAAGTTTTGGTTACCATTATCAAAACCAAAGATGAGGAACACCAGAGAAATATCACAAAATACAGGAACTCCCAGAATGCCATTAAAGGTAAAGACTATGTTTCACTAGAGGATTACCATATAGCAATACATTCCATGTTGCAAAGGATAGGATATTTCTATGAACATCAACAGGGCTCCTGGCTGAATCTCCCATCTTCTGTAAAAGCTAAATTCAGCGGTGATGAGATTTACAACAAATACCTATCAGATAAAAAAGAAAAATGTAGAATCAAAGATGACACCGCGATTGCCTCAATGGTCTCATATTTTGAACAGAAACCAAATGATGTGTATGGTGGTATAGGAAAGTATCTCCCCAAAGGTGCAAAATATGAAACTGTATTTGATGATGAACTGGAATGCGATTATCGATACTTTTTATTCCCACACTTAATTCGTGAATACGCCAAAAATGAATTAGGATACGATAGAAGTAATAGTCAAAACAGATACAAAAAATATGCTCAGAATCTTTTTGTTGCAGTTACTGCGAGAATAATTCACAAAAATATTATAGGAAAAAATGACGACTTTAAGAAAGACATTTCCGAATTGGAGAAGATGATTCAAAATGTTGGATTATTCAGAAAAATTCTAAAAGCTAGTGATAAGGTTGTAACAAAATTTCTTGAAGATTCTAAGGTTGAAGAAAAGATAGATGAGGCTAATACTGCTCATAACTTTTTTTCAAATCAGGTCTACGGTAAATCCATGTTAGAAGTAATAGATTCAAAAATTAGGCAGGAAGAAGAAGAGATAGACTATATCAAAAAAACATTTTCAGGTATTTAATCAAATAATACTCAAGAATGGCAGACGTCCAGCCAAGAAACTTCTTGCAGGAGGTTTACAATGGCCAGACGTTCTACCGTTAATTTATAAAAAAAACTTGTATATAACAAAATATAGTTTTTATAACAAAACAAAAAGCAGTGTTGTATATGGGATCTGATGAAAAATGTGCAGTATGCGATGAAAGTATTAGTTTTACATACTTACCCATGAAAGAATGGGACATAGATGGATTTTTGTGTAGTAAATGTTATTCAAAAAAAATTTCAGAATTTTATCCTGGTGAGCATGAAAGAGTAAACCTTTCAAAAAAGTGACAATTCTTTAACTGTTATTATTCCCTTTTGGTGTATTTATGAACAGAAAAACAGTTCCAAGCTAGTACATCGTCCTTTATTTCAGCCTCTGTAAGAAATTTAATGTCACTAACAGTTTTTTTCTTTTTTAACAAGTTTACCTGAAACGTTTCAAATTTTCTGCAATCACAGTCTTCGTAGAGACAAGCATCATTATCGTCTCCCTCTTCATGATCCTCCTTGATATGACCACAGTCACATTTTGCATCATCTTTTACATCTTTTTTGAATTTTTTTGTATGAGTACCTAATCGTAGATACGCGCCGCCTTCATGTCCTTTCTTAAAGCGTTCATAGTGAGAAGATTTTGGAAGAACTTTGAAAAGATACTTGTTATTTTTAACCTGACGAGATTCTGCACCCATGATAAACCAGTAAGTGTCGCCTGTTTCTACGAATCTAATCTTAATTGAGTGATCGTTCCACCAATGAACTGTTTCTCTCCAAAAAATTTGCGCTTTTTTGAGATCGGAAAATAGTGGAACTACGTTCATACGTATCTCAAAATAACGATATGCAATGCCAAGAAAATTATCAAACCATGGAATTAATGGATCTGGGGGCAACACTACGAAATCAAATTAATATTATATGTATTTGATTAATTTTCAAGTTATACTCTTATATCCGAGTGATTTTCATGTGGTATAATGGTAGTTTATCGAACCAGTATGCAAATTGTAGCCGATCTTTTAGTAGCTACAGATCAATGTGGACAGCAAGGAATCAAAACTACCTCACTGCTTTCAAAGGCTAATCTTTCACATTCAAGATTAGAAAAATTTGTAGGTAATCTAACTGGAGCAGGACTTGTCAACAAAATTGAATATGATGGAAAGAATGTATTTGTGATTACTCCAAAAGGCAGACAATATCTTGAACAATACAGAAAATTTTCTGATGTTGCAGAATCTTTTGGTTTAGAAATGTAAAAATTATTTCTTAAATTTTCTTCTTCGTTCTCTATTAGCTTTTTGTCTTTCTTTCTTTCCTTTATACCCGCTGTAAACTATAACTGCAATTATGCCACCAATTGACGCATAAAACAATGGAATGAATGGCTGTTCCCTAAGTTCTCCAGTAGTTGGTGAGATGAATGCGATTGGTATTCCAATCATCAAAACACCCAAAACAACCAGCAGAGTCTTCTCCATGAGAGTGTGCCGTTGTAAAGCCATATATCTTTTTGATGTTTGTTATGTACATTGTCAAAAATTCTGGAAATGATCGGATTGGTCTTGATTGGTGGAACAGTTTACTCATTCATTGGAATGACAGAATCAGAACTACGCTGGCCAGTATTTTGGACGTGCGCTGGTGGAGCAATAGCAATCATAATGTATAGAAATTATATTCGAAAAAGAAAAAAAAATACGTAGATATTGCATCACAAAATAATAGACGAAATTACAAATCGGCAGATCTATTAAGGAGCATTTTAGGATAATTGAAGGGGAGTATGACAGAACAAGCTGATGAATGGTGGAAGGGACTAGGAGAAGAACTTGAAACTGACATAGAAACCCTAACTGATAAAACTGAAAACTCTTAAAATTATTTTAAAAAATATTTGATGATTTGTATAAAGCCTCGAGCGAGATTCGATCTCGCGGCCTAACGCTTACGAGGCGTTCGCTCTACCAGGCTGAGCTATCGAGGCACTAACCATAGCCTCTCAGAGTTTAATAAAAAGCGTATCTAAGTTGGAAACATTGAAAATATCAGTATCAGGAATCAGAGGTGTTTTTGGAAAAGACTTGACGTTACTTGATATCTTGAAATTTTCAAAGAATTTTTCTGTACTAGCAAAGTCAAAAAAATGTGTTATAGCAAGAGATACTAGACCGTCAGGACATATGATAGTAGAAACTGTTAAAGCTGGATTGATGCAATTGGGCATAGATGTTTATGATTTAGGAATAGCTCCAACACCTGTAGCATTTAGGGAATCGCGTAAATATGGTGCAGGAATTATTGTCACTTCTTCGCACAATCCAATAGAATGGAATGGACTGAAGATGATCATAGATGGAAAGGGAGTAAACGAAAAACAACTTGAAACAGTAATGAGCGAACAGACACCATCCAAATCAGAAATTGGAAAAGAGCATAAAATTGAATCTGACTATATCGATGATGCAGTAAAAATCATAGGAAAGATACCGAACATTCCTAAGGTTACAGTTGATATCGGAGGTGGTGCCGCAAGTGGATTCTCATCGCAGTTATTAGAGAAAGTTGGATGTGATGTTATTACAATTAACGAAGATGAAAAAAGCTCAAGGGGACCAGACCCAACAGCAGATGCGCTAAAGGATCTTGTATCAAATACAGAAAATAGAGACATTGGTTTTGCCTTTGACCTGGATGGTGACCGTCTTGTTATTGTGATTAATGGAGAGAAAAAGAATCCCGACGTTACGCTAGGAATGGGAGTAATCAAGGCACTTGAATTAGGTTGCAAAAATTTTGTGCTAAGCCAGGACACCAGCATATCTGTTGAGAAGTACATAAAACAAAATGGTGGAACAGTTTTCCGTTCCAAGGTTGGTGAAGCAAACGTTACTGAGAAGATGATTGAAACAAAATCGCAAGTTGGTGGCGAGGGAAGCAGCGGTGGTTTCATTCTTTCTGACTTTAACTACTGCCGTGATGGAATTTTGACTAGTGGTCTGATTGCATCGATAATTAAGAAAGACAAGTTTGCTGATATACTAAACTTTATGGAAAAGTATCAGATCATAAGGGACAAAGTGGTATACAATTCAGAACACCATAACAGCATACTGAAGGCACTGCATGACAAGATGAAGGAAAAATTTGGCAGTGTGGAAACTCTTGATGGTCTCAAAGTAATAATTGACGAGGATAGTTGGGCGCTGGTCAGAAAATCAAACACTGAAAATGCCATTCGTGTGTCTGCGGAGTCCAACAGCTTGGAAAAAGTTAGAAGTATCCATCAAGAAATAAAGGATCTGATCAAAGAAAGCTATGAGCAAATTAAATGAGAAAAAAATAATTGAACTTTTTCAGAGCAGATTAGGCAATACAAATTTTGTTCCGGAAGATGTTGAATCTTTTAAAATTGGAAAAAAACATCTTATCGTTAAAGTAGATACGTTTGTTGAAAGCACCGATCTTCCTCCTGATATGGAACTGATAGATGCTGCAAGGAAAAGCATCGTATCATGTGTCAGTGACTTTGCCGCAAAAGGTGTTAGTCCAATTTTTGGAATAATATCGTTAACTATTCCAAAAAAACTTTCAAAGTCAAACATAGAAAGTTTGGCTAAGGGATTTCAAAGAGCTGCAAGAGAGTTTGAACTAAAAATACTAGGTGGAGATACAAATGAAGGAAAAGAACTTGTTATAAATTTCTCATTATTTGGCATCTCAGAAAAAATAGTAAATAGAAAAGGCGCAAAAGCGAATCATGTTATAATTACCTCAGGTCCGTTTGGATATTCTGCAGCTGGCCTCTCTATATTATTAAAAAATAAAAAATCTTCAAGAAAGTTTGGCACAAAAGCAAAAAATGCTGTGTTTAAACCGAACTGCAGGCTAATGTTTGGATTAAAAAATAAAAATTATTTCTCCTCAAGCATGGATTCTAGCGATGGACTATCAACAACACTAAATGAAATGTCAAACCAAAGCAAAAAAAAATTTGTTATCACTAAAATGCCATCAGAAAATGATGTTTTTGACTTTGCCAGTTCAAGCAGATTGAATGCAAATGACTTGATCCTAAATGGCGGAGAGGAATATGAGATTGTGGCAACTGTAAATGCATCCAATTTACCAAAGATCAAAAAATATGCAAAAAAGTATAGAATAAAATTATATGAAATTGGTTATGTTACAAAAGGTAATGGAGTCTTTTACAAAAAAGACGGAAAACTAGTTAGAATAAAAGATAAGGGATGGCAGCACCTACAACATTAATCCTCTAATGGGTCGGGTAATCCCCACTTTGTACTGAAATATCTCTGGAACTTTATCGCTTCACGAAGGTTATCAAAATCCCAATGGTGAGTGAAACCGTTTGGAAATTCATCAAGCCATCGTTCTGGAGTT
>JACASW010000010.1 GCA_013390785.1 Marine Group I thaumarchaeote
AAAATTATCTTTAAGTTGGATCGTTAACTAAATTGTTAACATTTTTTTTCTACAATTTTTCAAATTTTAATATAATAGACATATCAGTTTTAATGCAATTTTCAAGTTTTACTTCTTTGATGTTGTTTGCTATCTTTTCCCATACCAATTCCATAATATTAGTAAAACTTTCAGATATGCCATGTTGCAAATTAATTGTTGTATAGGTAAGCTCGTCGTCAATTTCTAACCTAAAACCACTTGAATTACAAAATGAAGAAAAAAGTGGTAAATAATCTGACCAAGATCCTTTTGAATTTTTTTTAACTAAATATGATACATAATCATATATCTCATTAGCACTATCTTCTATGGAAGATGCGGCAAGAAGTCTTGCATAGTGTTGTTTGGGAACCAAGATGGAATTATTTTTATTGATATTCTCTAACGCCTTGTAATCTAAATCACTATCAATTTTTATCTCCAACCATTTCTTTTTTGTAATTCCTTGAACTTCAAGAAGATCATGTAGTTTCTTACTAGTTATTTTTTCTGCACGAAACCCCTCAATTCTTTCTTCCAGAGAATCATCTTTTGTGTATGTAGTCATCATATGCAATAGTTTAACAGTAATTTATGTTTGATCGTTACACTAGTCTCAGTTTTTCGAGTCTGCAACCATCTTAACAAACTGCTTGTGTAATGAAACATCACGAGTCAGTTCAGGATGAAAAGATGTTGCAAGTATGTTGCCCTGCTTTACAGCGATAATCTTCTCGTTAAATTTTCCCAGGGTTTCCACGCCGGAACCAGTTTTCACCACAGCTGGTGCGCGAATAAACACGCCCTGAAATGATGGTATCTCCATTGCATCCAAGGAAACTTCTGCCTCAAAGGAATCTTTTTGCCTACCAAATGAATTACGCTCAATCTCTACATCAAGTACGTCAAGCAGTGGTTGCTTTGTAGAACCAACAACTCTGTCCTTAGAATTTTTAGCAAGTAAGATCATTCCTGCACATATTCCAAGAACTGGCATTCCCGATTCAATTTTTTCCTTAAGAGCGTTCATTGCTCCGTTTACCATTGAAAGTTGGCCCATCATTGTGCTTTCACCGCCAGGAACTATCAAACCATCAACTGCAGATATTTGATCAGGTGTTTTTACCTGACTGACAGAACCGTCAATGCCAAGTTCGTTCATCGCCATCATTGTTGACATAAAATTTTCAGCAACGTCACCCTGTAGGGCTAAAATGCCAATGTCAAGTTCACTCATGCAGAACCGCCACGATCTTGCATTCTAAGTTCAAGGTTCTTTACATCCAATCCAAGTATGGACTGTTTTTCATTAATCATCTTTTGAGCTTCCTTTACTGCATCAGCATCTTCCCAGAATGTTGTCGCAAGAACAGTTGCCCTTGCTCTCTCCATTGCATCTTCAGCCTTGAAAATTCCAGAACCGACAAAGATTCCGTCACAACCCAATGACATTAGGTATGCTGCATCAGCTGGAGTTGCTATGCCACCTGCAGCAAAGTTTACGACTGGTAAACGACCAATCTTTGCTGTCTCTTCAACTAGGTCGAAAGAAACTTTGAATTCTCTGGCAATGCTGACCAATCCTTGCTTGTCACCAGAGTCATAAATTGATTTTATAGTTCTAAGTTCGTCATTTACTTTTTTGATATGTAAAATTGCTTCAGCAACATTTCCTGTACCAGGTTCGCCCTTTGTTCTAATCATTGCGGCACCTTCTTCTATTCGTCTTAGTGCTTCAGCTAATGATCTTGCGCCGTTTACAAATGGCGTTGTAAAATCCCACTTCCAAATGTGATGGTTCTCATCTGCAGGTGTCAACACTTCTGACTCATCTACCATGTCCACGTTTGCTTCAGCTAAAACTTTTGCTTCATAGACATGACCTATTCTACATTTTGCCATGACAGGAATTGTAACACTATCCATAATTTCTTGAATTACTCTTAGACTTGCAGTTCTTGCAACACCGCCAGCCTTTCTAACGTCTGATGGTAGTTTGTCTAACACCATTACAGAAACAGCACCAGCCTCTTCAGCAATACGTGCTTGCTCTACAGTTGTAACATCCATCACAACTCCATTCTTTAACATGTGAGCAAACCCACGCTTCAAGGTGGAAGTTCCTTTGGTTACACCAATAGAATCTACACTTTCAGATTTTATTCCCTTTGATTTTGGCAAGTCGCCGGAAAGTGGTATCATGATCTAAGATCCCTTTATCACTATTTATTCTATTGTGAAAGAAATAACAATGAAATACTAAGAGAATGAATGAGAGATATGGTCAATGCTATTATTATTCCGATTGTAATAGTAGCTATAGCTGGAATTTCAGGATATCTGATATATCGTTTTGTTCTTTATGATTATTTTTGTAAAAAATCTGTAAATGAAACACTTCGAAATTATAACATTAAAAAAACGCAATTTCAAATAATAAAAGAATATCACGAAAATAAAGGAGAAAAAATATCGGAAAAAGAAATCTCACAACTAGAAAAACGTTACAGACAGCGTGAGCCTGAACAATTTCTTATAATGTATGATGCCATAAGAGACAAATCAAGAACTAGCGAGAATTAGTCTCACATTTCAAAAAAAAAATTATGGTTTAGGATTGTCAGTTGGTATCTGAATGAAGGGTGTTCCGTCTTGACCCACAACTAGTGGCAATACGCCATCCCATGCTTGTATTTTAAGCCATTCCAAATACCATGGATTTGCTGCTAGTGCTTGGTTGATAATTTTAATTGCTTGAGCTTCCCCTTGCGCTTGTGCAATGTTGGCTTTTGCAATACCCTGTGCTATTGCTTCAGATTGTAGTGCCTCTACCTGAATTCTTCTAAGGTCGTTTTCTGCCTTGAATGCTTTCTGCTCTGCTTCTACCTTTGACTCAATTGCCTGTGCAAAGAGTGATGAGAACTGAAAGTCTGTAATTGAGACAACTTCCATTTGTATGTTGAATTCAGCTAGACGTGCGCCTATTTCACCTTCAATGTCAGACTTGACCAGTGGTCTTTTTGTGATTAATTCCTCTGCATTATAGTTTGCCGTTACTTGTTTTACCACCTCTTCTATCGCTGGCTGAATAATTCTATTCTCATAATCCAGACCAACTTCTTTGTACAAGTGGTGAATTGATTCGACATATGGATGGTAGTTAACCGTTACTTCGGTAGAAACAGTCTGAAGGTCTTTAGAAGCCGAAGAAGTTGATTTTATGATCTTCTGTGTCCTGACTTCCATCTGTACTACAGAATCTGCAAATGGTACAACGAAATGAAGTCCCTCATCTAGAGGTGCAATAGTTAGATCAACTGCATTCCAATGTAGTAAGATACCTCTGTGACCTGCATCTACTATTGATACGGCTGCAGCCGCTATCACGCCAATAACAATTAGAGAAATAATAATAATTGCTATTGCTTTGGCTGCACCAACATTAACATTTATTTTCGGTGTTTCGTATCTTGACAATTTCCTGCTTTAACCACTTCAATTCCACTATTATACTATCGTAATGTCGAATAACTAGATTATTGAAGTACCCATCTCGATTAGAATCTTATTTTAATTTTTCATTATAGTTTGACTTTTGTACTTCCTGATCTTTTCTATTTTTATGACCGAGCCAGAACCTGAGCCAAAACCTGAGCCAAAACCTGAGCCAGAACCTGAAACAGAATCAAAAGATGATGGAAAAATATCAGGCAAGTGGACATCTGAACCACCTGGAACAGAAAGAACACGACCAAAACCTCGATTCTTTTTTAATCCAAAGCCAGAACAGGAACCAGAGCCAGAACACAAACCAGAGCCAGAACACAAACCAGAGCCAGAACACAAACCAGAATCTGAAACAAAGCACTTGCTGGTTTTGGAAATAATGAATCGTGGAGCAAAAAAATTTGAAATGATACAAAAAATTACTGGTCTTGAGCGTGACGAACTGGTTTCCATCTTGGATGATTTAGAAAAGAGAAGTTTAATGATCGTGGAACAAAAAAGTGGTTTGTTTGGTCCCAAGGTTGAACTCTATGCCACTGATAAGGGCTCTGCCAAAATTCATAGCAAGAGAAGAAGAGGCAAAGATTGGATTTATGATCTGATTAAGGGAGATAAACAATTTGTTTTTGTAGCTGAAGTTCCAGGTCCTGATGATAAAATTATGGTAAGATTGATTGATGGGATGCTATACGTTAGAGGAACTGGTGGATTTTCAAAAGAAGTTCCAATTGAAGGTTCAAATGAAATGCGTATATCTGATTTCAAATATAGTAACGGCGTGTTAACACTTAGAATAAACTAAAGGAAATCTTAGAAAAATGACTAAACGTAATTTGACTTCAATATTTTCCATATCTACTATTCTATTATTTTGCTGATAATACCTTCTAATTCAGATTCAACAGCTGTTATTATTGGAGGAATGAATTTTTCAGTGGCGTCTTGATCTGGCCAGAAGATCTGAGTTCTTGCATCGTTTAATGTAATTTTAACCGTAAATTTGGTATAACTTTCAACATCCTCCTTGATTGGGAATGACTCTTTTGGTATTGACATAAAGCCAGTCTCCTTAATCATCGCAGTAAGCTTCTGCAATTGTGCATCACTAATTGAACTTTTGACCAGGGATTGATTTACACCATCCTTGACCTCAGTATACTGAACAGATCCATCATTTTCTATAATCAAAACTTGCGTCATATCTGCTACCGATTTCTCTGTAACTCCAAATGACACTACTCTCAAATCATGTTTGGTGAACTCTATTCCTATCTTATCATTAGAATTGATTGCGGATGTTGGAATTTCTTCCATGGTAAGCATCGGTATGACGATAAGGATCGCCAAAATTATGGGAATGGCGGCGGCAACTAAAACAACAGGCTTTACCATTTTCATAAAAGCTACATTTTCGCAAATAAATCTTGGTAAAATAACTTAAAATTCAAGTTAACTGATTTCAATTTCGTGGGGTCGTAGCCTAGCCTGGTAGGGCGACAGTGACTACGAAGTTCACCGCTAAGGGCTCCAGAGGTTAAAGTTCAAACTCTGATGAAAAGATGATGTGAGTTTGGAGCTGCGAAGTAACCCGTAGGTCGTCGGTTCGATTCCGATCGGCCCCACGTTAATTTTATTTTTTTCTTAGAAAGTTCATCGCAGAACCCGCTTTGAACCAATCAATTTGCAAATCATTGTATGAATGATTGAGAACAATCTTTTCGGATGTTTTGTCTGCGTGTAGAATGTTGCATTCGACAGATTTTCCGGGAGAAATATCATTCAGTTTGATAATGCTAACTTGGTCATCCTCATGAATTTTCTCATAATCCTCTGGATTGTCAAATGTTAATGCAAGTATTCCTTGTTTCTTGAGATTTGTTTCATGTATTCGTGCAAAGCTTTTTGCGATAACTGCGGCACAGCCCAAAAAGCGTGGTGTCATTGCTGCATGCTCACGGCTGCTTCCCTCACCATAGTTGTTATCACCAACTATGACCCAGGAAATGTTTTGTTTCTTGTATTGCCTTGCGATCTGCGCGCAATTTTCAATCTCATTACTAAGTATGTTTTTGGCTTGACCAACTTGATCATTAAATGCATTTACTGCCCCTAACAACAAATTGTCACTTAGCTTATCTAAATGTCCTCTAAGCCTTAACCAAGGACCAGCAGGTGAGATATGATCTGTAGTACATTTTCCTTTTGCTTTGATCATCACATGTAACGCATTCAAATCTTCACCATTCCAAGCAGCAAACGGTTCAAGTCTTTGCAATCTTTCGCTGTTAGGATCAATCAACACTTGAACAGCGTCAGGGTTTTCTGATGGAGATATGTAAACGTCCTCAGCATCTACAAATCCTCTGTCAGGTACATCTGGCGCGCTTTCCGGTGCATCAAGCTTGAATGTTTTTCCGTCAGATGCAGTAAGAGAATCATCTAATGGATTGAAGGAAAGATTTCCACCTAACGCTAATGCAATCACCAACTCGGGGCTTGCAATGAAGTTCATTGTTTCACGCTTGCCGTCATTTCTGCCTGGAAAGTTACGGTTGTATGATGTAACAATGGTATTCTGCTCTCCCTGCTTAAGTTCTGGTCTAGACCATTGTCCAATGCAAGGACCACAAGCATTTGCAAGAACTGTAGCGCCAATTGATTTCAGTAAGTCAATCTGACCATCTCTTTCTATGGTAGCCCTAATTTGTTCAGATCCGGGAGTTACAAGCAATGGAATTTTTGCTTTGATTCCTTTTGATTGCGCCTGCTTTGCCAAGCTCGCAGCCCTTGACATATCTTCGTAAGAAGAGTTTGTACAGCTTCCAATTAATGCAACAGAAATATTGTCAAGATAATTGTTCTTCTTAACATCTTCTGCTAGTTGTGATATAGGTCTTGCAAGGTCAGGAGTGTGTGGACCTACTACGTGCGGTTCAAGTTTTGAAAGATCAATTTCAATTACCTTATCAAAATATTTACCAGGATCGTTTTCAATATCAGAATCAGCTGTAAGATGTTCCTTGTACTTGTTTGCAAGTTCTGCAATCTCCTTTCTGCCAGTTGATTTCAAATAAAGTTCCATTCTTTCGTCATATGGAAAGATTGAACACGTGGCGCCAATTTCTGCACCCATGTTGGTAATTGTAGCCTTGCCTGTGCAGCTGATAGATTTTGTACCAGGACCAAAATATTCTATTATGGAATTCGTTCCACCAGAAACCGAAAGTTTTCCCGCAACAAACAATATGACATCTTTTGCTGCAGTCCAGCCGTTCATTTCTCCTTTAAGATGAACACCAATACGTTTTGGGTGCATCAACTCCCATGGCATTCCTGCCATGGTTTCAGCTGCGTCCACACCACCAACACCAATTGCTAACATTCCAAGTCCTCCCGCATTTGGAGTGTGAGAGTCCGTACCAATCATCAAGCCACCAGGAAACGCATAGTTTTCTAAAATCACTTGATGAATAATTCCTGCACCAGGTTTCCAAAATCCTGCGCCGTACTTACTTGCAGTAGATTCTAAAAATTTGTAAACTTCATTGTTTTCATAAATTGCTAGTTTTGTATCTGATTTTCCTTCAGTTCTAGCTTGGATCAGATGATCACAATGAATGGTTGTTGGTAATGTCACAGATTTTAATTCTGTCTGCATGAACTGAAGCATAACCATCTGACCAGTAACATCTTGAAGTGCAACTCGATCCGGATGTAAAAATACATAATTTGCTTCACCGTCTAATTTTTTTACTAGAAAATTATCTTCTAAATGACCAGCAAGAATTTTTTCTGTTAAAGTTAAAGGTCTGTTGACTGTTTTTCTATATGTCAAGATGTTCTTTTCTAATTTTGAGTATACGTTTTCAACCATCTTTGGTGTAGTGTTAATTTCCATTTTTTTCAATAATTTTTAGTGGAATTTTTTATTTATAAACCGAATTAACACGTTTTTGGTGTTTTCGTATACAATTATAAGAGAAAAACGCTATTTTGAATGAGTGTTGTTAGGAATTTTTTCGTGTTATTTTATTGAGGGATATACTTGGTAAAGAAAGGTTTTCCTAGTTTTGGAATAACACAGTCTGGTGCATTTGTTGCTGCATTAAAAAATTACAATCTGCCTGATTTTATACTGGCATTGGTTGCCAAGGATTCTAATTCAGATTTGCTAAAGCGTGGAAGAATTGATGACAGGTTATCTAGTATGAATGACACAGCTCTGGAATTGCTGCATAGAGTCTTTGTTGATTGTGAAGAAGATAAGGAAGGCAAGTATGCACAGTATAGATTTTTTGCATATGTGTCTAGCATGTATCATAAATGTGAAGTACTGATCAGCGAAACAATACCAGGAAAATCTGGAAAAAAACACAAGGTGCCAATAGCTGTCAAAAATAATGGCATGTACATTGCTATTGGTTTTAACAAACCAACAGGTCACGCTGTCTCAAAAAAAGATATCCAAAAATTCTATGAAATTGCAAATGATGTTAAAAATGGTGAGCATGGAACCCAATTAGTAGATGCTATTTTTGCTTCATCTGCTGGATTCAAGGGAGAAGCTGTAGTAGAATTAGAGAAACTAAGTAAAGTGGATGTGTCTGACGCTGAGTTTAAACTAAACTTTAAGACTGCTAATTTTGAAAATAGAATTTATTCAGTTACAAAGTGCTGAATTAGATTAACTTTTTTTTTCAAACATTGTTGTATCCAAAGTAAGAAATGATGGCTTTTTGGATGTTAATTCAAAATCTTCTCCATACTGTTCAAATGGAATAGCCTCAAAGAGATGTTGTTGCCAAGTATCATGAACATCTTCTATGTATCTTTTGTATCCAGATTGACGTAATAATTCATGTGCAATTTCATGTGAAACAGCTGTACAGTTTTTTTCAGCTAAAAATGATACATCTGTTTCGCTTTCTGGCTTGTACCATCTAATCATGCCAAAGTTTTCAGCATGATATCCTTCGCAGGTACAATCAGTCCACAATGGTCTAAAGTGACACAAATAGAAATGATAAATGTCATTTCCGCGTTCTGCATGATCCTTTAGTAACGAATGAGTGTCCAATCTTTGAAGTATTATCCTTGGTTTGGTGATCATCTCATCGCACTGAATATCAAAATCAACAGAAAACTTGGTCTTAATCCATGACTTGAAAAACTGAGCCATCTTTTTAACATATTCAAATTCAGCTGCACGTAGCCCCAGATCTTTATCCTTAATTACAAAAATAAAGTGTAAGAGCATATCGTAAAATAAAATGTCTATGTTTGACCGTCAATGCCCATTAATGTGAGAGTAGATCTAATCTGATCAATCTTACGTATCTTCCAAGTTATAGTCTCACGTAATACATCAACTGTAGTAGACTCAATTTTTGCCAAGATGTCATAAGCGCCAAATGTACCATGTACTTCTATGACACCGTCTAGATTTTTTAATTCTCGTATGATAGATTCCTCAGAACCTAATTCACAATTTATTAGAACGTAAGCAGTTGCCATGTAATATCTACTAACTTGAGATATATCAATGAAACTGTAATTTTCACTGTGATAATTTGATTACTTTATCCCAGATGTTCTTGGGTACAGGCATCACTGACAACCTTCCAATTCGTAAAAGTTCCCAGTCCTTGAACGATTTTTCTTGTTTCATCTGTTCTAATGTTACAGGATTTTTCAGTCGCTTTTTGAATTTGACATCCACTACGATGAACCTTTCGTTGTCCTCCTTTGGGTTTGGATATGGGTTTGATGTTATTGTCATAATACCAACAGCCTGGCGCTCATCACCGGTGTGATAGTACAGTATTTGATCTCCCTTCTTCATACTTCTCATATGCTTCAGAGCTAAATTGTTATGCACTCCATCCCAAACTGTTGTTTTGTCTTTCTGCAGTGCTGACAGACTGTATCCCCTTGGTCCGCTTGGCTCTTGCTTTGTCAGCCAGTAGTTTACCATCTATTTGCATATACAAACTGCAAGATTTAGATTTTTGCCAAAATAATGTTCCCCGGTTCTGACTCACAAAGAGTCATTGGTATTAGCCATACCCTCCTCGTTGCTCTGAAACCGGGGAAGTGCCCATGTAACACACCTGGGTGAATTAGAAATCATGTGAATCATGACGATCTATATCATCCTAATCCGTCTGTGTGCATGCTCTCTTTATTGGGCGATCTAGATTGGAATCAATCAAATATTAATCCAGACAGCTTTATCTCAAAGCCAACTACCCTTGTTCTTATCCTGAAATTTTCAAGAACCTTGGAATCCAGTTCACCAATATATCCCACTGCCTTTCCGCTGATAACAATCTCTGCAACTCTACCTTGTGAAAAAAGCGCATGATTTGAGAGTGTCTTCGTTTCGCACTTCGTATTGAATCCAATTCGCAAGAGTGATTGTAAAACAGCTTTCATTTCTGAAAAATGTGTTTCTTCTGAGGCAGTAACGCACGCAAGATTTACTGTCTCCTTGATTGGAGATCCCGTTGAAAAGACTATACCTGACTCAAAAAATTTCTGCGGATATGTCTCATGTATATTTTTTGACAGATTTTCTAACAGTCCTGGTAGTATAGAATCTCTAAGTATTGTATGCTCTTGACTCTTCGAGCTTGTAACAGAGATTATCTGCGATGAGTCTCTGTTTGTCATTTCATACAAAATTTGCTCGCTTGCCAATGTAGAGTTTAATGCTTCCATGAAACCAAATCCAGTCATCAATCTACTAATGGAATCAAGTTTCTCAGATGTTGTATTTTTCTCACCAATGTGCGCAGATGCTGGCCACGCTGGTTTTAGATTTTCAATTCCATAACCCAATGCAACCTCCTCAACAATGTCCATTCCTCCAAAAATATCAAACCTATACCTTGGGATTGTACATTGTATTTTTTTATTCTTCGTTACCGCATCTAACCTGCATTTTTTAAGACATGACACAAGCATAGATCCGGAAATGTTCAATCCAAGAATTTTATTCACGGGATCGACATCAAATGTGATGGATCTTGGCGTAAAGTTTGGCGTCGAGTTTTTTGAGCCGGAAACTTTCAGTTGTGAAAATTGAAATCCTGCACCTTGTAGTATCGTAACAACAACGGACAGCATATCCTCAGCTGCCTGTTTGTCTATACCAGTAACTTCGACCAACAGGTTTTTGGTTTTTGTTGTAACAGTTGTTAACGCAGCGTTGATGATTGGTGGAAATGATATTGTCTGCCCTTTTGCATCAGTAATTAGAGGAACCTTCGAAGATTGCCCAAGAATTGACCCATAGTCTCTTCCTACCTCTGAATCACGAAGAATTTCTGAGATTGAACTCTCTTTGGTAGAGTTTAATGGAACAAACCTATGGTCACGAGAAGTTGTTGTATACTTGAGTGGAAATGATATGTTGTCTAGGTCATGAATTCCGATTGATGATTTTTTTCTTTTCCTACCTAATCCAACGTGCAGGTCCTCCTGCATGTTGATAATCTGCTTAACTGCTTCGTCGTCAAGTGAACCATTCCTTGCAATTATTCCAGTAACAAACGGTCTAATCTTACTAGTCGAACTATCAACTCTGATTTCATAATTTCCGTGATTTCTTACGTTCAATCGTAGCATTCCCTTGTTTATTCCTAAGATGCCTTGTAGTCCTAATGCAATACCAAAGTCAGTTGAATAGTCTGGTCGGTTTGGGCTGTACTCAACTCTTACAGTGTTGCGTCCCAACGATTCTATATCAAGACCAAGAAATGGAAGCCTATCAAGTATCTGCTTCTTGTTCGTATTTTTTCCTACAAGTTTCTGAAGTCTACTAATATTCAGCTCAACTACTGGCATTTCGTAGCAGTCCTCAACCAACTTAGATTGTTATTGTAAAATTCCCTTACGTCGTCTAATCCAAATTTTAACATGGCAATCCTTTCAATACCACCACCCCAAGCTAAAACGGGTTTTGTAATTCCCAATGGTTTTGTAACTTCCGGTCTAAATATTCCCATACCAAATAATTCAATCCATTTTCCAAGCTTTTCATTGTAAACCATTGATTGTAAAGAGGGCTCAGTGTAAGGAAAGAATGTGGGCCAAAACTTTACTTTGGTAAGACCAATCTTGCGATAAAATTCCTTTTGTATTCCCATCAAGTCCCGTAATGTTATGTGTTTTCCCACAACAATACCTTCAACCTGATTGAATTCAGCTAAATGCTTGAAACTCAATTTTTCATTACGGAAAACTCGTCCCAATGAAAATATTCTAGCCTCATCAGGTTTTTTGTCTGCAAGATGTTTTATAGTAACACAAGTGGTGTGTGTTCGCAGAACCATTTTTTTTGCTTCCTGTATATCCCAATAATATCTCCATCCCTTCTTGTGTGCGCTTGAAACATTTTTAATTTGAGTTGGTGTTGCGAGCTGCTTTGCATTAAGACCTTTAAGATAAAATGTATCCTGCAGTTCGCGAGCTGGATGGTCTTGTGGAGTAAACAGAGCATCAAAGTTCCAGAAACTTGACTGTGACAAGTTTCCAGTAATTTCCGTGAACCCCAGATGGACAAAAGTGTCCCTGATTTCATTTATTGTATCCTTTAGTGGATGTATCCTTGCAGCATGTACATGAGGTACATCTGCCTCAACATCTATTGCTCCACTGTCTAATTTTTCAAGGTCAATCTTTTTACCAGTTTCAGAAAGAGAGACTGTTTTTGTTTTTTCCTCGTCTGCAATGATAAAGTCAGGCCTTTCCATTAGAGATTTCAGTGGTTCGGCTAAAGGCGTGTTATCAAATTCTGTAGAAATAATAGTTCTTTCGCTTAGCCTTGAAATTATTAATTCCGAATCATGAGGAACAATTGCATCTGGATCTTTTAACGAAATCTTTGATCCTGTATCTGTTTTTTCTATGTTAATCCAGTCATTCTTTTTTGCATTGGAAATCGCTGCGTTAAAGTCAAATCCATGCAAACTTCTTCGTATCTCATCGAATGTTTTAGGTCCATCTCGAACAAGTGTTACAAGTCTTCGTTCAGGCAAGCCATTTTTTAGAGCCTCTAGACCATTTTTCCCAAGACTCAAAGAAATGTTAATAGATTCGCTTACATCTGCAAGTTTTTTCTGGCGAAGCCATTCTACACCACGCCTAATTTGATCCATTGAGAGCTTAGTTTCTTGGGATATCTTCTCCTCGGTTAAATCTGGATCTGATTGCAAAACATTGATAATTTGTTTTTCAATGTCATGTAGAACATGAGACAATAGTTCATCGTTCCAAAAAGACTTAATTAAATTAGCTAGGACAATTGTTACAGTTTTTTTGATTAGAAAGTGGGTAAAAGAATGAGATAAGACTTTTTAACATTAAATCAAAGTCAACCTTGAATGCCAGCGGATGATTTTGTTGTCACACCTTGGAACGTTGAGGGTGACATTGACTATGACAAACTGATCAAAAGATTTGGTACACAGAAAATTACTTCAGATCTTTTATCAAAAATTGAAAAATTCACCAACGAATCACATTTCATGCTGAGAAGAGGTATTTTTTTCTCACATAGGGATTTGAACCGACTTTTAGATGATTACGAAAAGGGCAAGAAATTCTTTCTATACACAGGCAGAGGACCGTCTGGTCATACACATATTGGTCATCTGGTACCATGGGTTTTTGCAAAATGGCTTCAAGACAAGTTTGGAGCAAAAATGTATTTTCAGCTTACAGACGACGAAAAATTCTGGACAAAAAAAGACATGACATTAAAGGAAACATCCAAGTTTGCGCTTGAAAATGCACTTGATTTTATAGCATTAGGTTTCAAACCAGAAAACACTAAGATCATTATTGATACAAAAAACATAAAGACGCTATATCCAATCGCCGCAGAGGTTGCAAAGAGAATAAATTTTTCAAATACAAAGGCAGTTTTTGGGTTTCAAAATGAAACTAATGTTGGAATGATATTTTACACTTCATTACAATCAGCTCCGTGTTTTATAGAGGATATGCCTGTTTTGATTCCGTTTGGTGTTGATCAAGATCCACACTTTCGAATTACAAGAGATATAGCACCAAAAATCAACAAACCAAAGCCAGCGCTGATTCACAATATCATGATTCCAGCACTTGGAGGTCCTAAGGGAAAAATGTCTGCATCTAACGAAAATGAAACGATATACACTACAGACTCTCCTGAAACCGTAAAAAAGAA
This sequence comes from Marine Group I thaumarchaeote, assembly GCA_013390785.1. Lineage (GTDB taxonomy): Archaea > Thermoproteota > Nitrososphaeria > Nitrososphaerales > Nitrosopumilaceae > Nitrosopelagicus. The sequence continues at coordinate 13,742 of JACASW010000010.1, forward strand.
GATTAACAAATATGCGTTTTCTGGTGGTCAACCAGACATAGAAGAGCATAGGAAAAAAGGTGGTAACCCAGACATTGATGTATCATATCAATATCTTAGGATCTTCTTTGAGCCAGATGATAAAAAGTTAAAACAAATTCATGACGATTACAAATCAGGAAAGATGCTTACTGGTGAGCTTAAACAACTTCTAATTGAAAAGATTAACAAGTTTCTGGCTTCTCATCAACAAAAACGTGAAAAGGCAAGAGACCAACTTGACAAGTTTCTCCTAAAAGATTGAATTCCGTAACAATACTCTGTCAGGACAAATACGAGGCCCAAAAACTTGCAAACCTAATTTTTGTTAACGATACAAAGGAAACATACGTCACTGAAATTTTGAATGTGGTAGAAAATGAGGTAGTTCTCTCCATAAAGGACAAGTCTGCCCATAGTATTGTTTTAACGGATAATGACCAAGTTTTGCTTTTTACCGATTTCATTCAATCGGTAATAGAAAAAAAGCAGAAAATAGTACAGACTGAAACAGTAGGAAGTTCTGTCAAAATTGTAAAAGAATAGATTCAGACCAATGACTTGTCCATGTTTATACTGACAGTTTCCTGAACTTTCATGAAGTATAGTTGTGTTGTGTAAGGCATCTTTTGCAAGTTGTAATCAATCACTTGCATAAAGTAGCGTACCGCCCTCTTTGAAATATCTATGTTAAATTTCAATGGAAGTATTGGATCCTGTACTATGTTGATTTTATCTATCAACCATGGAGGAAGAATCTCTAATGTTTCATCAGTGATTTTTCTATACCAATACTCTAAATTCTCTGGCTGAAGGCCACCTTTTAGATTCTGAATGTCAACATCTATCTTATTCAGCATCATATTGGTAATACTCATAATATTACTGCTAAAATTTTTGTTTTATTCCACTTACTCAAAGATAGACAAGTTGGTTGTCAATTCAAATTTCCATTACTATCAATCTCAGTGTTTTTGATTCTTGTGCTTGAGATGGCTTTTCCATCCTCGGCCAAGACCATTGGTACCACGACTATTTCAACAGATGGCAAATTTCTCTCTGCCCTCAATTCGTTAAGATGGAGCCCTTTGGCGCTAGTTTCCTCGCTTACAACTAGGGCTTTCACGGAACCCTCAACAACTGCTGGTCCAAAGTCATTCTCAAGCTTGCTTATCTCATACGAAGAATTTGGAAAGTTTTTCTCAATTGCAGATTCAAGCAATGAAAATCTTTTTGAATAATCATTAACTAGGCTTTTTCCCCTTTTTACTGCAAGTTGATCACTACTCAAACCTATTATGACTTTGGATGAAATTGAAAATGATTTTTTTAATAATGCCATGTGACCTCTGTGAATGACATCGAATGTTCCCCCCATAGCAACAAGATCAAATGATTCCATCAAAGAACTATGTTTGGAGATGGATTATAGTTTTTCATATACAAATAATGTAAAATAAATATCGAAATTAAAAGAAGAGTGTTTTACTTACCAGTTCTTCTAGCAGTAATTGCAAACCAGTAAACTAATCCTGGTGCTAATCCAACGATAAGCGGAATAAACACAGGCCACATGCCACCATAATCTGCCATATTTACTATCGCCCCATATTTGATATTTAAGTCCATCTAAAATAGTCAAACTTGTGAGTGATCTATCACCTGTTTATTTTAATGGCATTTTTAAAGATGGACTGAAGGGGATTTGAACCCCTGACCCCTCGCGTGCAAGGCGAGTATTCTACCAGTCTGAACTATCAGCCCTCCTCTTGAATCATTGTCGAGTTGATTTTAATTGTTGTCTTTAATTGGCAAGGATTTTATTTGATTCAGCAGAATTTTTTTTTAATGGTTCTATTAGAATCTAAAATATCGCTAAAAACTGGAGACGCAGCACCTAATTTTTCGCTTATGGGAATCGATGATAAAATGCATTCTCTTGAAAGTTATGTAGGAAGCAAGGGATTGCTAATTATTTTCATGTGTAATCACTGCCCTTACGTGAAGGCAAAAATAGATGCTATAAAGCAGATTCATGAAAAATTCAAAGAAAGTATTGCGTTAGTTGGTATCAATAGTAATGATTTTACTAAATATCCGGATGACAGTTTTGAAAATATGAAAAAAATTGCTGATGAAAAAGGTATGAAATTTGATTATCTTGTGGATGAGAAACAAGATGTGGCAAAAAAGTATGGTGCGATTTGTACTCCTGATCCATTTCTTTTTGATCAAAACAGAAAATTGGTTTTTCATGGCAGAATTGATAATGCCATGAGTCCTGATGATACTGCTACTGAAAATACGATGCAGAAGAATATTGAAAAATATCTAGCTGGAGAAAAAATAGAAAAGGATTTTGACCCATCTATTGGCTGCTCAATAAAATGGAAATTACAGCAAACTTAAATCACGTAATCAAAGAAAATTTTGCAGGGCTCGTAGCTCAGCTTGGCTGGAGCGTTCGACTGATAATCGAAAGGTCATGAGTTCGAATCTCATCGGGCCCATTCTCCTTAAATTATGAAGTTGAACTTTCAAAGGTTGTTTGGGACCACTGTAATACTGTTTCAAGGTTTTCGTCTATCAAATCAGCCTCAATTTTAGTATTTTTTTCCACTTTGCCACAGATGGTAAGATATAGATTTTTTCTGGATTTTAATTTTATAGAATTAATAGATTCTGCAAAGAATTTCATTCCATCTTCCGTTGATGAAAATACAATTATTACCATTATTCCAGATCCTGATTTCCAGACCTTTGTTAGAAACTTCTGAAAATCAAGATCAAACAAAACATCAATAGATGAAGACATGTCACCCAGTGAATAAACCTGCCAACCACCAGAATGAAAAGAGGCAGACGCAGCCTCTGAAAAGAGAGTGCTTTGATAATCAGCTGATATTACAATTACGTTCTTTTTTGGTTCAGTTTCAAAATTTTCAAGATTAATAATTTGTATAGAATTTGAAATGATTTTTTCAAGAAAATTGAGTTCAGATTTCCCAATCTTACCTTCATCAAAAATACTATGTACTGATTGTATCGCAGGAACAATAATCTCCGTTATGATCTTCACTGGTTGTGATGTAGAGTGAAAAGAATTTCTAACTAGATTATATGCTAACTTTTCCTTTCGTGCGGTTAGATATTCAAGGTATTTGGTTTTAACTCTGAAAAAATCATCCGGAAAACTAAATTTTTCTGTACCAGCCTCAATAAACCACAGATTAACATTTCCAATGTTTTTTTGTTTAATCAGACCTTCAGCAGCAAACACATTAAGATATTTTGTTACTGTAATACGATTAATGTTTAATCGCTCAGAAATTTCAAGCCCAGAAAGTCCTGTTTTAGAATTACCAAGTAAATTTACCAATTTTTCTTTTATTTCTTCAGTCTGATAACCTCTTGCCATAATGCTAAATTGTATTTATCAGGTATAAGGCTGATTCTCGGTAGTAAAAAAAACACTACAAAAAACGTTATATAGTTGAGTACTTTAATTTACGGTAAGGTACATAATATGCCAAAACCGGGATTCAAGTCAATAACAATATCAGAAGCAGTTTACGATAAATTTAACCAAACATATCAAAAGAACAAAGATGAGTTGACAATGAAAGGTGTCAACAGTTTTGCAGGATATGTTACATATCTACTGGAAGACGTGATGAAAAAAGACAAAACCTTTGCTCGTTATGCACCAAAATTAGAAAAGGTTTCAGTTGATGCAGATAGAATTATTCTCAAAGATAATATTAAAAATAGAATTGCTGAAGTGGCAATTCAAAATGGTGAGCTCTACTGTCAGCTCTGTGAAGAAAAGGACTGCGTACATGTTGGATATGTTTTCGGACTTCCCGATGTTTACGAAGTTCTGAATGCTAAAGGAATTAAACAAATAAAATAACAGTGCAGGAGGTGAGATTCGAACTCACGAACTCCTGAGAGACGGGATCACCCATTTTTATGATCTTAAGTCCCGCGTGTCCAAAAGCATACGTGCTTTCTTTGGCCAGGCTTGACTACTCCTGCACTAGACTAGCTAACTGTCAGCGAAATTTAACAGTTTATGGTTCTAGAAAATTTTACCAAGAATTATAAGGATTTTTGTTGGCGAAACGATATGCTCCGATAGCTCAGCCTGGTAGAGCGTTACATTGGTAATGTAAAGGTCGTGGGTTCAGATCCCGCTCGGAGCTTCAATAATTCTTAATCAGAACTTCAGAATGACCTGTTCTCTTTGTGGAGTTAGAGTTTATGGCCCTATTTACTCGAATTTCTTTGATTTTCCATTTTGATGAGGAAAATGAATTTTCAACTATTTTAGACTTTGAATTTGAAAGCAAGACTTTGCAGCCCATAGAATCCAGTTTTTCAGCAAGATTTGCTAATCTTTCAAGATCATCGTCTGTGAAACTCCTATTTGTGTAACTTGTGAAATTTGCTGTTTGGCTAACTGGCTGGTAGGGAGGATCAAAATATACAAAGTCATTTCTTTTAATATCATGCAAACTCTGCTCAAAATCTCTGCAGAAAAATTCTAAATTCGATGATTGTAAGACTTGGCTGACTACTAGTAGATTCTCTTTATTGACAATGTTTGGATTTGTATATCTGCCCAATGGAACATTAAATTTTCCTTTGCTATTTACGCGATAAAGACCATTAAAACACGTCTTATTCAGAAAAATTAGTTTTGAGACTTTCTCAATATGTGATGCTGGTTCAGATTCTCTCACATTATAATAATAAGAATCCGGGTTTTTTTGATACTTTTTAGCATGTATTTCTAGTGATTCTATAACTTCAGTTACTTTGTCTCTTATCGCCAAATATGCCAATATTAAATCAGAATTTAGATCAGATACATGACACTTCATATCTGGATGTTTTGCTAATAGATTAAACATAACAGCACCACCACCAAGAAATGGTTCAAAATAAGTATCAAACTTTTTTGGATAATTCTTTTCTAATTCAGCTATGAGCTGTCTTTTACCTCCTGCCCATTTTACAAACGGGCGTGGTTCCTGTACATATTTTTGAAGTTGTTGAGCCAGACGTCATACTGGCGCAAAATTGTTTTCTGTGCCAAAGGCAATAAAACATCACAAAGAGTTGAGAATTATTTGATCTAGTGCAAATAGCTTAAATACAAATTTTGTAACGCGCAAAAAACACTACAAATAATGAAAAGGAAAAAGAATTTGTGGTTTTTTAGTCCCACTTTGACCAAGCGGCCATCCATCTATACGTCCACGTATTAAGCTTACAGCCTAATGCCGCAAATGTACATGCTAGTACCGATCCAGCTCCCGCTCCCAGAGCTACTGGGCTGTTGTAGAATTTACCTACCTGCGGCTCTATCGGCGTCATGTATGGAGGCAATGTCGGTCTCGGATACTTGAATGCAGTTTCTAGTGGATCCGCTATCAACATCAACTGTACCATATTGAACAGTGGCATTGACATTCCAACTAAAACTCCGCCAAAGAATATCAGCGAGTGCTTATTCTTCTTCGTCGCCCAATATGCCAAGTCCAATAACATACACGATGGAATCCACATCGGATGAACGATGAAGTCCACTGGGTAACCAAGTGCAAACCATGCAACTTTTGCAACCCATGTATAGACCTGCATAATCAGACCGTAATACGATGCAGTACCAGGTACACCAGTAAATGTAAGATAATACACAGCACCAACAACAGTCATCAAAGTGTTGGCAATGGAAAATACTACAAATGATGTCCAGGCCCAATCAGTATAGAAGATATAGTCACCAGAGTTAATTGTTAACAAAGTGGAGTTAACTGCAACTACTACTATGAATAAGTAGTGAGTACATCGTCTAAGCCAGACCATTAAAGATCTAGCACTAGTGAGAGTATATAAAATTTTAGGAAATTACGTAGATCGAGACATGCACTAGGAAGCTAAAATTGACGAAAATCAGGTATTTTCAAAATATAAAAAGATGGAAAAATATGGTTTTCTTCTAAGAGACGTATAAAGCCACATACAACATTATTGCTGTTGTTGCTGCAAGAGCAGCCGCTATCTGACCATTGCTTTTCTTGGTTGTTCCTTCCTCACCAACTTTGACACAGAAGATGTAACCAATAGCCTCAACGACTGTCAAAGTAATCATTGCATAGTGACCACTTGCTGATGCGTATGCCCATGGATAATACAGGTAACCGACCATTGTTCCAAACATTGTTGCAAAGAATGCACCCAAGTAGGAAAGTGTTATCAGACCAGTATAATTCTCAATACGCTTACCAATCATCCCTTCGACGTCAGAACGACTTGCACCGCCGCCTCCGCCGCCAAATCCTTTTGGTAGAGTCATATGCAAAATCTAATTACAGAATGCTATTAAACTTTTCTTAATATCCTCTATTTGGTAACGATCGACTTTGAAAATTCCAAGTATATTTGACTTAAACATGACCTGTAAATGTGGTAATCGTGCCTAATACCAAGATCGGGTTTTACGTGAAAACTTATATCTTTGTTTAAACGCATTTTCAATAATTAGTGATAGTATGATCGATAGAAAAATTATGGCAATTACAGTTGGGGCTATTTTCGTACTTGGTATGTATGGTCCAAATGTTGCCGAGATTATTCAATCAGCCGAGGCTCACGGTGTTCAAGCACAACTACAAAGTCGTTTTATTCAAATTACAAATGAAGCGATTTCTAGACAATCGCTATCTACCGGTGAAACTTTAGTTCTTTCTGGAACTTTGGTAAGTCTTGTTGAAAGAGAACAAAGAGGATGGATTTCTCTATTTTCAGAATCGACAAACTCTGGTAACAGATGGGAGATTATGGCTAGAGACCCACCAGGAGTTGTCTTTCAGATACCAGGTAACTCTGTAACAAATTATGCAGTTACTGCTAAAGCATTAGAACCAGGTGTTTACCACGTCCACACTCAACTTAATGTTGCAAATGTTGGACCAGGTCTGGGACCAGGAACAACAGTTGTGGTAGAAGGAGAACCAATCATAAAACCAATTCCATGGGCAATGCTTGCATATCAGAGCGTTATGATTGGAGCTGCATATGTTGTAACATTTGCAACTAGACCTTGGCAAGTAATCTAATCAACAAAACCTCTTTTTCATTTTAAGATTTTTTTAAGAGATCCTTCTATATGATTTTATGAAACATGTTTTTCAAATTAAATACCTAGACATACGTGCAAGTTACTTTAAAGGAAAAGTGGGATTTGAAGAAGATGAATTTACAATTACCATACAAGATGAAAGAAGAGGCAAAGTGCTACGTCTTCCTTTCCCATTGAATACACAAAAAAGGGTTCTTGTTAGGTGTTCTGGTCCTGGTGTATTTGTTGAGGACTTTGCTGAATATCGTGGAGAATCAGAATGGGTCGAAATCGATTCTACCCCAATCACATTTTACATAGCTGATCATCAGGACCAGTTTGACACACTTGAAATAATAGAATTATAGAAACGACTTTATGCAATTCAGGTGTTTTTGATTTATGCGCTGGCCAGGAACTGGTGATCCAAGAAGAAGGAAAAAGACCATAAAGTTTCTCATAATTTTACTTATCATTGGTGTGACAGTTGGTGTGAGCAGTAGTGTTATCCAAGGATTTCTCGGTCAAAGTGATCCACTCAAAGTTTGCATTGAAAACCGAAATACGCCATACAAAATGTCAGTGACTTTCGAGTTGTATGTGGATGGAAATAAGGCAGCCATACCTGCTAACATAGGATTTGGTGATAGTTTAGGTGATGACTTGTTATCTTCAGACTGTCAGAGAACTATCTACACACTCACGGATGATGGAACTATCTATGTAGAATGGGAAGAAGAATATCCATTTGAAATTGGTCATTTCCTATGGATTTGGGAATTCCCTATGAAAGACATGGATGAATCAAAATCACGGATAGTAGTAGACGGGAAAGAATCTGACAGATTTATTCATGCACTTCTCAAAGATGGTTCAGTTTACAGAGCTGAATTTTATTCAGAAGGATTTGACGAATCACAAGAATCTGACTTTTTGCCACCTGACTTGTAGATTTACCGATTTTTGTAAAGCTCTCTCAATCTTTTAGAATTTTCTTCTCTGTCCTTTGTTGATTTTGAAAATCTTTTTCCAACACAGCCTTTCTTGTGTTGCTTTACATTTTGATGGCAAAAGGGGCAAATTATATCAGGAGTGAAATGTCCTGGCTCATCCACAGTGGGTTGTTCTGGTTCAGGTTCGGTCATAAAAATAGAAAGAAGAGGAACTAGAAAAACTTGTCAATCTAAAATATGAAAAATAATGAAAACTGGTTGTTTTACCAATACTTGCCGTTGTCTGGAATAAGACCTATTCCTTCATTTTCGAAATGTCTGTCTAATTCATCAACCCATCTTTCACGGTTGTCTTTGTATGACCATCCGTGAACTCTAACCCAATATCCAATAATTGCAAGTAGGAATATTGAGAACATCATCGTACCAAAGATGTACAACATGACGTCATAAAATAGTGGGTCATAGTTTGGTCCTATTTGTCCAGTTACACTGGATAGAATACTAAGTAGTGTTCCAAATATAGGAATCATTAATAATTTGACTAATTGGAATGCATATATACATTTCTGTCATTATCAGCAATCGAGGAAAATACTAAGATCAAAAATCAGCTAAATAGGATTAAAAAAATTTCATAAAATAAGAAAAAGTAGGTTTACTAACCGCGTCCGTATGCAGCGTATCTGCCAGATCTTGCTCTGACAAACATTGCAGTAGCGATTCCACCAAATATTGCACCTGCAATTATGGATGAACCGAGAACTCCGCCAGCATCAAGATAAGGAGTTCCTGAACCTGTTGCTGGATTTGCTTCAGCCTTTTCAACTTTTCTAGTTGCTAGTTCTAGATGTTCTTCAAGTGTGATTCCATCTACTGCACCTAAACCAGAATATGCTAAGGCTACCGGAACCATTGAGATTGTACCAATAGCACATACTGCCATGATACCTATACTGAAAATCATTGTTTTATTCATTGTAACCTTATGAAATCTCATACCCGTTATTATTTAACTTTTTTCTCAGTTTCAATGCTGGAATTCGACCGATCAGAGCCTCAAGTAACGTTTATGTTAGTTTTTATAAATTTGCATTCGTGGGCAGACTACATTCACATAATTATGGAAAATCACACTCTACGAGGCCGTTAAATCCCAAGTCTCCATCTTGGATAACACTAGAACCGAAGGAGATTGAAGAGTTGATTATAAAATATGGAAAAGATGATCTCTCAGCTAGTCAAATTGGCATAAAATTAAGGGACCAACACTCCATTCCACTTGTAAAGCCAATCATAAAAAAGACAATTACTAAGGTTTTGGAAGAAAATGATCTAAAAACTGAGCTTCCTGAAGACCTGGATAATATAGTCAAAAAGGCAGTAGGGTTACAAAAACATCTCAAAGTAAACAAGAAAGATAACAGAAATATACGTTCGCTTGAGTTAATCGAGGCTAAAGTTCACCGTTTATCAGTATATTACAAAAAAATTGGTAGAATCCCTCAAAAATGGAAATACAAATCTGTGATTGCTCAACTAGAATAGTAATAGAAGCAAAATAACTAAAGACAAATTATATGAATTTATTCATTATTAGAGGAAAATGTCGCTAAAATGCAATGTCCAAGTAACTCTCAATAACATCTCAAAAAAAAAGGCTGTTGCAATTAAAAATGCATTAGAACCAGATAATGTTAATTTCCCAAAAGGTTTATCATTTGAAATCAAGAATATTGATAACAAACTTGTTTTTAATTTTCAAAGTATAGGAGACACAAAGAAATTGATAGCTACGGTAGATGAAGTATTAGAACATGTAAAACTGGTGTCGGAGATAATTGAATAATGCTTGACATAAAGATGATTCGCGAGAATCCTGAAAGTATTAGAAAAATGCTCAAAGATAGAGATGTACAATTTGACCTTGACTTGCTACTAGAACTTGATAAAAAACGAAGAGAGATGATCATTAGTACTGATAATCTTAGAAAGAAAAAAAATGAAATGTCGATTAAAATTTCAGAGGTAAAAAAAGCTGGCAGTGACGCGGCATCGATAATTCAAGAAATGCAAGTGGTTTCTAAGGAGCTTACCAATCTAGAAGAAATTCAAAATAAAACTGAATCAGAGTACTCAAAACTTGCCTTAACAATTCCAAATGTACTTCATGAATCAGTTCCTTGTGGAGATGACTCTGCAAACAAAGAAATTCGAAAATGGGGTACAGCCCCTCAATTTGACTTTGAAGTAAAAGACCACATAGACATTTCTGAGAGTCTAAATTTACTTGAACTTGAAAGGGCTGCTAAAACTGCTGGCGCAAGATTTTATTATCTAAAGGGTGATTTGGTAAAGCTAAACCAGGCATTAATTCAGTTCGGTCTGGACTTTTTATCCGAAAAAGGGTATACTATGTTCCAACCACCGTATATGATCAATAGAAAGTCAATGGAGGGTGCTGTAATATTAGATGACTTTGAAGATGTTATCTATAAGGTTGAAGATCAAGATCTCTATCTTATTGGCACATCTGAGCATGCCATGGTTTCAATGTATTCTGATGAGATATTAGATGGAAATTCGCTTCCTGCTAGATATGCTGCTATTAGTCCGTGCTTTAGAAAAGAGGCTGGTGCACATGGAAAAGATCAAAAGGGAATTTTCAGGGTTCATCAATTTGAAAAGATAGAACAGTTTGTCTTCTCAAAACCTGAAGATTCTTGGAAAGCGCATGAAAATATGATTGCCATTACGGAAGAATTTTTTCAAAAGCTTGAGATTCCGCATAGGGTAGTTCTTTTATCAAGTGGTGATATGGGAAAGATTTCTGCTAAGACATATGATTTAGAGGTGTGGATGGCAAGTCAAAATGCTTACAGAGAAGCCGTTTCATGCTCAAATTGCCTAGATTATCAATCTAGAAGACTCAAAATTAGATTTAGAGATAAAACAAATGAAGATACGCAGTATATTCACACTCTAAACAGTACACTTGTAGCCACTGAGCGAACTATGGTTACAATAATGGAAAATTTTCAAACTAAAGATGGCCATGTAAACATTCCAAATGTTTTACAAAAATATATGGGCAAAAAAACAATCTAAACGTACTACAACTTATATTTTGGAATCAAAGGGCTGTATTAATTGGTTAGAAAAACACGAAAAATTAAGGATAAATGGAAAGAAAAAAGATGGGTGACAGTTTTGGCACCTGATTCATTTAACAATGTTCCTGTAGCATATGTACCCATAACAAGTGACAAAACTGCTGTAGGAAGAGTGGTTGAAGCTACGCTATTTGACATTTTAAAGGGTGATCCATCACAGCATCAATACAAACTGTTTTTCCAAATTAACAAAGTAACTGAAGAAAAGGCCACCACAGTTTTTAAGAGATATGAATATGCAAAAGAATTTTTACGGAGTTTAATTAGACGTGGTTCTTCTAGGATTAATTTTGTTATAGACACAAAAACTAAGGATGGTTACGTATTCAGAATCAAAATATTAACTCTTAGTCATAGAGAACTTAATACTTCTAGAAAACATGCATTACGATTAGAAGCAAAAAAACAAATAGAAAGAATAGTTCCGCAAATGACAATTGATGAATTTGTCCAAGCAGCATGTTATGGAAAAATTAACTCTGATATTATGGCTGCAACAAAAAAGATAATTCGGGTTAGACATGTTGGTTTGGAAAAAGTCAAATTGCTTAGGACATCGAAAGAGGAAGTTGCTCTTCTTCAGGCTTAGATTAAGATATCAAACTTCTATTTAACAAAATGACGAAAAACATTGTAGCTAAAATAGATTTGATATTACACGCTACTGAAGATTTTCAAAAAATTGTAGAGCCACTAAATGATTTATTTGGAATAGAAAGTGATGAAATAGCAAAACGTGAGGTTGCTGGACATTTTGGAAATCCCATTTTTATGCTACATGTGGATCTTAAGAAGAAAAGGGCAGAACAATTCATTAAAAAATTTGTTTCCACCATTCCCAGAGATATAATAACAGGTCTTCTGGCAAACATTGAAGAACAGATATTTGAATCAGCCATGTATATACGATTTTCAAAGCAAGACTTTGTTAAAAAAGTCCTAACAGTTGAAGAAAAGGATCCGATCAGAGTTGCAATTTATATCCCAACATACGTAAAAAAAAGATTCCCGAAACCTATAGAAAATTATTGAGTGAAAATAATGGTAATGCTTGAAGGCGGATTTAGCACAATTTTAAATAAAGTTACAGGAGCTTAAAACCATGGATACCGATTATGATGTAATTGTAGCCGGAGGAGGGCTAACCGGAACTGTTGCAGCCCAAGCTATTTCATATTATTCTAATCAAAATTTATCCATTCTTTCAATTGATAGAAATCCTGAAACATTACCTGGAAGAAAATCAAATCCTGGTTGGACATGTGGTGATGCATGTTCAAAAGAAGCAGTTGATTTCATGACAGAGAGGATAAAAGTTCCTTGGACATCTCCAGAAATTGAGCATGATGTAAAAGGAGTAATGGCATTCTCACCAGATAAAGAGACTGCAATTCCGTTTGATGGTGACGGCTACATGCTTAATCGCCAAAAACTACCAGAAATTCAAAATGCAAGAACAAAAAAGATGGGAGTGAATTTTGATTTTGAAATTAATCTCACTGGTTTAATCTACGATGGACCGCAGGTCATGGGCGTTCAGGGCATAAACAATAAAACAAGTCAGCCATACAAAAAAACTGCAAAAGTTGTGGTTGATGCAACTGGAGTTACATCAATGCTTAGAAACCAGCTCGAAAACTCTACCAAAATTGAGAAAAAAATAGACAGACGTGATCTAGAATCAACGGGCAGACACATTATGTATTTTGACAAAGGTGAAGAAGATCTAACAGAATTTGATCCAGATTATTGTATCATTCATCTAGACCAAGACATTGCACCTGGAGGATATGGATGGGTATTTCCAAAGGCTGACAACAAAGTGAACATAGGACTGGGTGTTGAAAAATCAATTTTAGACCAGAGAAATAAAAGACTTGGAAAAAAAGATAATGTTGCGTCATTGATGGAAGAATATCTTCAAAGAAATAAGGCAATTAAGAATGCAAAACTCTCACAAGATCCAGAAGATATTAACAATAACACTGGTGTGTTCCAAGTTTCTGTAAGAAGGCAAAATGACTGTATGGTTTCTGGAGGTTACGTATTAGTTGGAGACTCTGCATGGATGCCAAAACCAATTGATGCTGGAGGAATTGGTCCAGCCCTAATTGCAGGTACCATTCTTGGTAAAAATATTGTAGATGCGATTGAAGCAAATGATGTATCAGAAAAAGGATTGTGGCAGTATAATCTTGACTTTATTGAAGAATATGGTTACAAGACTGCTGGACTCGAGCTTTTCAGAAGACTAGTACAGACATTAACTAATGAACAGATCAGTTATGGTATGAAACATTTTTTTGGGAAATGTTGACGTTGAAGCTATCAGCAAAGGAGAACATCCAGATTTTTCAGGACTCAACAAATTGGGAATGATTATTCGTGGTGCTATGAACAAGACGGTTGCTAGCGGACTAAAATACACATCAGAACAAAACCAGTGGTTGGTTGAGCATTATAGAAATTATCCCAAGAAGCCTGAAGGGTTTGAAGAGTGGAATAAATCACTTCTCAAAACTCTTGATGAATCATTTGTAAAAATAGCCTCGTTTGCAAAGAATTAGTCTTAAATAAAGTACCCACTGAAATGATGTTACTTTGTCAGATCAAAGCGAACAATCTGTAGAAGGAAGTGAGCAACCAACTTACCTTGATTGGAATAACTCAATCGATATTATAGACAAAGCGTTTGAAAAAGGATTATTTGTTTTGATTATAGGACCAAAAGGAACTGGCAAAACTTCATTGGTAAGAGAATATGCAGTACAAAAATCAAAAGAATTACAATCAATCAATTTTAGTCTCAGAACTAGAGAAAGTCATCTTGTAGGAACCAAGAACTTGGTAGACGGAAACACTGGATTTGATGAAGGAATTCTAGTAAAATCAATGAAAGAAGGGAATATTTTGTACCTCGATGAAATTAATGCTGCTGAAGCAGATGTATTGTTAAGGTTGGATGAAGCACTTGATGATCGTAGACAGATCATTCTCAAAGAATCAGATGGCCAAATTGTTAAAGCAAAGGATTCATGGTTTGTGATTGCAACAATTAATCCTCTTACACACGTTGGAACAAAGGAACTCCCACCACAACTCCTAAGCAGATTTCCAGTTAGAATTAGATTAGATTATCCTCCTGAGGATGTAGAATATCAGATTATCAAAAAACATGTAAAAAATCCAACCGAACCTGATGTTTTGCTAGGAATTAAACTTGCAAATACATTACGCCAAGCATCTGCCGTTGAAGAATTGTATTATTCTCCATCTATTAGAGAAACTATTGCATTTACAAAATTACTAGAAGGTGGGGTTTCAGCAAAAGAATCTGCAAGAATTGTTTTTGGAAATGTTTACACACAATGGGGAAACGTTGAATTTCAGAAAGTAAATGATATTATCACTTCTATGTTTGGTAGCTAATGCAATCTATTCAACTACAAAATGACACTTTAATTGATATTGCTACTTTCCTTGTAAGACGTTGGTCTGGGAAAGAAAATGTAACTGTAGAATTTTCAAAAATAAGACAGAATGAAACTAGATTAAAAGAAAAAAGAGTATCATTGATACCAAATGAGCAACATTATGGGAATGATTTTCAAAAATACCGACAGTTTAGGGCTTCAATTTGGTATGAAGCTATGAGATTGAAACATTGTCAAAAAATCCTTAGCAATGATCATGCTTATGGTTTTATTTTAAATGCAATAGAAACACGAAGAATTGAACTTGTAGGAATAAAGGTTTGGGGAGGTATGGTTGATGAATTAATATTCAATTATACAAACATGTGGGTATCTAGAACTAATCTAGGTTCTATTTTTGGGAAGGCTAGAACAGTAGAGGCATTCTATCAATATTTCTTGTTTGGAGATATCAAAGGGGAAATGCAACCTAACCAATTCAACAAAGTTACAAAAGCAGTGGAATTTGCAAAGCGTATTCTTAACGAGGCAATTGAAAAAGATCATAATACAACGTGGATTGAATCTAAAATTCCAGAAATTTTAAAGATTTTAGATTTAGATGCTTTGATTTCTATTCCATTATCAGTTCCTCTAAAGGGTCCTGGAATAGCAATAACTCCCAATGATTTTGCGAAAGCAATGAAACAAGTTACAAAATCAAGGGGAAAAGATTTCAACAAATTTGACCCAGAAAATGTTCTAGCAGGAAAAACCGTTCTTGATGAATTCAAGGTAATAAAAACTGAAAATAAGAAAAACGAGAAAAAAGGTTTGAATACAAAATCTATTGGTATAGAAATACCAGACCAATCTAACGTTGATGAAACTAAAATTTATGACAAGGATTTGATCAATAATTTGAAAGCTAAATTTAAAGAATGGAAAACTGGATGGAAGGAATATCATTTTTTTGTAGGAGATGAATTTGATAACGATGCGTATCTTGAGGGGTATGACAAACCGTTTGTCACAGATTTAAAGAAATCCATTAAAACACGTATTGTGATTTTGCTTGATCACTCATCTAGTATTGCTGATCAACAGCTAGATTACAAAAAAGCTACCTTAGCTTTGTGTGAAGTTTTGGCTTTCCTGAAGATTAAATTTTCAGTTTATGCATTCAATACTACTGGAAGACAAGTAATGTGTTGGCTTATCAAACCAGATGATCTTAAATGGAATAATTCATGCGCAAAAAGACTTGCACAGATTCCAGCAAATGGTGGAACTCCGTTAGCAGAAGTTTACAATAAACTGTATCCTATTTTGCATTCTAAAAAACCAGATATTTTTTTGACACTTTCTGATGGAGAACCATCAGACACATTTGCCGCTCATCATATGGTTAAATTATTCAAATCTGTTGGAATCAAGATGGTCGCAATTGGAGTTGGCAGAGATACGCGTAATGCTACAATAATTGCAACAAATTTGAAGTATTTGGGATTTGAAAGAACGCTGGGAGTTTCTAGGCTGAAAGATATTCCTAATAAAGTGTTAAATGTACTAAGTGATGCTTAGTTTGGAATTTATAAACAAATTAGAACCGGATATTAGAAAACCTCTAGTTATAGCTGCAATGCAGGATATGGGTAACGTTGGAAGTATAGTTGTTAATTTTATTAACAAAAGCTTACACACAACTCCATTTCGTCATGTAAAATCTACTAGACCACCATATGTTTACGATAGGGGTGGCTTCATAGAGATACCTGAAGAAAAGTGGGAATACAGATTTGGTAATGATTTTATAATATTTGGTGGTGGGCCAGGACAACCACAACAAACTGACGAACTAAATGAACTATGCCAAGATGTAATTGATATAGCTAAAAAATATGATGCAAAATTCATCTACACTGTTGGTGGATTCCATACCAGCAAACAGTTTGGAAAACATCCAACCACCTATGTTACAACTACATCGAAGAGTCTACTGGATCAAGTCCAAAGACTTGGTATAGAGAGTACGCCACAGGAGTCTGTCATCACAGGATTTAATGGACTTATCTTAGGATACGCGAAGCTTAATGATATGAAA
>JACASW010000017.1 GCA_013390785.1 Marine Group I thaumarchaeote
TCGTATATGTCATTAAAACAAGTGGAATGTCTGTTTCCTTTCTAATTTTTTTTACAATTTTGAAAAATTTTTCAATTTTTGCACCATTATTCAATGAGATTGTACTTGCATTTTGTATAACTGGTCCATCTGCTATTGGATCTGAAAATGGAAATCCCAATTCAATGATGTCGGTACCACCATTAACAAAACCTCTAACAATTGATAACGTTGTATTTTCATTTGGAAAACCTGCCATAACGTATGAAATTAATGCCTTTTCGTTCTTGGATTTTAATTCCTTGAACTTATCTTGAATTTTTGACATTTTTCCTTAGATATTGTTTTACGATGTCAATGTCCTTGTCTCCACGTCCAGACAATGTAACTACTATTGAATCAGATTTTGACTTAGTTTTAGCAATTTTAATTGCATGTGAAACTGCATGTGCAGATTCAAGTGCTGGTATTATTCCCTCAGTTTTTGTTAGTGTTAAAAATGCATTAATTACTTCATGGTCAGTTGCACTTTTGTATTTTACATTACCAGTATATTTCAAAAATGCATGTTCTGGACCAACTCCTGGATAATCCAATCCTGCCGAAATACTATGTGTTTCTTTGATTTGTCCATCATTGTCTTGAAGTAGATATGTCATCATGCCATGCAATACACCTTTTTTACCTGCATTGAGTGTAGCAGAATGTTTACCAGTCTTCAATCCCTGCCCAGCTGCTTCAACACCAATCATTTCCACATTGTCACATATCATTGGATAAAATGTACCAATTGCATTTGACCCACCACCAACACATGCAATAACTGTATCAGGTATATTTTTCATCTGTTTTTTTATTTCTCTTCCTATTACGGATTGAAAATCACGTACCATTACTGGATATGGATGTGGACCAACAGCAGAACCTAACAGATAGTATGTTGTCTCAACATTTGTAATCCAGTCACGAATAGCCTCATTAATTGCATCTTTCAGTGTTTGTGAACCTGATTTTACTGGATATACTTTACATCCAAGTAAATCCATTCTGAAAACATTCTGTTGTTGTCTAACTGTATCTTTGTATCCCATGTAAACTTCTGATGGTAATCCCAAACAAGAACACGCCATCGCAGTTGCAACACCGTGCTGACCAGCACCAGTCTCAGCAATTATTCGCTTCTTCTTCATTCTTTTTGCAAGCAGTGCTTGACCAAGCGTATTGTTGATTTTATGTGCACCGCCATGTAACAAATCCTCCCTCTTGAGATAGATTTTTGCACCACCAGCGAATTTTGTTAGGTTTTCTGCGAAATAAAGTGGAGTTGGTCTTCCAGCATAATTTTTTAAATAGTAATCAAACTCTTTTTGGAAACTTTTATCATTTTTAATTTTCTGATAATTTTCTTCAAGCTCCTCAATAGCTGGAACAAGTGTTTCCGGAATGTACTTTCCACCGAAATCTCCAAATTTTCCATCCTTAGGCATTCCTATTTTCATATTGCATTCACCAATTCTGATACACTATTTTGTATATCTGGGCTTTTCATTATACTTGTACCTATAAGAAATGCATCTGCACCACAATCACGTAAAAATTTTATATCTTTTGTTGATTTGATTCCACTTTCAGATAATATTATTTTAGATTTCTGGAAATTTTCTAAAATTTGTTTTGTTGTCTCAAGATTGATTTCAAGTGTATCCAAGTTTCTGTTATTAATTCCAATAATATCTGCATCAGTTTTCAATGCATTATCAAATTCTGTCTTAGTATGTGATTCTAGTAAAATTTTCAGGCCATTTTTATGACCGTAATCAATGAATTCGTCTATTTCATTAACAAAACCATTATCAAATAATGCCTGAATAAGTAAAAAGTAATCTGCGCCCATTTTTTTTGCTGCATCAATCTGTGATTTGTCAATCATGATATCCTTCATCAACAATGGAAGTTTCACATTCTTTCTGATTTTTATGAAATATTCTGGTGAACCATTGAAAAGATAGGGTTGTGTTAAGATGGAAAGTGCCTTTGCACCACCAGATATCATTGAATCAGCTATTTGTAGTGGATCAGAAATATGCCTAATATTACCCTCTGCAGGAGATGAAAACTTTATTTCCGTAATTAGTGAAGCATGAACATTATTTTTTATTGATTCTTCTAAATTAATTTCTGATTTTTGTAATGTTTCTGTAATATCATAAATACCATCGTCAATTGCATTTCGTGAATTTACAACTAATTTTTCTAGTACATTCTTCATAATTTTTTAACCTCTTCTAATTTTTTTACGTCGCCACAATTTTTTACAAAGTTTTCTAGTTTATCAAACGCCTTACCACTATGAATAGCATTTAATGTTAATTCAACTGCATCAGCAAAGCTATCTACTATATCTGACACTATTAGCCCACCCGCAGCATTTAGTGCAGTAATTTCAATTTTTGTTTTGTTTGCTGAGCCATCGAGTACAGTTACAAATGATTTTATTGCATCTTCTTTTGAACTTATTTGTATATCAGAAATATTACCTTTCTGTAATCCAACTTTCTGAGGATCTATAATCATTTTTGTAATTACATTATTTTTTAACATGCAAATTTGGTTTTTAGATGTAGTAGATAATTCATCCATACCATCAGCTGATCTTACCGCCATAATCGTCTCCGCATTTTTTCTTTGTAAAATTTTTACAATTCTTTCCTGATAGTTTTCTGAGAAAACACCAATAAGTTGATTTTTTACCATTGCTGGGTTAGTTAGCGGTCCCAATAGATTGAATGCAGTTCTACCGTCAACAACTTTTCTAGCCTTTGCAACATTTTTCATTGCAGGATGAAATTTTTGTGCAAACATAAACCCTATGCCAAACTTTTCTATTGTTTCATTTACTTTGTTTGGTTCAGAATTCAAATCTAACCCAAAGTATTCAAAAATATCTGCGCTGCCTGATACACCAGATATTGAGCGGTTTCCATGCTTAGCAACATTTCCGCCAGCAGCAGCAATTACAAATGATGCAGCTGTTGATATGTTGAATGTCTTGAGCTTATCTCCACCAGTACCACATACATCAATAATTTTTCCTTTACAATTTGGTGATATGTGCAAAGAATATTCTTCCATTTTGTTTAACATTGTAAGTAATTCATCGTCTGATTCACCCTTTTTTGTTAAATTTTTTAGAAATTCTGCAATATCTTCATCAGTTTGTGTCCCAGTGAGTATTTCATCCATCACACTAGTCATTTGATCAATTGTCAGATTATTTCCGTGAGAAAGTTGCTCTGTTAATTCTTTAATCATTTTTAACCCTCATTATGAAATTTTCCAAGATTTTTTTGCCTTCGTCTGTCATGATAGATTCTGGATGGAATTGCACACCCTCTATGAGATATTCTTTATGGCTAACGCCCATAATTTCTCCATCATCTTCAGCTACAGCAGTAATTTTTAACGAATTTGGAATAATCGTTTTGTCTCCAACAAGCGAATGATAGCGTGTAGCCCTAAATGGATTTTTTACACCATTGAAAAGTGAATCATCATAATGCTTAATCATACTTGTTTTACCATGTCTGACATTTCCTGCATTTACAACCTTGCCACCAAAACAAGCAATAATTCCTTGGTGGCCTAGACAAACTCCTAAAATTGGTGTTATCTGTCCAAGTTTTATTATTACATCCTTGCAAATTCCAAAATATTTTTCATTTTCAGGTGTTCCTGGTCCTGGTGAAATAATTATCGCATCATAATTTTTTTTACTTATCTCATCAATTGTGATTTGATCATTCCTAACAACATCAGAACTTACTCCCAACTCGCCCAATCTTTGCGCA
Organism: Marine Group I thaumarchaeote; assembly: GCA_013390785.1. Classification (GTDB taxonomy): domain Archaea; phylum Thermoproteota; class Nitrososphaeria; order Nitrososphaerales; family Nitrosopumilaceae; genus Nitrosopelagicus. Next base: position 3,828 of record JACASW010000017.1, read on the forward strand.
ATATTGTAAACAAATGAATCATAGTTATCTATAATTAAAAACTTCATTTCGATGCCTCCCTTAATGCAGTTAACATTGCATTTGCCTTATGTTCAGTTTCTTTAAGTTCATTATTTGGAATTGAATCAGATACAATGCCTGCACCAGCTTGAACAAAACCATCTTTCCCATCAACAAATATACTTCTTATGGCAATTGCAAAGTCACAACAGCCATTAAATGAAAAATAACCGACTGCGCCAGCATATGGACCCCTAGATTCTGGTTCTAACTCATCAATGATTTCCATCGCTCTAACTTTTGGTGCGCCTGAAACAGTACCAGCTGGAAAAACTGCTTTGAATGCATCATACATATTATAACTTTTATTCAGTTTTCCAATAACATGTGTTACCATATGTTGAACATGACTGAATTTTTTTACTTCCATGAGTTTATTGACATGAACTGTCCCATAATTACACACTTTTCCAATATCATTTCTACCTAGATCCACAAGCATTGTATGTTCTGCCAATTCCTTTTCGTCATTGATTAATTCTTGCCGTAATTGTTCATTTTTTGCTTCATCAGTAGATATTTTCCTTGTCCCGGCGATTGGAAATGTTTCAACTTGATCATTTGTAACACGTAAAAGCATCTCAGGGCTAGAACCAATCACTATTTTTTTATTCATTTTTAGATGATATAGATATGGTGATGGATTCAACGAACGAAGTTTTTGATAAACTTTTAGATAATCACCATTAGCCTCAAATGAAAATTTTCTTGATAGAACCACCTGAAATATGTCTCCATCGTAGATGTATTTTTTTGCCTTTTGAACAATTTTCGAAAACTCATCTTCATCCAAATTAGTAGTAATTTCAGATAGAGTGAAGTTATCAAATTTTGGTTCAGATGTCTTTATTTCATTTACTCTATTTTTTGTATAATAGAAATACAAAGATTTTTTTTGTTTGTTATCAAACAGTATTCCATCGTTGTAAATCCCAAACTCCATTATGGGTTCTGTTACACTATGCTTTTTTGGAATTTTTTCCCATAATCTTATTGCATCATAATTAATGATGCCGACAGCACCACCAAGGTAGCGATATGTTTGATCATCAGTTTTATGCACTAGATCCTTTATCACAACAAGTGGTTCATCTGTAGAAATTGTTTCGACTGACCCATCTCTACTTTCAATTGTAACTTTATCATAATACCCCTTTACAATGTATTCTGGATCGAACCCCATAATCGAGGTTTCTGAAAGTTCTTCAGGACCTGTTAACGATTCGAATAGAAAGGAATAGTTATAATTTCGAGATATTTTATTATAGATTTCAAATTGGGTGCCAGTATAATCTAGAGAAATAATCCTAGGAATGCTTGTGTGTCCAAATGTGTCCACCCATGGAATTGAACAAAGTTGAACTGTATTTAAACTATGATTTTGATATTAGGGAAATCAGTAGTAAAATATGGGTTTTTAAGTACAAAAATTAGGTTTTTAAGCATAAAATATCAATTTCTGAGTTCAAAATATGTACATAAATTCAATATTTGAGGACGAAGTGTAAATTTAGCAAGTAATCAAGGAAAATCGATCGATCAACTATTTGATCTAGTTTTGATCCCTAATTGTATGAGTTCAATAGGAGTTGGGATACAAAAGTTGGCAATACACTCGCAACTGATTGGTCTTAAGACAGCATTGAAAATTTCAGACATCATCAAGAAAGACTCGGATGATGAAATTGAATATGAAGCTGAATAAGATCATCTAACTATTTTTTTACCGTAATGTACGGTACACTTATATCTAATTGTGTGTAATATATGATATGAGGAAGACCTGCCATAGATGTGGTACAACAGATTTAGGATGGAACCAACCATACCATCAATTAACAGGTAAATGGAAACTCGAGAACCACAAAGAGTGCAGTAAAAATTAGTCTTTTCTTATCAGATTATCTTCTGAAGATAGCGTATAATTTTAAGAGATTCTACTTCCTATCAATATCCAGATTATTTGGATCTGTTATTGCACCTTGCGCAGCTGATCCTACCAGAAATGCGTATTTAGCAAGCGCCCCCGACGTATAGTTTGGTTTTGGCATTCTCCATGCAGTACTTCTTTGTTTGAGTTCCTCCTCTGAAACATGTAAGTTGACATTATTATCCTCAATGTTAATACTAATTTCGTCCCCATCTTTGACAAGTGCAATTGGTCCACCTACAAATGCTTCAGGTGCAACGTGCCCAACCATAAATCCTCGTGTTCCACCAGAAAATCTACCATCAGTTATCATTGCAACCTTCTTGCCCAATCCTTGTCCCACAATTGCTGCAGTTGTTGCAAGCATTTCTCTCATTCCGGGACCGCCTTTTGGTCCTTCATATCTAATAACTAATACATCTCCCTCATTGATTTCGCCTTTTGCAACCGAATCAAATGCAGATTCTTCACCATCAAATACTCTTGCTTTACCAGTGAATTTTGTCATTTCTACACCAGCAGTTTTAATTACTGCACCTTCTGGGGCCAAAGTTCCCTTCAGTATTACAGCAGTTCCAACACCATGTAACGGATTTTCAATTTCTCTGACGATTTGTTGATCAGATGTGCTTGAAACCTTATATTGTCTGATATTTTCTTCGATTGTTTTCCCAGTAACAGTTAGTACATTACCATGAATTAGGTTATTACCTAATAATTTTTTCATTATCAGTGGTATTCCACCTATTTTATCAAGACTATTCATAACATAACCACCACCTGGTTTCATGTCTGCTATATGTGGTGTTCTTTTCCTTATTCTTTCAAAGTCATCATATGTTAATTTTATTCCAACCTCATTTGCTAATGCAAGTAAATGTAAAATACCATTAGTAGAACCACCAACAGCATTTAACATTGTAATAGCATTCTCAAAT
>JACASW010000013.1 GCA_013390785.1 Marine Group I thaumarchaeote
TTTTAGATAGAGCACGTGAACTAGCTGAAATTAACCCAATGATGGGACATAGAGGAGTAAGAGTCGCAATTACATACCCAGAGATATACAAAATGCAAATTACTGCGGTGTTTGAAGCGGCAGCACAACTTGCAAAAATTAAGGTTAATGCAAAACCACAGATAATGATTCCACAGGTAGGAAGTTTAGCAGAATTAAATTATATAAAATCAATTTATGATGATGTCAAAAAACAAATGCAGAAAAAATATAACATGAAATTCAAAATAAACTTTGGAACAATGTTAGAAGTGGTTCGTGCATGTCTTACATCAGATGAATTAGCAAACACAGCAGAATTTTTCAGCTTTGGAACAAATGATCTAACACAAGCAGTGTTTAGTTTTAGTAGAGAAGATGCAGAGGGAAAATTCCTTCCGGAGTATATGGAAAAAGAGCTCTTAGAGACTAACCCATTCCAATCTATCGATGTTAATGGAGTAGGCCATCTAATGAGAATCGGAATTAAACAAGGGAGAGACATCAAAAAGGACTTGGAAATAGGAATATGTGGCGAACATGGAGGAGATCCTAATTCAATTAAATTCTGTCATTCTGCTGACGTCTCCTATGTTAGTGCATCACCACATAGAATTCCTATAGCAATACTTGCAGCCGCACAAGCTGTTATTGAACAAAAGAAAACTAAAAAATCAAAAAAATAATGCTATTAAGTAATACTAAAATTTTTATAGTAAAAATTCAGTAAGTAATTATGCTCCCAAGCTTGGAAACGATAAAGGAAGAAAGAAAAAAACTGAATATGACACAAAAACAGTTAGCATCTATGACTGGTGTTAGCACGTCTATGATAAATCAAATTGAATCAGGAAGATGCAAGCCATCATACGATACCGCAAAAAAAATTTTTGAAAGTTTAGCAAAACTTGAGGGTCAAACATCAACACGTAATGCAGGTGATATTTGTAGTGAAAAAATAGTTAGGTTGGCACCTAATAACACAGTTCGCGAAGCAGGTAAAAAAATGCATGAAAAGACAATTGATCAGATACCAGTTTTTGATGAAGGTGCTCTAAAAGGATTAGTTACCATTGATATTGTTAATGAATATACGGAACGTAAAGATACTAAGATTAGAAATGTGATGAATCCAAAACCACCAGTAGTTGATTTTGAATTTCCCGCAAATGCTCTTTCACAATTAACTAGAATTTCTGGCTGTGTTCTTGTAGAAAAAAATTCTAAAATTATAGGGATAATTACCTCATCTGATTTGCTAAAAATGATGTGAGATCATAACAGTTTTTTTACTTCAGGTCTGTCACGATTTCCTATATCAAATCCATCACGTCTAAGATATTTTAGGGTAAGCTTGTATACCAGTTCATCATGATTTACGGTTTCCAATAGTGTCGACCATGCCAATTTGCCATCTTCATTAATCTTTGGTTTTAATTGAGTAGTAAAATCTTCGGCTAACTGCTTACATTCCTCGTATGTTTTACTATGACGGTATTCTGTACCCCTGCCACAACTATCCATTTGAACACAACTCAGTTAAAACTCCCTTCATGGACTTTGGATGAATGAACGTTACCTTAGTTCCAGATGAACCATCTCTAATTTTTCCTAAGAATTGTATTCCACATCCTTCCATTCTAGATACTTCACCTTCTATATTCGGGGTTTCAAGGGCTATGTGATGCAGTCCGCTTCCACGTTTTTCTAAGAATTTCTTTATTGGGCTTGTATCATTTGTTGGCTGCATAAGCTCAATGTTAGCATTTTCTAAATGAAGGATTGCAACTTTAACGCCCTCAGATTCTACAGTTTCAAATTCAATACTTTTGATATCAAGTGCATCCTGGTAAACTTTAGCAGCATCCTCAACATTTTCTACCGCAATAGCAACATGGTTTATTTTCATTAGAATACCTCCTTTGGTCTATATTCACCAAAAACCTCCCTGAATGTATTACTAATCTCTCCGGTTGTAGCATACGCTAGTACAGAATCTAGAATAAATGGCATTAGATTTTTGTCAGTTTCAGCTGCTTTCTGCATTTTTGATAATGCATATTCTGTTTTTTTATTGTCACGTGATTTTCGGAGATCCTTTATTGCTTTCTCCTGCTTTTTTCCTAACGAATCATCTACTCGTAGTAGATCATGTTTCTTTTCAGACTTTTCTGCAAATTTATTTACACCAACTAATACGCGCTCATTATTATCCACCTCTTTCTTGAGTCGATATGCATTTTGTCTAATTTCTGATTGGAAAAATCCATTCTCAATTGCCTTAAGTGCACCACCCATTTTATCAATTTTTTTGAGATAGTTCAATACTTGTTCCTCAATTTCATCACAAAGCGACTCCATGTAATGTGAACCAGCCATAGGATCTACTGTTTTTGTCACTCCACTTTCATATCCAATGATTTGTTGTGTTCGCAGTGCAATCTTTGCAGCCTCTTGTGAAGGAAGTGCTAATGCCTCATCTTTTGAATTTGTGTGAAGTGATTGCGTTCCACCAAGAACCGCAGCCATTGCTTGTACAGATACACGAACAATGTTATTGTCAGGTTGTTGCGCTGTTAATGATTCACCGCTTGTCTGTGTATGAAATCTAAGCTGTAAAGATTTTGGATTTTTTGCATGGAATCTTTCCTTTAGTATTTTTGCATATATTTTTCTTGCAGTTCTAAACTTTGCAACTTCTTCAAAAAATTCTATCGTGCAACAAAAAAAGAATGAAAGTCTTGGTGCAAAGTCATCAATCTTTAATCCACGGTCAATACATGTTTGTATATATTCAATTCCATTTGCAATTGTAAATGCAATTTCTTGTACTGCAGTTGCACCAGCCTCACGCATATGATAACCTGAGATTGAAATCGGATACCATTGTGGTACATTTTTTGCACAATAACCAATCATATCACCTATTATTCTCATAGATGGTTGTGGAGGATAGATGTAGGTATTTCTTGCAACATATTCTTTCAATATGTCATTTTGTGTTGTACCTCTAAGTTCTTTACTTGAAATTCCCTGTGATTTTCCTACAGCAATATAATATGCAAGAAGTGTTGATGCAGTTGCATTAATTGTCATAGATGTAGAAGCCTTTCCAAGATTGATTCCATTGAATGCAGTTTGCATGTCTTTCAGTGATGCAATTGATACACCAACTTTTCCAACCTCACCTTCAGCACGTGCTGAATCAGGATCATGACCAATTTGCGTAGGCAAATCAAAGGCCATTGAAAGACCAGTCTGACCACTATCAAGCATGAATTTGTAACGCTTGTTTGATTGTGCTGCATCTCCAAAGCCAGAATATTGACGCATTGTCCACAGCCTATCACGATACATTCCTGAATGAATCCCACGTGTAAATGGATACTCACCAGGATTTTCCTTTGAATTTTTTGATTGATTATAAACTGGTTTAACTGGAATGTTAGAATCAGTTACAAATTGTTTATGTTTTACTTTCTCCTTTGTCATGTAATCACTTCATTATACTGTTAGATATTTTGTCTGCAGCTTCAAATGGATCAATCTTTCTGTCTTGGACTTTTTTAAGATAGTCTGAGTATGATTTGTTTGAATGAAGCATTGTTGCAACTTTTTGGTTAATGTTATTTAAAATAATATCATCAAGTTCTTTGGCGAGCCTTTGCTTTTCTGATAGTTTTTTCTCTTTCCCTCTTTTTACTATAATCTTTTTCAATTCAGTTATAAATTCAGAAATCCCTTTTCCTGTCTTTGATGAGACTTTAAGAATTAGTGGGTTTTTTTCTACTGTTCCAATAAAATCTTGAACTGATTGGAATAATTGTGAAGCACCATCAAGGTCACTTTTATGCACAAGATAGATGTCGCCGATTTCAGTAATTCCAGCCTTTATGGTTTGAATACTATCTCCCGTATGTGGGTTGAATACCACTATTGTGATATCAGCTATGTTAGAGATATCAATTTCAGTTTGTCCTGCTCCAACACTCTCAATAATTATTGGATCAAAACCAGCGTATTCTAATACACGTATACTGTTTCGTATAGATCTTGAGATTGCACCAGTAGCACCTCTTGATGCTATACTTCTGATGTATGTTCCAGAATCTGTTGATTCCGTCATGCGTACCCTATCACCAAGTATTGCACCACCAGATATGTGACTTGTAGGATCAATTGCTAGAACTGCTGGATTCAAGCCAGACTTTTTTAATTTAATTGAAGTTGTATCAATCAGTGATGATTTTCCTGCACCTGCTGGTCCAGTTATGCCTATAACTACAGATTTACCTGACGTCTTGAATATTTTTTTAATTAATTTCCTTGATTCTTTTTCATCATTTTCAAAAATTGAAATTGCCTTTGCTATCGCTCCACGCTTTGCTTTTTTCAAATCAGTAGTGATGTCCAAGTACAATTATCTTTTGTTTCTGCGATAAATATTGGTTATCTTTGACCTTTAGGTTGTACTAATATCTACACACTCAGGAATTCACTTCAATGTCTTCTTGAAGGTCTTCCCCAAGACCTTTCCACCATTGATCAAATTCCTTTGCCATTTGAAAAATTTAGTTGATTATCGTATATAGATCTGCTGGTTGCTAGATTTTACTGTAAATTATCCTAGGTTTTGACTCATCCTTCTGGTAAATTTCAGTTTTTAATCCAATCTTCCCAAATTCATCATGATTTATAGAAAATACAACTGGCATAGTCGACCAACCATATTTTGGTTCAGAATTAATTTGAATTATTTCTACAAATGAATTCTGTGAAAACTCCTTATGAAATGTTTGCTCCATACCTAAAATCTCAAGAATGACTAAGTTTGTATTTTCAGAGTTATCATTGTACGTAATTTTAACAAGATTATTTTTTGGTTCGTATACAGTATCAACAAAAATTGTTTGAGATATTATAGATTCATCTAATGTAGAATTAGATGAAATTGATAGTATTATTACAGGTAAAGCTATTATTGATATAATTGCAATAATTCTCTTATTCATAATTATACAAATTCTGCTTTAATACTACGTAAAAATTTTGATCTAATTCTAACCCTTTCCAATGTTTGTTCTATAACACGCTCTGTTCCAGGTAAGGGATTTCTTTTGAAAAATTTACGAACATCTTTTTCTTGTTTATCATCAATGACACTACCTATACTAGCCACAATCCTGTTCGCTAGTGGATTGCCAACTCCAAACCTTCCAACTAATTTTTTCCAATGATTCTTAAGCCATGGCCAAAGAATGTCATTGCCATAAATATTGGCTGAGATACCCATAATTGGAACACGAATATTTTGCGAACGAACTTCTGGAGTTAGGGAGAGAGCTAGCGTTTTCAGCAACAAATTCTTTTGTTTAAAATTACACATAGCCATTAGAAACCTTATCTTTTGTTCTTGTAATGTAGATTTTTTATAAAGCGACAAAAGTTTATTGTAAGTTTTTTCATTGCCTTGCCATGCCACTAATACAAAAACTGGTTCCTGTAGATCAGCTGCAAGGGAATTTTTATTTTTAAGAAATTTATTAAAGCGTTTTTTTGCTTCGTTTAGTATCTCTTTATCTCCAAGTTTACCAAGTGCAGTAATCACAAAACTGCGTAATAGTGCATCAGTATGCCTTTCATTTTTTTTGGAATCCCAACCAAGACGGTCAAATATTGTTCCCAAAAATTGCGCAGTGTATGTACGTATTTCATCAGTGAATTTTTCCTTTCTGGTTAGTTTGTACAAGTGGTAAAGATTTTGTGCTAAATTCTGTAAGGTGATATAATCATCTTCGTCGTGATACGATGTTGTAAAGTCAAGATATTCTTGTATCTGTTTTGTGCCTGACACACACTGTGAAAATAAATCATTTTGCAAGCTCCACCTATCAACATGATTGAGTATTTTTTCATCAATTAGTAATGATAGATTTGCTAAACTATTGTCATCATATTGTACTCTGTAAAATCCATAACGGCCAGAATTGATTATGAAATTTGAATCCGTATTTTTAAGCGATACAGTACTTTTCTGTGATTTCATTAAGATTGATCTTTCATGATTCCCTTCTTCAATATGTATTGGAATTGCCCATCTATTTTTAGAAGATGTACTACCATCAGACAAGAACCGTCTTTGCGTTAATGATACTTTTGAATTATTTCGTTTAACATCCACAACTGGATAACCAACTTGGTCAATCCACGTTTTCATCATACTATCAACAGGTTTACGTGCAATTTTTCCGATCGATTTCCACAAATCCTGTCCTTCAGCATTTGAATATCTATGCTGAGTAAGATAATATTTTAGTCCCTTACGAAAGTTTTCTATTCCAACATAATTTTCTAACATACGTAAAACATTCCCACCCTTGTCATAACTAATAGCATCAAAAATTTCCCTAATCTGTGCTGGATGCTTTACATCAACATTTATCGGATGGGAGTTTTTTAGTGCATCAAGACTCATTGCCTCTAGCATTGCATCACCTAGAAACTGATCCCAAAGATCCCACTCTGGATAAAACTTGTTTACTATTTTTGTTGCCATAAATGTAGCAAAGCTTTCATTCAACCAAAGATCATTCCACCATTTCATCGTAACAAGATTGCCAAACCATTGATGTGCTATCTCATGTGATATTACTTCTGCAATGTACTGCTTTGTCTTAGTTGAAGATGTCTTTGTATCATAAAGTAAAATTGCCTCTCTGAATGTAATTGCACCCCAATTTTCCATAGCACCAGCGGCAAAGTCAGGGATGGCTATCATGTCAAGTTTTGGAAGCGGATATTTTATTCCAAAGTATTTTTCATACTCGCCAAGAAACTTTTTGGTAAAGTCAAGTGAAAGTTTGCCCTTATTCTTATTGCCTTTTGTAGTGACAATTCTTATTTTGATATTTCGCAACTTTCCATGTAAATATTCAAACTCTCCTACACCAAGATACAAAAGGTAAGTTGACATTATTGGAGTTTGCCCAAATTTGTACAGGATTTTTGTTCCAATCTTTTTCTTAGATGTCACCGGCATGTTTGAGATGGCATCCAAATGTTTATCGACTAATAGTGAAACATCAAATGTTGCCTTTACTGCAGGCTCGTCCCAGCAAGGAAATGCTCTTCTGGCATCGGCAGCCTCAAATTGCGTTGTGGCTAGATACTTAGTTTTTCCCTTTTTATCCTTGTACTGACTTTTGTAAAACCCTAGAAGTCTATCATTCAGTGTTCCGGTAAATTTGATGGAAAGTTTTGCCTTTCCTTTTATTTTCTTTGCGAGTTTAATTGTCAGTTTTTCATCTTTTTTATTTAGAGACGATTTTGCGGAAATGATTTTTCCTCCCTGTATTATATGAGATTCTTTTATGCTAAGTTCTGCCGCATCTAGCTTGATTGAATTAGTTGGTTTTGATAAATTAAGAGTAATAATTTCTTCACCATTAAACTTGAAATTATGAAATAATGGTTCAAACATGAGTTCATAGTTGATTGGTATTACGCCTGCCATATGGTGCATAATTTGAAACGTTATGTAAGTTTATTCAGATTCAAAAGATTTTAAGGGAAACATGAGTATATGATAATATGAAGCAAAAAACTGCATCTCGCAAGATTAAGATTCTGGTTGCAAAACTGGGCTTGGATGGTCATGATAGAGGTGCATTAGTGTTATGCCGTGGATTCAGAGATGCTGGGATGGAGGTAATTTATTCTGGATTGTTTGCTACACCAGATAGAATCGCACAAATTGCTGAAGATGAGGATGTTGATGCAGTTGCACTCAGTCTCTTAAATGGAGCGCATGGAACATTATTTCCAAGAGTTGTTAAAGAATTAAGGAAGAAAGGAATTAAAGATGTACTTGTTGTAGGTGGTGGCACTATTCCAGAGGAAGATAAAAAGTCACTTGAAAAATCTGGCGTCACTGGAAACTTTGGACCAGGAACATCACTTGTAGATGTTATCAGCCATATTAGAAATGGTGTATCAAAACTAAGAAAACTATAATTATTCTGTAGAATCAGGCCACATCATTTTTCGCATTTGCTTTCCAACCTGCTCTATTTGATGGGAATCTAACTGTTTCATGTATTTATCAAATGCATTTTTTCCACTTTTTTCATATTCACTTAACCATTCTTTATTGAATGTACCATCTTGTATTTGCTCCAGAACCTTTTTCATTTCTTCTTTGGTATGCTTATTCATAATCATTGGACCACGAGTAAGACCTCCATATCTTGCAGTTTCACTTACACGTCTCCACATTCCGTTGATTCCATATTTCTGAATCATATCAACAATGAGTTTTAATTCATGTAAAACTTCAAAATATGCAATTTCTGGTTGATAGCCAGCTTCAACCAATGTCTCAAATGCATTAACAACCATAGATGCAGATCCACCACAAAGATCAGCTTGTTCACCAAACCAGTCAGTTTCAACTTCTTCTTTGAATGTAGTTTTAATCAAGCCAGCACGTGCACTTCCAATTCCTTTGGCAATCCCAAGTGTTCTATCCCAAGCTGTCCCAGTCTTGTCTTGTTCAACTGCAACAATTGAAGGTGTTCCAAATCCATCAAGATATGTTTCTCTTACCTTGGAGCCTGGACCTTTTGGTGCAACCATAATAACATCAACATTGTCAGATGCTTTTATCCATCCCCAGTAAATTGCGGCAGCATGTGAAAATGCTAATGCATTACCATCAGAAATATTTGGTTCAATTTCATCTTTGTAAACTTTTGACTGAACCATATCAGGAATCAGCACATGTATAATGTCAGCTTTTTTGCAAGCTTCAGATACAGACATTACTTCATGTCCATCATTATTCGCTTTGTTCCAACTAGATCCACCTTCCTTAAGCCCAATTACGACTTTGAGACCAGAATCTTTGAGATTATTTGCTTGTGCATCGCCTTGTATACCATATCCAATGATTGCAATTGTTTGATCTTTGATTGGGTCTAGACTAATATCAGAATCTTTCCAGGTTTTTGCCATTGCAAATTTTTTGATTTTACATATATAATCTATATGATAATCAGTGTCTAAACCTAAACCTGCCCAGTAACGGTATTTTTGTATTCAAACCTTTTCTTAGTTTCCAACGTTTTTCCCATTTAAGATATTTGTTAATTATTTGTTCGGATTTAGATTTTGGATAAATTTCTCGTAATGGTTTTTTTAGTGATTTGCTGTCCAGCCAACATATATACAATTCATCTGGAGATTCACCTGATTCTTTTCTTTGTTCCTTTGCATTTGTTTGGATTAATGCGATATCAAAATTAGGAGCAACCTCTTCGTCGATTGTTTTAGTTACACCATCATTTTCATTAGGCACATAATCATCAAACAAAAGATGAAAAGTCTCTGAAGCGACTTCTAAAAATGCGTAAAAATCATGAACAACAGCTTCATACACATGGCTACCATCAATGAATCCCATATCCATTTTTGGAAGTTTAGTATTTTTTTGAAGAACTTCACCAGAAAATCCGGTTAAAACTTCAATTTTTTTAATCCATTCTTTATCCGCAAATTTATTCCATAATTCCCTTCTTGACAGCATAATTGTATCATGTTTTGGGTTATCTTCCCAAGTAACATTTCGTTCTACTGGTACATCAAATGGTTTTGGATCTATTGTGAAAATTTTACCGTTGATATTATAATCAGTCATAGCCCACGCCATACATAATGTGGAATAACCTTCTGCAGTTCCAATTTCTAGTACATTTTTTGGCTTATATTTTGCAATTAATGAATAAAGTAGCATACCTCGCTCATAATTGGGAATCTGCTTTGCAAAATTCAGTTGTGGTGAAATTGGAAAAATGTGAGTTAACTCCAAAAATTTTTCTTTTGGTGGTATTTTAACATCCAGAGAATCAATAAACTGATCAATTTTTACAGAATTCAAAAATGGCAATTATGATATTTGATCATGTATTAATAAATACTTTATTTGTTAACCTGATAAATTTTCATATAACAAAAATTAGCAATTGACTATAACTTGTATTCCTTATTACAATTAACACATCTGACTTTCACGCCATCAGAATCAAGACGTTTAAACTTCTTTGAACCACAATTTGTACAAATTGGGCATGCACGTGCGGATTTCACAAATTACATTTCTTTAAGCCAAATTTGAAGTTAATTGATTTTACCACTACCAATTATTCTTACAGTAGTAGATTCTGGCTTTATGAAAAGACATATGTCATTTTTCTTACATATAATTGGTTTTTCTAAAGTTAACTTGACTGGAGATATCGAGGAAAATTTTGCAGCCTTTATTTGAAGCCCAATGCTAATGAGACACATCTGATTCACAGCAATTTCTCCCTTGTAGAATGGTGATTGTTTGAAGTTAACCTCAATCTCAGATTTTACTATGAGAGATTCATCAGAAGTGATGATATCACCTCTTCCAACTTCATCGGGCTTTATTCCTTTCAATGATAATCCAACTCTTGCTGGACAATTTGCTTGCTTTATGTCATCATCATGCATTTGAATAGATTTTATCATAATTTCAGTTCTTGACGGTAAATGTTTTAGCTTGTCATATTGGTTTACTGTTCCTTGTAATACCTTACCTAATACAACAGTGCCAACACCTTTTACGTCAAAACAATGGTCTATCACAATTTGTGTATCTCCATTGTTTGAAATAGGTGAAAATTTCGTTAGTTCCTGTTTAATGTTAGGCGAATCAACCTTCTTGTAATTATTTAAAACAGTTCCTTTGATCATAGAATTGAGCCGGTTTTCGTCTACTTCGTATGAATGACTGATTATACCATCATTTTTTCCTAGCATATCTAATGCGATAATCTGTTCTCCAACATACTTGTCAAGTGATGCAACATAGAAAATTACATACTCGGCAATGTTTATTGCCTGGATCAAAGATTGTATCTTTTCTGGAAAACCGTTTGGCACTACCCATGTTCTAATAACATCAGATTCCTTTTTGTCATAAAGTGTAAGGTCAGTTGTGGTTCCTTTTTTGCCAAAGTCATTTGCAATTGTCTGTTCACCAAGAACAACAAAATTTATTGAGTTCATGGAAATGACCTAAGTACTGCAGCATAACTTGCAAATCTATGATTTTTTGGCCTAACCATTGTTTGTGAATATTTGGATATTGTCTTTCCTTTTGCGCCCTTGTAACCTATTGGAGTAACATTCCAATTCCAGTCATCTACACTGCGAAGTACGTCGTCATATGGACTATAATAATTCCTGATTTTTGTCGCAACAATTTTTTGTGCATCAGAGCCATTTTTTAGATTTAATGCATTGCTAGGAATTGAACCACCAAAAAAATAAACTGCTTCTATAATTCCATTGTTTTTGTGGTTTTTTGCAAGATTTTTTATCGTACTACGAATTACGTGTGCACCCAGTGAATGCCCCATCACACGGATCTTTGTATTTGGGCTTTTACGCTTAAAATCAGTGATAAATCTTGCCAAGTTTCTTCCATTTTTGTTTGCAATGGTTACTCCAGTGTACAATGCATGAAGTGCAGATGTGATATATTGTGCACCTGTTGTGTTTGAATCATAACTATATCCAATTATAGGATTTTTGTAACCGAGTTGCGTTAACTTTCTTTTTGCAATTACAAATTTTGTTAGTGCGCCAGAAGCATTATTTCTCAAACCATGTATCATAATAGTGATCTCTCTTGAATCAATTATTGCTTCAAAATCTTTCTTTGGATATATGCGATATGGCTCATTTTCAATTGTTCTTCCAGAATAAAGATCATAAAATCCTCTGGTAGATATGCGAGGAAAAATCTTTTTCATTTAATTAGTGTCTCCAAGCTTTGATTTTTGTTCATCAATAACAGATTCCTCAACTTTTTCAAACAACGGGGAAACTGACCCAAGCTTGTGACCCTGATTTAATGTAATATTTGAAATTTGATCAAACATCTGTGCTGATACACTTCCCTCCAATCCAAGTTGTACCCAAATTTTTTGTGACGAATCTGGCATAAATGGATAAATGGCTATTGCTAAACTTCGCACTGCATTAACCGATAAAAAAACACAGGAGTTTGTACCAGGACCATTTTTCCATGGCTCTTTATGCTGAAAGTATTGGTTAAAGTGAGCTGAAAACTGCAGTATCATTTTCAGTGCCCTATCAAGATGGTTTTTCTCCATCAAAATACTGAGTTCTGTCACAAATTCTTTGATCATTTTTTCTGATTCTTTATCCATATCATCAAATGCATCCGGATCTGGTACAACACCATCAAAAGATTTTAGAGTAAAACCTAGTGCACGATTAATCAAGTTTCCAAGGTTTCCAATAAGCTCAGAATTGATTTTTGTTGCAAATTCATCCCAGTTAAAATTGAGGTCATCTTGTGAATATGGATTAATTGAGATAAGATAAAATCTTAGATAGTCAGCTGGGAAAATTCCCAAAAAGTCCTTGAGACCAATATACCAATTTCTACTTTTTGAAATTTTCCTTGATTGCAATGTAAGATGACCTCTGGTTGGGATGTAGTCAGGAAGTTTGTATTCCTCGCCAATTCCTAAACGCATTGCAGGCAAGAACAAATAATGATGATAAACAATATCTTTTCCAATAAAGTGATAGATATCAGAATCATTCCAAAATTTTTTCCCGTCTTTACCATTGTCATTAAGAAATTTTATTGTGGATGAAATGTATGCCAAATGATTATCAAACCAACCATAGAAGACTTTTTTCTTTTCTTCATCAACTGGAATTGGAATGCCCCAAGATATATCACGAGTGATATCCCAATCAGTTAGACCTTCTTTAATCCAATTTTGAACATATTTTTTTACATCCTTTTGGAGATTTTGGTTGTTTTCAAGGTATTCTGATAGTTGGTTTGAAAAGTTTTTCAGTTTAAAAAAATAGTGTTTTGTTTTTTCTTTAGTTGGGGGTTGTCCACAAATTGAACAGTGTGGGTTTTCAATTTCTTCCGGAACACGGCCACATTTTTCACATAGATCAGAGTATTGATCATCAGCCTTACAATATGGACATGTCCCAATCACGTATCTATCTGGCAAAAATTTTTTGTCAGTATTACAATATAGTTGTATGATTTCATTTTCATAAATATGGTCAGCTTGTTCAAGTTTTTTAAAAACATCTTGCACAAATTGTTTATTTTCTTGAGAACTAGTTTTGTAAAAGAAATCAAATTTTATGTTAAGTGCAGTGAAATCTTCAAAATCACGTTTGTTCCAGTATTCAACATACTCTTCAGGTGTTTTTCCCTCTTTCTCAGATTGTATCAATATTGGGGTTCCAAAGTCGTCAGAAGCACATATGTAATATGCTTCAACTCCTTTTTGCCTTAGAAATCTAGTTGTTACATCAGCTGGGAGATATGTAGATGCAACATGCCCAAGGTGGATTTCTCCATTTGCATACGGAAGGGCACTTGTAATTATTGCTTTAGGGTTCATCTGCTATAGATTTTGTAAAGTTTGGTTAAGAAGTTTGTTCTTATCAAAATAATTAATACTAGTATGTAGATTCTGCCATACCTCGAAACGCTGGCATGCGTTTTTTCTTTCCACAATCCATACATTTGTACAGAAATTTTGTTTTTTTTCCTACCATCACTTTGTTAGAATCAAGTATTTCATGCTTAGTGTTATCCATACAGTTTTCACACCATCTTTTTTCTGATTCCATATTTTGCCTTGAATTATATGAATAAAAGTAGAGTAGTAAGTTCTACCAGCTTCCCATGTATTTGAGCTGTTCTTTTGTTAATTTGTCAATCTTAACATTCATAGCTTTTAATGCATCAATTGCTACTTGTTTATCTATCTCCTTTGGAACAGCAATAACCTTTTTTGGCAACTTTTTGTGGTTTTTTAGGATGTAAAGAATCGAAAGCAGTTGGTTTGAGAATGATTGTGCCATAACTTCTGGAGGATGACCTTCTGCAGCTGTCAAGTTTGCAATCCTACCCTCGCCAATAAGATAAACTTTTTTCCCATTTTTTAATACGCATTCATCAAGATATGGTCTGACCTGCCTAACGGATTTTGATTGTTTTAGAAGGAAATTAGAATCTACTTCAACGTCAAAGTGACCAACGTTTCCAAGTACAGCACCATCTTTCATTGTTAGAATGTGTTCCTTTCTGATTATGCTAGTCATTCCAGTAGTTGTTATGAAGATCTCACCAATTTTTGCAGCTTGTGACATTGGCATTACATCAAAACCATCCATATGTGCCTCTAGTGCACGTATAGGATCTACCTCAGTCACGATAACTTTAGCATTCATTCCACGGCAATTTGCGGCAACACCCTTTCCAACCCAACCATAACCAGCTACTACAATTCGTTTAGATGCAAGCAGTAAATTCATAGCTCGTAAGTATCCATCTATTGTACTTTGTCCAGTACCATATTTGTTATCAAACATATGTTTAGTATATGCGTCATTAACTGATATAACAGGATAACGAAGTTTACCTTGTTTTTCTACAGCTGTGATTCGGTTCACACCTGCAGTTGTTTCTTCAGTTGCACCAAAAATTTGCAACGCTCTGTATTTTTTATCAAAATGTGCTTTTACATTCATGTCAGAACCATCATCCGTCAAAATTTGTGGTTTATGGTTTAGAACCTGTTGTATACACCAATCATATTCTTTAGCATTTTGTCCAGCCCAACAATATGTATGAATTCCTTGCGAAGCAAGAAACGCAGCTATATCATCTTGAGTAGTAAGCGGGTTTCCTCCACAGCATGCAACATTGGCTCCTAACTCTTTTGCACCAATAAGTAAAACAGATGTCTCCTTTGTTATATGCAAACAAAATCCTAATGTAATTCCTTTAAGCGGTTTTGATTTTTTTAAACGAACTATAGTATTGTCTAAAATCTGCATATGAGATCTTGCCCATTCATAAGATAACTTACCCTGCTTTGCTAATTTTGGATTTTTTACTTTACTCAACATAAACTTGGATTTTAAGCGAATATAAAATCCTATCATGCTTTGCAAAACTTTTTAGAGTAAGAAAAATAGCACAGTGTAAGCAATTGGCTTGGAAAAAAATAGCAGAAAAAAATACAATATCATCTAACAGTGGTAGTGAATTTGATATCGACGGAAAAAAAATTGCTATTTTTAATCAAAACGGTTATCATGCGTTGGATGCAATATGTGTGCATCAAGATAATCCAATCACAGCAGGTAAACTTGATGGTGACATTGTGGAATGCCCATCACATTTTTGGCATTATAATATCAAGACAGGTGAACTTCAGGACTATCTAAAAGGTGTAAAACTTCAAACATATCCAGTTGAAGAAAGGGCAGATGGAATATACATCGATTTACAGCAATGATTAACTACTAAAAAAATCACTTACTGAAAATTTCATTTTAGCTAAATTTTCATAGATTGTATCAAGTGCCTGGTAAAATTTGGCTTGTACTACTGGATCGTTTTTCATATTTTCAATATCACTGGCTGCTGCATTAGCATACGGAGAAACATATTCTTCAAAATTGTCAGATAACAGTAAGAAAGCCCCGCTACCCAATACTATTGCTGTTATAACCAGTTTACCAATCATGAATTACCATTTTTAAAAATCAATAAAAAATCAGGAATGTAATATTATTGATTAATTGAAAAAAATAGTTAGTATTATTGATTAGATAACAATTTTTATGCCTAGAATCCAAAGATGGTGCAATGGATTATCTAGAAAGATTGTCAGGATTATTGGATGAAATGCATTTCCAAGATATACAACGAACAATTGATGGATTTCTAAAACATGCGGTTTCAGAGAAGAAATCTGATGGTGTTGTTTTTGGTCTTAGCGGTGGAATAGATTCAGTAACAATCGCATATTTGGCTGCAAAAACATTTGGAAAAAAAGCACTAGCATTAGTAATGCCGGATTCTACAGTGTCACCATCGAGTGAAACCGGTGATGCGTTAAAAGTTATTGGTGATCTTGGTCTTGATTACAAACTTATCGATATCGATGTAATTCACAAAATATATTCTAACCATTTAGAACCAGATGAACGTGCGTTAGGAAATCTAAGAGCTAGAATAAGATCAAACATTATCTATTATTATGCTAATCTTAAAAATTACTTAGTTTTAGGTACAAGCAACAAGAGTGAATATCTTATTGGATATTTTACCAAATTTGGTGATGGGAGTGCAGACATACTACCAATTGTTGAACTTTACAAGACACAAGTAAGAAAGTTTGCAGAATTCCTTGGCGTACCGAACAATATAGTCACTAAAAGAAGCAGTCCAAATCTCTGGAAGGGGCATGATGCAGAAGAAGAGATTGGTATTTCATACGAAGAGATTGACGTTATATTGCATTCTATGGTGGACAAAAACTGTACATTGGATGAATTTCTGGGTGATGTGACGGGCATTCCTAAAAAAGATGTGGAAAAGATTTACCAGATGTACCAAAATACCCAACACAAAAGAATTTTGCCTGAGAGAGCTGGATCAATTTATGGAGATTTTTGATACGCTCAGGAATGCAAAAACAGAGTTAGAATTTTCAGACAAAGTTAGGATCTATTTGTGTGGAGTAACGGTTTACGATGATGCACACATAGGACATGCGAGAACAATCATTGTTTTTGACGTACTGCATAGGTTCCTAGAATCACAAAAAATTCCCGTAGAATTTATTCAAAACTTTACAGATGTAGACGATAAGATAATAGATCGAGCAAAGCAAGAAAAAATATCACCTTTAGAACTTGCCGCTAAATATACTAAAAATTATTTTGATGATTTTGATGGTCTAAATGTCAAAAGGGTTACCAAATACCCGAAGGCAACTGAACACATTGAAGATATGCAAAATTTGATTTCTAATCTTGTTGATAAAAAATATGCGTATGTAACAAAAAATGGAGTTTATTTTTCTGTTTCAAAATTTACTGAATATGGAAAGCTATCCAAGAAAAAAACTGATGATTTGGTCTCTGGCGCTCGAGTAGAAATTGATGAGGAAAAAAATAATCCAATTGATTTTGCATTATGGAAGTTTTCAGAGTCTGAACCATCATGGGATAGTCCATGGGGTAAAGGTAGACCTGGATGGCATATTGAATGCTCTGCAATGAGCTTGAAGTATCTAGGGGAAAACTTTGAGATTCACGGTGGAGGTAGGGATCTTATTTTTCCACATCATGAAAATGAGATTGCACAATCAGAATCTTTCAAGCAAAATCAATTTGCAAAGATCTGGATGCATGTTGGTATGATAACCATAAACGGTGAAAAAATGTCCAAGTCACTTGGAAACGTAAAATCTGTGAGCCATGTTTTAGAAAATTGGGGAGCAAACATCATTAGACTGTTTTGTCTTTCTGGCAGTTACTCAAAACCAATTGATTATTCTGAGATCTTGCTAAAAGAAAACATAACAAAGCTTAGACAGATCGAATCATGTTATTATGAGCTAAGATTGGCTGATGGTATTGGTGACGAAGTTACTGTTGAGAAACTTGTAAATGATTGTAAAAATGAATTTAATTCTGCATTAAATAACGATCTCAACACACCACTTGCACTTGCTATTTATTACAAATTAATCAGGGAAGTTAATTCGTTATCTGCAGAAGAAAAACTAATTGAGGCGTCTGCAAAAATAATTTTACCAGAATTTGAAAGAATGTCAGATATACTAGGAATTAAAATTCTTAAAGTTTCAGATGATGAAAAAAATGAAATTAACCAGATGATAAAGAAACGTGATGAATATAGAGCAGAAAAAAACTATGACGAGGCTGACAAAATTAGAGAGCAAATTGCAGAGAGGAATATCATTTTTGTCGATCATAAGAATAAGACTAGATGGATTAAACAAGAAAAAATTAAAGCAGAGTGATTATTTTTTTGATGCGCTTACAAGGGAAATAACATCTCTATCTCGTAATTGATAATTTGTTGGAACTCTCAAATTATATCTCAAATCTTTTGCATATAGAAGACCTTTAGTTAAATCAGAATGAATCTCCTTTGCCAAATCAATAACTGTAGACCCATCTTTCAGCAATATGAGATCTGGAAGTACACGACCATTTTTATCAGAAAGTTTTTCTGGTGTGGCTACAGGATAAATAGAATTCATTTTTAATAATTTGAAAACTGTAATGTTTATTGCAAATTGAACCCCAGTACGCATGTATTCTCCCATAATGTCACTTTTTATGAAATTAAGTGCATTCTTTTGTTTTTCATTAATGTCATCAGCTCTTAAAATATCAAATTGTTCTGAACCTGGTGAATATTTGATAAGTTCTTTTTGTTCTGCACGTCTTAATGATAGTTCACTATCTGCACTTGCGGGAACCACAATCATATCATTATATCTCTCACGAAGGCGCTGAAAGTTTTTTGTGGCCCCTTTGACATCAATTTTATTTGCTACGATTAAAGTTGGCTTAGAAATTTTTCTAAGTTCACTAGCAAATTTTTTACTATCTTTAATATCATAGTTTTCTATATCCTTCTCTTCAAGTTTAGTTATTTTTAATGCCTCTTTTACATGACTTTTTTTTACACCCAAGCCTTGATACAATTCTGTTAAGGCATCGACTTGGTCATTGTCAACATCCACCATTTTTTGAAGTTTATCTCGATTGCCCTCCAAAATTTTTTGATACCACATGTTTAATTCCTCTTCAATGTCAGCAAAATCAGAAACAGGATCTCCTGTTCCCGTTTCAGTTATTCGTCCACTAGAATCAATACTGCCAGATGCATCAACAATATGTAATAATGCATCAGATTGTGATGCAATTGAAAGAAATTGATTACCTAAACCCTTTCCCTTCCACGCGTCTTTAATTAATCCAGGCAAGTCGATTAATTCAATTGGGATGTACCGCCAACCATCTTTACACTTGGAATTATTTGGATTATCGTTCACATTAAATTCAGGATGAACACATAGTGTAATCGCATATCCGGTTGATGTAGATGATTTTTTAGTTGTAAAAGGGTAGGTTGAAATTTCATCAGATGATAATGTGGATGAATTAAAGAATGTAGTTTTACCAGTATTCGTCTTACCGATAAGACCGATTTTAATTGGCATGAATAAAAAGCGAGTTCAAATTATTTATCTTTGTTGTCTTGTTCTTCTACTTTATTTTTGAGTTTGTTGCATGAATTTTCTAACTCAGAAATCATCCAACGTATTTCACTTAAATCTTCTTCAGTTAGATCATCATTCCATTTTTCCAAAATCAATTTAGAAATCTGGGAGCAATTGTACAATAATGCCCAATATGGATGATGTTCAGCTGTTGAATCTGCTAGTTCCTGAATATCATATAATGCTCTTTCCGCGCGTGATACCGGATCATTACTAGTGTCCATGATTAGAAAAGGCGTTGGTGTTCAGCTAGCATACATCTGTTAAAAATAACCATAATTCCATTACTTCTTGCAAGTTCCTCAGCCTCAGAGTTATGAATACCCTCCTGTAACCAAATCACTTTTGGTTTCTTTTTAATTGCATCTTGTACAAAAGGTAATACATCCTCTGACGGTCTAAAAATGTCTACAATATCAACAGGATGATCAATGGATGATACATCCGGATAGGATTTTTTTCCTAGTATTTCAGTAGAATTAGGATTAACTGGTGTAATATCAAATCCTTGCTCAGTCAAATATTTTGGGACAAAATGAGCAGCTTTAGCAGTATGCCTTGACATTCCAACAACTGCAATTTTTTTTAGTGAAAATATTTGTTTGATTTCTTCGTCTGAATGAGAGTCACTCTCCATGTACACTAGTTGATAAATTGGTTTTATAATTTATAGCATAAAATGAATACATACTAACAATGAAAAAAATGGTAAATGTTCCTAACCCTTACCTATTCGGAACATCTTTGTGCTGCACGTAGGACAAGTACCTTTTGTTGCAGGCTTGCCATTCTTGAGAGTTACAGCAGTTGCACCGTCCATTATTCTTTTTGTTCTACATTTTACGCAGTAACCTTCTGTCATGTTAAAACTAACTTTACCATAGTATTAGCAAGATTTTGTTAATGAGATTTAACACAGTTGTGATTGGTATTAATGTAAAATTAACCAGTTTTGGCTATTTCAGAGATCAAATTAGCAAATAATCAAATAAAACCAGACTAACTATCACAATTATCAATGAAATACAAAGTTGTTGTCTGTTTTTTGATTATTTTTGTTTTATTTTTACCAATTGACGTTTTTGCTAATTCTGTGAATATTTCTGTTGATCTTCCAATATACACTGATGCAGATGTGATTGCGATCCATGGAAACATTTCTACTGAAACTATACTTCAAATAACAATTATTGATCCAGATGAAATAATCATACTAAATGAAAATCTTACAATTATACCTGGAGATTTCACATATAATATCACATTAGAAAATTATGATTTGAAACGTAGTGGACATTATGATATTTCTATAGTTTATGATGAAATAAAAATCACTGACCAGTTTTTTTATGATTCAGGTCATAATGTTAATCCAATGAAGGTAAGTGATGGTACAAATAATTTATCGGAATCTGATCAAATAACCATATTTGCAGTAGCAGCGATAATAATCATTGGTGTGTTAATTTTTCTTGCAAGAGGTTCATTCACCAGGAAAAAAACTGAATATGATGCTGGTGAATGGGAATCAAAAAAAAATAGAGATTACGAAAAATATCATTCTGAATGGATGAGTGATGAAGTTAATTTTGAGCGTGCTGGTAAAGACAAACTGAGTGATGAAGAATTCAGAGAATCGTTATTAAATGAAAACATACCTGATTATTACGCTATTTTACAAATATCAAAAAATGCAAGTCAAAATGAGATAAAGAAGCAGTTTAGACTACTTGCAAAAAAATGGCACCCGGACAAAAAACAGAGTAATGATGCTGAAGAAAAAATGGCACAGATAAACATGGCATATGAAGTTCTCTCGGACCATAAGCGAAAAAAAATGTATGATCAACACTTTGCTAAAAAGTAATTATATTCAACAAAGAAATTTTTAATAAAATTTAAGTACATTTTTCACCATTCTAGTATGATGAAATTAAAAAAGCCGTTCAACCCAGATGTGCTTTACAATCACATAGTTCATTATTATATAGATAAAAAAGGTGTTACAAAAGAAGATGCTAATAAAATCGCACAAAGTGTAATTAGTAAAGAACTTCAGCGTCATATTTGTCAGGATACTAGATGTAAGCATTTGGCTTCTGACCACATCAGAAATAATGACACATGTATTATCGTTGATTGTCCGTGTACAAAATTTGTTAAAAATGTATAACCAATTTGAGGAATTTCAATTTGGAATCGATTAACAGATTAATTATATTAGGAAAGGAACAACTTGATTGTGGTAATTATGATAATGCATTAAATTTTTTTGAACAAGCTATATCACTTGATCAAAAAGATCCAGACTTGTGGAACTTAAAGGGTATTGCATTAAGGAGTCTTGGACGATACGATGAAGCGATATCATGCTTTAACAAATCATTAAGTATTGATCCTCGTGATAAAAATGCATCATGATAAAATTACCAAAGCTCAAGAGCTGCAATTCCAAAATAATATCCGATGAAAATTAATGTCATGCTCCATCCACAAGAACCCAAAATTGTATATGCAAGAAATTTTGGTAGTTTCATTTTAAGCAAACCTGCTGGTATGGAAACCATTTCTCTGAAAACTGGTACCATCCTTCCAAACAAAACTGCCTTATCACCATATTTTTGAAACCAGCATTCCACTCTTTCTAATTTTTTTTCAGAAACTTTAACATGTTTT
>JACASW010000020.1 GCA_013390785.1 Marine Group I thaumarchaeote
CTGTGTCTAGGAAAATTTTCATGGTTTTTTACCTCTTACTTCCTTTACTGAATTTTTTCATATTTTATGTTATCAATAGTAATAATTTCTTTTTTACCTAACATTGTATCGAATGTATTATCAGTTATTTCATGTGGTATATGATTAACATGTGATGTTTCTGAAATACTGATTAACTGACCTTGTGCATTCCGAACTTCTACTTGCAGATGCACTTGATATTTTGAATCTTTGGTTGTAACAAGATTTACCCGATTTTCATCTTTCCAAATTCCTTCACCTGGTTCCAAATGATCTGCAGCCACAGATTCAATAGAATCAACTAGTAATAATACAAAGATAGTACCTAACAATGCTGTTACAAATTCTTTCATGTAAAATCTGAAATATACACATAGATAAATTGCTCACAAAAAACACAAAAATACACACATAGGATAGTATTATCATGTCAACCTGTTCAGTGTGCGGTGAGCATTTTTCTGATGACATACGATTTCTAAATCATATGATGGAAAAGCATGGATTTAGAAATCCAAATATCGATAAACCAGACAGAAATTCTAGAGGATACTAGTTTTGTTCTGATATTTTGATCTTTTTACTATTAGTTAGAAGACTTGCAGAACGGAAAAAAACTGCACTTGGGTTTTTGCAGCCAAGTTCACAAGAATTTTCAGCTATTTTATTTTGTATTTTTTTCTTACTAACATTGACTATTGCAGAAAATAATGGTCCAAGAGCAGCTCTACCTCCATATGCAGTATTACTGTCAATAAACCAAAACATCTCTAACGCGTTTGAATCCAGAGTATTATCTCTTATTTTCTTACCAAAATCTGTATAATGACCCACAAAACGTAGTCTTCCTTTTGCTAAAAAGTTTACAAATTTAGCAAACTGTACGCAAAGATAACACTCGTTATCATAAATTACAAGTGGTGTCATTTCTTTCAGATCCATATAGCACTCTATTCAGCTTTTATTATTATAATAATTTTAACCTAGTCTATCACAATACAATGCAATTATAATTGTCATTTGTTAATTCTATGTATCAATGGGGCTAAATTACTATCAGATTAAAAGAAAGATTCTCAAGGCTAGAAAGCTCGTAATTCAAGGTACATCAGCAGCCGGATCTGGTCATCCTGGCGGATCCTTTTCTATGGCTGAAATTTTGGGTTGTTTATTTTACAAGCATTTGAAGTATGATCCAAAAAATCCGAATTGGGAAGAGCGTGATAAGCTCATACTTTCAAAGGGACATGCATCACCAGGTCTTTTTTCAAATATGGCAACAGCTGGTTACTTTGATCCTGACGATGTTTTAACATTGAGAAAGTTTGGCAGTAAACTTCAGGGTCATCCAGACCTAAAGTGTCCTGGTGTTGAGTTTTGTGGAGGTTCTTTAGGAATTGGACTATCCTATTCTATCGGAAATGCTTTAGCTGCAAGAATTGATGGTAAAGATCATAGAATTTACACGGTTATTGGTGACGGCGAGTCTGATGAGGGTCAAGTTTGGGAGGCAGCAATGACAGCTGCCAAGTACAAGATTGATAACATGACTGTGTTTCTTGATAGAAACTTCATACAACAGGATTCCTATACAGAAAAAATCATGCCGCTTGATGAGGAATTACTTGGTAATGACTTGTCAGAGATGTGGAAAGACGCAAGCAGATGGAAGACTGGAGATAAGTGGCGGTCTTTTGGTTGGAATGTTATAGAAATCGACGGACATAGAATCGAACAAATTTCAGATGCCATAGGAAGGGCAAATCAAACTAAAGGACTCCCATCAATTATCATTTCTAGAACAATCAAAGGCAAGGGAGTAGAACACATGGAAGATAATCCACAATGGCATGGTAAAGC
Source organism: Marine Group I thaumarchaeote (assembly GCA_013390785.1). Lineage (GTDB taxonomy): Archaea > Thermoproteota > Nitrososphaeria > Nitrososphaerales > Nitrosopumilaceae > Nitrosopelagicus. Next base: position 1,882 of record JACASW010000020.1, read on the forward strand.
TCCCAAACCAGAGATGGTTCCAATCATTGAAGACGAATTAGAATCTCAGTTTATGATAGCACCTTCAATTATTGCTGGCGACATGTCAAATCTTGACAAAGAAGTTAAACGATGTGATGATGGTAGAGCTGATTATATCCATCTGGATGTTATGGATGGTCAGTTTGTTCCCAACAAAACATTTGATCATACAAAGATCAAGGAATTACGTCCGTTAACATTGATACCATTCGATGCTCATCTTATGATTAACGAGCCGGTAAAACATGTACGGAATTACATAGATGCTGGGAGTGATATCATTACTGTTCATGCTGAGGTGTGTGATGAATCTAGCTTTGGTGAAATATCTGATATGTTACGTTCAAACCAAGTTGGAATTGGATTAGCAATCAATCCAGATACAGAACTATCAGAATGGTGCTACAAATTTGCAGAATTACTAGACCAGATAATTATCATGTCTGTAGTTCCGGGCAAATCTGGTCAGAAATTCATAGAATCAACCCATGAAAAAACTAGGCGAATTGCTAAAGATCTTAGAGAGTACAAATTCGAGGGATACATTGAAGCGGATGGCGGAGTTAATTTGGAAAATATAGGAGTATGTTTTGAGGATGGCGCAAGAGCATTTGTGGGCGGAAGTGCCATTATTGGGCAAACTGATGTTAGAATGATCATTAAAGAGTTTAGAAATCAAGTTCTTGAATCCAGAAGGCGGCTACTAATTAAAAAGGCACATGAACTAGGCGGAACAGGACTTGTTAACAGCTGGATTGATCTTCATGTTGTTGGAGAAAAAAAAGATAAGCTAGTTCAGATTGCAAAGGAGCTTGGGTTTCAATGAGTACAGAACAGTTCGGTGATATGAGAACTGAATATAGCAAAGCACTTGTTGCAGTTGGAGAAGAAAATCCAAATGTTGTGGTTCTAGGAGCTGATACCACTGACTCGCTGAAAACTGCAAATTTTGGGAAAAAATTTCCTGAAAGATTTTTTAATGTAGGAATTGCGGAAGCTAATCTAGTTTCGGTGGCTGCTGGACTTGCATATTCTGGAAAGACAGCATTTGCCAGCACATATGCCATATTTTTGCCAGGACGATGTGTTGATCAAATTAGAAATGCAATTGCATATCCTTCTCCGGGAGATAAGAAGGGTTTGAATGTAAAACTAGTTGTTTCTCATGGCGGTCTTAGTGTTGGTGCTGATGGTGGTTCCCATCAACAGGTCGAAGATATCGCAATCATGCGAGCAATTCCCAACATGAGAGTGCTTGTACCGTCTGATTCAGTCACTGTTTCAAAACTTACTTGGATAATTTCTCAACAATATGGACCATTCTATATGAGAATGGCTAGATCAAAAACTCCCATTATACATAATGATTCACAAGAATTTCAGATTGGTAAAGGAATTGTACTGCGGGATGGTTCTGATTGTACAATAGCTGCGTGTGGGATTACAGTTAAGATTGCATTGGATGCAGCTGATCTACTTCAACAAGAGGGAATATCTTGCAGAGTTATCGATTGTTTTTCTGTTAAACCAATTGACAAGGAACTTTTAGAAAAAGCTGCTAGAGAAACAGGAGCAATTGTAACCTGTGAAGAACATAATGTTATGGGAGGATTTGGTTCTAGCGTAGCAGAAGTTGTTTCGGAATCCTACCCCGTTCCAATAAAAAGAATTGGTGTACAGGACAAGTTTGGAGAATCAGCCCGTGATAATGAAATTCCACAATTATTCGAAAAACATGGGATAACATCTATTAATATAGCAAATTCAGTAAAGGAAGTAAGAGGTAAAAAACCATGAAAATTTTCCTAGACACAG
>JACASW010000022.1 GCA_013390785.1 Marine Group I thaumarchaeote
TCAGCTGGTACATCATAGACTTTAGCCATTGGTGTCAAACTTGTAAATCGTCTTATAAATCAATGAGCTATTACTTTGCGGTACGTGTGTTCACAAAAATTGCATGTTATTCGAACTGCCTTGAGAGGAGTTCGCCCAAGTCTTATTCTTGAATTAATTCCTGGTGCAATAAAATTTTTACATTGTTTACAAAAATTTATTCTTAATTCGTAAGGCATCTTAATTCTATAATGTGTGCTTATTTTTCTCGCCAAGCCGGCTTGTCTCTGAGCTAAATCAGGGTTTGAACTAGCATTTGATACTGCGTTATTAATCAATACATACATTCTTTCAAGCGCAATTTTTCTTTTTGCTTGTTTCATAACTTTACAAGTAATGTACTCCTAAAAAAATTGGATCGGATTAAATCAAAATACATGCGGTCAGCGGGATTCGAACCCGCGTCACAGGGTTGGAAACCCCGAATACTAACCAGGCTATACTATGACCGCATATGTGCAAATTTTTTTGCTTACATAAAAATTGTTTTTTCTGCTTTATCCTGATGTACATCCACTATATCCACAATCTATGCAGATGTTACATCCTTCAGCAAAAATAAGCTTGTTCTTGCACACAGGACACAAAGTTTCTTCGCTTTCTTCTTCTACGACGGTTTGTGTTGTCTTACGAGAATCTTCTAGCTTGATAGCTGATAATGCATTATTAATTTGAGATTTAATGTATTCATTTTTAATACTATTTGAGATGTAATTTGTAACATAATCACTTGGTTTTACTTCAAAGTTCTTTTCTGCATCTTCACTTGTCATATGCAAAACTTGTTTGTGCCTTGAGCCATCTCTATAAACTGTTATTCCTTTTAATCCCATCTCATGTGCCAAAAGATATGAAGCCTTAACATCATCAACAGATACATCATGTGGCATGTTAATTGTCTTGGAAATTGCATTTCCAATCCAATCTTGCCATACTCCTTGTGCAAAAACATGATCAGACCAATGTATATCCATTGCAGTAACAAAGATGTTTTGAATCCAATCTGGAATTTCAGGTATTCCTTTAACAGAACCATAGTTGTCCGCTACCTTTGCAAGTAATTCTTCACTATACAGATTGTTTTCTTTTAAGACTTGTTCAAATATTTTATTGGTGTAAAAGAATCTGCCTACTGTAACTCTCTTTTCAAAAACTAGTGCGAAGTTTGGTTCCATTCCATTAGAACAATCAGCTAACATAGATAACGTGCCGGTAGGGGCTACTGTAGTAGTTAGAACATTTCTAATTCCGTGTTTTTGGATCTTTTCGATAAGAGCATCCCAATCATAATATTGTTCTTGTTTTGGTTTTTCATAATATCCTGAAACTGGAATCTTTCCATCCGCATAATCTGTTTTAGAACATAATGGAAATTCACCCCTACTCTTTGATAGTGCAACACTTTCTTCCATGGAATAATATGTTAGCGCCTCAGCCAGCTTAAATTGGAAATCATATCCTTCTTTTGAGTTATATGGAATTCGCAGTTTGTATAATAGATCAGCCACTCCCATGACACCTAATCCTATTCTGCGAGAATCCTTTGATGCAACATCAATTTCTGGTACAGGATACAGATTTACATCTATAATATTGTCCAAGTATCTTGTAGTTTTTCTAATAGTTTCTTCATATCTTTGCCAGTCAAATTCGTACTGACCATCAGCGGTCCTTTTTACAAGGTTTGACAAATTGATTGAACCTAAGTTACAAGATTCGTATGGGTAAAGACTTTGCTCACCACAAGGATTAGTTGCACGTAGTGGGCCACCACGTGCTTTTGCAAATACATTGTATTTGTTAATGTTATCAAAGAAAATTAATCCCGGTTCTGCACTCTTCCAAGCTGATTGAGCTATCAAATCAATCAAGTGATGCGCATTTATTTCTCCAGCTGACGAGTTATCTTTTGGAGAACGCAGTGTGTATTTTCCATCCCCAGAATTTACAAGTACATCCCAAAAGTCCTTCCAGACGCCGACACTGACGTTGAAATTTTCTAATACGCCAGGCTCCGTTTTGTTTGTAATAAATTTCTCAATATCAGGGTGCCAAACCTCCATAATTCCCATATTTGCACCTCTTCTTTTGCCACCTTGCTTCACTACTTCAGTCACAGTATTGATTATATTCATAAAAGACACTGGTCCTGACGCTACTCCGGAGGTAGAGGCTACAATCTCTCCCTCATCACGTAGATCAGAATAGTTGATTCCTACACCACCACCAGACTTGAAAATCAATGCAGCGTCAGAGGTTGTTTTCATTATTGATTGCATATCATCAGGCATTCCTAAAACAAAGCAGGCAGAAAGTTGACCTAAACGCCCACCAGCATTCATCATAGTAGGTGAATTTGGTAAAAAGTCTTGAGATGTCATTAATCCATAGTATTCTGATATTCTGTCAGCATATGCATCAAATTTTTTGGAAGCAAGCATGGTTAAGAGTTCCTTGAATGGCACTTTCATCATTCCTTGCTTTGCCAGATCAAGATAGCAGTTTATGAGGCATCTAAAGTGCCATTTATTGAGATAATACTTGCCTATCTTGAATTTGTAGTTAAAATCATCTAGTTTTTTGAGGTATTCCGCCGCTTCCTCTAAATTTTGTGATATACCACCATCTTTGGTGAATAGATAACTATCTCTTATTAGATCAGAAATGCTAACTAGGACTGCAACTCTTTCAAATAATTCAGATGGTTTCTCAATTATTTCATTTTTGCCATCACGAAAAAGATAGCGGGATGCCATAACTCTTAAACAGTTAATATCGAAGGATTTTCCTACTGAATCTAGTTTTTTAGTATTTAATACCTTCATCTTTTCTTCTCTAACCTTTCTGCGCTCATGGCGATATAGGATATAGCTCTTGGCGATATCGCTATGACCTTGATCGATCAGAGTTGATTCTACTAAATCTTGAATGGATTCAACGCTTGGTGGGTTATTCGCTGAAAATCCATGCTCAGTTAATTTGGTTAAAACACCATCGGAAAGATTGATCGCTAGTTCCTTATCTGGTTTATTTGATGCCGTAAATGCTTTGTATATGGCATTTAGTATTTTATCCCTGTTAAAGTTTGAAACTGATCCATCTCTCTTCCTAACTTGAGAAATAGAATGCTCTATCTGAGATTTATTGTCTACCACTATGCTCCCCTCCAAACCATTAATCCAATGAGCATATAACTTCTCTTGTGAAAGAGTTTTTGATCAAAGATCGTTTTAGCTCAATTTTTCTAACAAAATTCAAAAATCCCAACGATCATGAGATCAGTTATTTGATAAGAAAATCAAAGGCTATATGATATATGTAGACTTGCAAGTAGGGCATTTGTCTCCAAGTTTTTCATCCTTGAATCCACAGTTTCCACATATTGGTACTTGCATAACAGGTTTGAATGAGCTAGTAATACTGGCTCCTTTCTCAATGACCTTTTTGATCTCATCAACCTTAGTGCCTTTTGGTATAGCAATCTGTAACAACAATCCACCATTGAGA